>NZ_BFBB01000003.1:486042-845008 GCF_003114855.1 Leptospira ryugenii | reverse complement strand
CTGTATGTCACGATAGCATTGTTTGTTTCTTTACGTTCTGTTTGGTGGTCGGCCCCGAACAATTTCGCGGCTAGATGCTTTGCATCACGCCCGCGAATTGTAGTCTCGCAGTCGAGGCAAGGTCTCTTGCCTCTTGTGCTCCGACTGGCCATCCCATAGATTTGATACTCTGTCGTATATAAATTGTTAGAAGAGAAGAAAGCCTTACGTCGAAAGATGTGAGGCTTTTTTATTTTAGGGGAAGTTTCAGAATCAAATCTTGTCCTTGGCAAAGCTCTTAATTGAAAATAAAATACAGCCGAAATATCATTCAATAGTTCCCTGAATAGGAGCTTCCATTCGTAGTACCGCCGTTAATGGTTGAAATTGAATTGATAGCGACACTTCCCTGGTCAAAATATATGGCAGTAGGACAATTATAGATTCGATTTTGATTGAAAATGAGGGGACTAGATCCAGTCCCTGCTTCGAAGAGGCAATATCTATTGGTTCCACCAGAAGTATAAAGCGAATTGGATTGGTAGGAGCCTACATTTCCTCCACCAGTTCCATGGTAAATGGCATAGGAAGTATTACCGATACCCCCATCAATTGAATTACTTGTTAGAGTAATATTGGAAGGGTGGCTGGTATTCAATCCGAACGAAATGTTCCCACTACCTCCATAGATGATATTTCCAACGATTGTAGGGTTATTTGCTTGTGGACCCGTATAGATCCCATGAGCGGAGTTATTTGTTGCAATGCCTGCATCAATCGTGTTGTTTTGAATCTCACTTGAGGCTCCGTTCTGGAGGAAAATACCAAAGGTATATTCGGTTGTGGATCTACCTCCGAAGATTGTGTTGTCGGATATGACAGGAGACGATGCATCCGCCATTATGCCAATCGTGGTAATGGAACTCACCGATCCTGCCTGAATGAGATTGTTGCTAATGGTTGGCGAACCATTCAAACAATGGACTGCAAAAGAATTTCCGCTAGCATTGAGGTTGGATGAACCGACAATGCTTAGGCCATCAATGACTGTTGATCTTGTGATGGTCGCGCCCGCTCTGATGGTTCTCGTGTCAACAACTGCGCCTGTTGATACATCCTGTATTTTACTTACATAAATGTTTGGATTGCGAGATAAAAAATCCAGAGAATACCCTCCATATAAGGAGACCTTATCGACTAAATTGATACTTGTCGGCACAGCGCTATCTACAGAATACTCACCTACCGCAATGAAAATCGCTGCCGGGGGTATGGCACCACTTATAGCGGATTGAATGGATTGTTTCGGAGCCGAAGATAAATTTCCAGAATTTGAATCATTACCCAAGGTGCTTACGTAATAAATAGACGTATTCGAATTCAAAACTAAGTAAGTCCCATTAATCTGTGTTATGCTTTGGCCAAAAGTGTCTTTCGCATCCAAACGAAATGTAATCTTACCAACAGGAAGATTGCCTGACAGGGAGACTGTATCATTCAATACTTTTGTATGAGACCAGGTGGAACTTAATGAACTGCCAAGAGTTGCCGAAAGAGTACTGGGATCCATAGTTTTACTGAAGACGACATGGATGGTGCTATTGGATAGTATGATATTTCCAGTGGATGGCGTAATCGTTGCCGTAGGAATCGAACGGTCTGTTACAAAAGCAAGTAGTAGTAAAGTATTCAAAATATCATCTTTCGCATTGTTTGGATCTAGATTGAGAATCTCACGGACAATGGGATTAAACATACAATGTTGCAAAAGAAGAAACAATAGAAGAATCAATCTTTGTTTCAAACATTTTCGTACGTTTTGGTCGGTTTCCATGGCGATGGTAGGTTAGTTGTATGCGCCATGAAAGAAAATAGCATCCATTTTTTTCCATTTCCTTTCGAAATTGGACCTTTCTAATCCTTTATTTTTGGTTTTTTCACTGCTGAACACAAACTAATCTGCCTTGGCTAGAACAGATGATGTTTCCTCCATTTAATACAGTTAAACCAGTTCCATTGTCAACGCCATATCTCCCAAACACGCTCGTATTATTCCAATCTGCTCCACAGCCACCTGCTGTTGTCCAATCAGCATTCAATCCTGTCCAAGTAAGGTCTCCTGTTGTTCCTATAGAATTAGTCAAGGTTCCAAATATAAAAATGCTATTTGCATTGGTCGTCAGAACCGTGAGGCCACTCGGTCGCACATAGAGTTGGTTAGGAAGAAAGACCCAGTCAATTTGGCCATCACCAAGATTAGCAGTTACTGATGCGCGTCGAATGCTTCCAGTGGCAATCATTGCCTGATAAATACCAGTGTTTGCTGGTTTTCCAGAATCTGAATTACATAGAGAATCTGCCCCTGTTACACCACCTAATGCGCCTCCTTGGAGTGTGTTAGTTGTTGTGGAGAAGATGATACGCCTAAAGTCCCGATTGGCAAATGTTTGTGTTGAGGCAAGTAAAGAAGCGGAACCAGAATCTTGGCTTTGACTCGGACCCAAATTGATCACTAGGCTCACAAATGTTCCTAGAGCGGCTAAGTCATCGAGGCCAGTTACAGTAACAGTTTGTGGAATGTTCCAATTCGAAGGGGAAAAGGAGAGGCTACTAGGCGAGATGGTCACTTGGCCAGAGACGGACGCAACCAAAGGAATGGTCACAGTCTCCTTTGGAGCTCTCCTCAGTTGAACCGTAAAGGTATCAGTCCCTGAATTCTTAGTCGTAAAACCTTTGCTAAACGAGGAAACAAGGATTCCTTGCACAGAATCTTCTTGGTTGTTTGTATTTCCTTGTCTGGCTATCCCGTTTACACAGGGAGGTGACATGTCTCCTATGAGGCCCTTGGCCAGCATAGTCTGTATATAGAGAGAGGAACTTGGGTCACAGGCATTGGAGAGGCCAGGATCGGAACAATGGAAGTGAAACAAGGAGCAAATACAAAGTAAATAGATGAGCTTTGTAGCTTGGTTGAAATCCATTTTCAATTTTCGTAAACTTACGCTATCCAATGGATTTAGTCAAATCAGATTCATACATGAATCTTTTCTCTTCTTTTTTTTCATAGGTCAATGGAATCCGCTCTCAAAGCTAAGTTGCCAAGTGGAAGATAGAATCATTGTGCAGTTAATAAGAGGGGAACTTGAGTATCGTTTTAAATTTCTCAAGATAAAAAAGCTTGTATAAATGCAAAAAGGAAGATTTCCTTCCAAGCAGATGAGAAGCATATGAAAGATCCCATTTCTAATATGGAAAAGCTCCAATCAAAGGTTGCTGGGGCAGTTCTCATCGCCTCGGCAATTTTAATTTTCTTAATCATTTTAGATGACCTGTATCTGCAATTGTATTTGATCGCAAGCATCAAGGTACCGGTGATTCTCATTTTTGGATGGGCTTACCGAATACTCCAAAGGAAAGGATTCCAAGAAAAATACACCCATTTCGTAAACATACCCATGTTGGTATTTTTTGTGATCAATTATCTCGGGAACCAGGGAAGTGACGGCCCTACATTCTATGGAGTATTGACGCTCTTCGTTACATATCCTATTTTGCTTTCTAAAAAATGGCGCTGGTTTTATATCTTTTTAACTTTAGTTGTGGTGACAGGGCTCCTCTTTTATGGTTCCGATAAAAACAATTTGATCGTGGCCGAGTATGAAAGCCCCATTGACCAATTCCAGGACCATTTATTTACCTTCGTTGCAGTATCAATCTTTCTTTCTATGGTAGTCACCATCGTCCTTGATTTTTATAAAATGTTGAATTTGCAATTGATGGGAAGCAGGCAACAACTCCAAGAGCAATTAGAATTTGCAAATTCTGAAAAACAAAAGAATGAAACTCTTTTGCGTGTTTTGGCACATGATGTTAGAAGTCCTGTCAACAATCTTGGCCAAATGATTGAATTATATGAGGCGGAGGATCTTTCCAAACAAGACTTTAAAAGAATTGTGGATACTATGAAGAATCGGATCCAAGACTTGCGGGTTACGATTGATAACATCCTTAGCGATGTGAAAAAAAAATCTGAATCAAGCCATATTGACTCAGAACCTATTTCACCCATTTTTTTTACACAAGCCATTCTTGATGGTATGCAATACAAATGGCAAACCAAACAACAGATTCTCAACTTTCAGTATGAGCAAGTCAAACCGCAAATCTCATTATCAAAGTACAATGGTGAAATCAATATCATACTCAAAAATCTTTTAGACAATGCTCATAAATATTCTGATGTTGCTAGCATCATTTCTGTAAGAATCAAGGAATCCCAAGAAGGAGTCGAATGGACCATTGACAGTCCTGGTGAGCCTATACCCGCCGAGATCCAAAGCGTTCTATTTGAACGTGCTCTTGACTCAAGAAATGGATCTGGTGTGGGTCTCTTTCTATGCAAATCTTTGGCAGATCGGATAGGAGGTATTTTAACCTATTCATCCTTGCCTTCAATCAATAGATTTACTTTCACGATTCGATAAGAAAGCAGTACTTGTTTTTAAATTTTCTAATGAATCTGCTAAAGATTTCCATCTAACTATCCTGTTGTTCTAAGCCCACTTGCGATCGCATTCACCGTAAGTAATACGCTTTCTAAATGTTTGGGAACATCTGGATTCTTTCTCCATGTATCCAAAGCGTCTACCTGCAATTTGTGTAATGTTTCGAGCGATGATTCTCTCAACAGTAAAGTTTCAACCATCGCGGGTCTAGACTCTTCTAAAGGTTTGCCACGAAGTGCATTTAAATGGAAAATTGTAAGTTCTCTTTCTTTTTGGATCATAGAAAGAAATCTGTCCCTTATCTTTTGTTCTTCCACGAGTCCCGCATACATAAAATACACGCGCTCCGATGAGGAATAAACACCAGTTTCTATATTTCGAATTAAAAATTTGAGAAAATGCCATTCAGGAATTTCATTTTTTAAGATTTCATAGTCTTTGGCTTGGTTTTGAAATAAATATTCAAGAGCCCCCCCAAATCCATACCAATTTGGCAAAAAGAACCGAGACTGAGACCAGCTAAATACCCAAGGGATGGCTCTTAAATCTTTTAAACTTCTTTTCCCAGTTCTACGAGAGGGTCTAGATCCTATTTTTGAATTTTCAATGGCATCGATAGGTGTAGCCTGAGAGAAAAACTCCATAAAACCTTCTGTATGAAGGAGTTCTTGATACCTTTGTTTGGTGAGATTGGCTAAACTGTCAAGAATAGGAGCTGCAGGATGAGGCTTTCGTTCCCGGTATTTGTGTCGAAGGGTTACTTTTGTTGTCGTTGCTAACAACAATTCAAGGTTATAGACCGCATTCAATTTGTTTGCAAATTGTTGCGCAATGGATTCTCCTTGTACGGTAGTTCTGATATCTCCTGACAATGTTCCATGAGGCAAAGCATCAAGAAACTTATGTGTTTTTCCCCCACCTCTCGAGATTGTTCCGCCACGCCCATGGAAAAATTTAAATTTTACATTATGTTTGTTGGCTATTGCTGTTAGTTGCAACTCGGCATTATATAAATTCCACTGGCTGGCAAATATACCTCCATCTTTATTTGAGTCACTATATCCTAACATAATCTGAATGCTTTGGCCTCGATAAGACCTCTGGACTATCGGAAAAGAAAGATAAGTATCCATGATCAGAGGTGCTCTTTTCAAATCTTCAATCGTTTCGAACAATGGCACCACTTGAAATGGATTAAATAGTTCACCCATGTTATCCTTTTCAAGTATGCCAGTCTCCTTGCAAAATAAATAGACTAATAGTAAATCGGACACATTTTCCGTCATACTGACAATAAAACTTCCAACCGCTTCCTTCCCATTTTTTTGTATGAATGTTTGGATCGTACGGAATGTATCTAAAACTTTTTGTGATGCTTCCATCATCTGCTGGGAGGGCAATAAAAATGGTCGTGGGTTATTCAACTCCGCAAGTAAGAACTCTAACTTTGACGATTCTGACCACTTTCTATAGGAAAAATCCTTGGAACCTATACACTCTAAAATTTGCTCTAATGCTATCGCATACATCTCAGAGTTTTGCCTGATATCTGTTTTTGCCAAATGGAAGCCGAATGTTTGTGCCAATCTTTCAAGAGGGAATACAAATCGTTCCACAAGTAAATCTGCTTGGATGGACAATAACGATTCTCTTAGAACTCTAAGTTGCTTTTTATACTCACTTATTGAAATCCCTTTCTCTAAAAACAAAAGTAGGCAATGGCAAAATTGACGCCAGGGTTCATTTGGATTTCTTTTTAGAACTTTTTCCTTCAATTCGGTATCTTGTTGGTACCAATTTTCTAAGGATGTTAAAATTGTACTTGGACAGGTTTGCATTCTATCTGACAAAGAAAGCGCACGTAATGCTCGCATAAGATATGTTTTATGAATTTCCATAGCAAGGCTTTTGAATGCATGTAAGGTTTCTAAGGTAAAGTCTGAAGTGACAAAGGGATGCCCATCGCGATCTCCTCCCACCCAATTTCCAAAACAAATCTTTGGCCATAGTTCTGGTTTCAAAAGAATTTCTGATTGCCCTCCATACTCAACCCAAGCCTGCCGAAAACGATCATCTAAAACGGTCAAAACCTCTGGAAAGATTTGTGATAAATAGAAGGCCACATTAGACCTTTCATGGGCAATATCTGGTTTCTCAAGGTAAATCTCGCCTGTCCTCCAAAGGCGTTCCAAAGCTGATTTTATTTCTTTCCGAATTAATTTTTTTTCCCAAGTACTCCAAATCGAATTTTCATTTTTAACGAGAAGTAGATACAACTCTCTATGTATGCCAAGGACTGAGGCACGCTTCGCTTCTGTTGGGTGGGCAGTCAAAACAGGTTCACATTCTATCGTAGGAAGGAGATTTAGAATCTGATTTTGGCTCACTCCATATTCTCTAGTTTTTTTAAACATTTCTCCCCAAAGACCAGGGATTGAATCCAAACCCGTATTGGTCTCGGCACCTCTCCTATACATTGCGGCTGCATTTTCTTCCACCATATTCAAAAGCTGAAAGCAAATGCTCAATAACTCGACAACGGAATCGGGTTGAGGATAGGGATGCGTTTCTACAGGTCGAAAGTCTTTCTTTGGAAGATAGGCAACTAAGTCACCTTCGCCGATTTCATGTAAGACTTCTGCAAAACAATCGAGGAGAAATAAAAGATCATCATGAATTTTTTTGTTCATTTCTATTGAGCCAATGCAAAACAGAAACAAAGTATTCCAAACTAGCAAGTAAAATTTGTCTACAGTTCTGGAGATCGAGAGTCGAGACTGAAAGTGCTCTTGTCGTAATCCCATAAATTCGAATTGCTTTCTGAAATGGTAGATTTAAGAATTTCAGACTATGCTCACAGTTGAATTGAATCCTGATTTTGATACGGTAACCATCCATGGGAGTCCAGATAGGTTACGTTGGCTTGCCTCCCTTCTCAGAGAGCTTGCTTATCTCGCAGAACAAAATGGAAGGCATCATGAACACCTAATGTCTGCAAACTGGGGAGGTGAAGAATTGGACAGCGAACCTCAATCCTCAGAAGGGAAGTTAGTTGACCATGTCATATTGTATGGATGGAGTCCTTGAAGAAGTGAAACCATCCACACAGATAGAATAAGATTAATATTTGGTCGATTTTGAACCAAAAGCTCATAAGCGACACGTACGTCTCATAAGGATTGTTTAGTTTGGAAACCCTTTGATCTGAGACTCTTGAAAGTGGAATAAAAGTTCCAAATCATCTCGAACCTTAGCAACAGCTCCTAGCGCAACGGAAGGTGGTTCCATGCCCAAGTTAGTAAATTTTGTTTTCACTGACCCTGTCCAAACTGCCTTTCCTTGGAAAATCTCTCGTTTGATTCGAAAATTCAGTTTAAAGTCCTTGTTCCCCTTTCTAAGTTTTCCACTCAATTCAAAACTAGTTCCCTTTTTTTTGTTCCAATCAATTTGTGAGATTGGATCGGACACAAAAACCAAACTACTTTGGTCTTTTTCTTCAAGTAGTTCACGGACATGTTCATCACGAGAGGGTTCCTTGCTATCGAATCCTGAAATCGGAAAAGTACCTTCGAAGGAAAAACCTTCGGTGGATTTTTCTATTTTTGTCTGGATTTTACAGTTGAGTCCAACTACAGTCTGCTCCTGAACCAAAAACAGACGTTTGCTGGTACGATAGGCTACACAACTTTCCTCTTTTGGAAATTCGATAGAGTCTGCCAAAAGAGGCAAATGCATAAATCCTAATATAAAAATGATAGATAGTTTGAATTGTTTCATATATTGTTTCCTTACGTTCATAATTAAAATTGATCCTTGAATCCCTGTTTGTTTTCTTAAAAAAGACTTGCTTGCCTCATCTGTTCTCCTAGTTTAAAAGTATAGTTTAAATTAATGGTACTGATATTCAATACCTTTAATATCAACATAAAAAACCATATACTTGAAATTCAAGTACTTTAGTATATGCTGAGGGGAATTTTTTTTGGTGCGAGGACAGGGATTTGCCAGTTTCTAAGAAAAAAAATCGAAAGCAGGCGGAACTTTTGCTTCAAAAATTGGCAGAATTTGGGCCCAAATACGGCAAGTGGATTGCACACTTGATGAAGGCAACCGGAGTCACACCTGCTAGGCACCATCTATTGTGCAAATTGAAACATGAAGGCCCTAAAAAGATGAGTGAACTAGGAAAGGCTATGGATGTCAGCGCCACAAATGTGACCATTCTAGTGGATGGTTTGGAGAAGGATGGCCTTGTCCAGAGGCATGCCGACCCCAATGACCGAAGGTCCACCTGGATCCAACTCACGGAAAAAGCGGAATTAGAGGTCCCCTTTGATTCCATAGAAGCCTTGGATCCGATCGTTGACATGTTTTCCCAACAATTTCACGATAAGGAGCTAGAGGTGTTTTGTGAATTCGTGGATAGACTTCTTCGCTCCCTTCCGAAATGATTCTACTTCTTGAATCATTTCGATTTATTGCCTCTTATCTCCGCTGAGAGAAGCAGGCCTCCAAAGTGGCCCAACTAATACCAATAAGACGACTATATTGAAGTAAACATTGGAAGCGTTTCCGGAGATGTAGGAGCCAAAACTATCCAGGCAAAACCAAGATAGTAAGCCATACAATACAGATTTTCTGACTGCATCTGGTGCCAGTTTGTAGACAAAGGTCCCCAAAAAGAAGAGAGTCATCCCCCAACCAAATAAGAAACCGCCCGTAAGAGCCGATAGAAAATGGATATCATTGCTTGCATACGCCATGTTTCCGTCAATGGGCCAACTTAAGATATCAAGGCTAATTTGTGCAGGCCACTTTGTCTCTTCTCGTGTGCCAGTAGAAAAAACAGGTCCGAAGAATGCGATAACAGCACCCGAAAATTGAATGTATCGTTTGTGAAATATTTCCATGTTTAGATCTCCTTGCACCTGTTTTGGGAGTTATCTCTGAATCGGAAAGTGAATCTCCGTTTTTCCATAGGCAAAGTTTGTAAAATGTGTGGACGGTTGCGTCCAAACATTTAAGTAAATTGATCGGATAAGGATAATAATTTTTGGAATAACTCTGATAACGATTCTTTCTGAAAACTATCTTCGGTGAGGTTGGAAAAAAAATATTCGGAAGCCAAAGGATACAAAGATTGCAATTGGTCTAGACTCCATTTCCCTTTGATTTCTTTGGACCAAATCGATAAAAATACATGCATTACTTGTGTATCCATTCTCTTTAAAAGAGAATCTATCTTTGTATCCGAACGAAGTGTCCGTACTTTTTGGTGGAAAAAAAGATCATCCTTTCTTTCCAAACAAAGGTCAATAAAATCCGGAACTAGTCGCTCACACATCTTTTCAGCTTCGAGAAGTTGGAGGATCCTTTCTTCATGGTAGGCTAGAAGCATTTCAAAAAAGAAATCGAAATCAACAAAATGGTGGTAAAAACTTGACTTACTGAGTCCCACAAGGCGAGCCAATCTTTCAATCTTGAGTCCACTTTTACCTTCCAAGGCAAATATTTTATACGCCGCGGCAAGCCATGCTAAGCTAGTTTCTTTCATATCAATCTTGTTTCCTAACTACCTAATCTTATCTATATCATTTTTAAATTTACCTGTACAATTGGAGATTGGGGACTTTGTTTTTTCTTTTAAATTCAAAGAATTCTTGAATAAGGTTTGTATAAATCAATGAGTATGTCTAGTTGTCTTCAAACGCTAGTTTTTTTAAGCGAGTGGTCCTATGGGTGAAGTCAGTATAACTACTAATTTTAAAATTGGTCTCATCAGAGGAGCAGGTCTTGCTGTAGGGTTAATGACGACAAGCCTCTTTGCGGCGGCAGCAGCAATGAAAGTCTTTAGTCCTGGTGATACTCTAAGTTCTTCAGCTATCAACCGAAACTTTTTGATTGCAGCTCCCGAGGGTGCCGTCATTGCTTTTTATTTGAATGAGTGCCCGGAAGGTTGGGCTCCTGCCGACGGAAGCAATGGAACACCTGACCTTCGGGGGAGGTTTGTTCGGGGGCGGGACAATGTGGGTACAGGAGCCGCTGGCAATGACCCAACAGGTGCGAGAGCCATTGGAGATGTCCAGGCAGATGCCTTCCAGGGGCATTGGCATGACTTCTTTGTCGATTCTACAAATCTTTACGATCTTGGAACTTCACGACCTGGTAACAATGATTCTACCGTCGCATCTTTAGGAGCGCCGCAAAGAGTCAGAAACGCAATCACGGATGGTACAAATGGAACACCTCGCACGGCCAATGAAACGCGTCCCAAAAATGTTTCCTTAACCTACTGCATGAGAAAGAATTAAATGATTACGAAAGTCAAAGGGACGCTTGTTGGCAATAAATCCTTTTTCTTTCTGGGAATCCGTTCCACTTTGCTTCTTTGTCTTTTGTTTGGATTCTCTTTCTCTTGCAAACTTGACTTTGGAAATGCGTATGACACGACTTCCAAAGATTACTATGAAACACAAATCCTGATATGTGTTGCCCAAAGATTTCGGAATTGCAGAATTTTAGGTATCAACTTTAACTTTTGTATTTTTGATTCTGGCAAGTTTGACGAAGATTGTTCTTTTGCGAATTGATTGCTTGCGTTAATCTCTTTCTCACCTCCCCAAATACATCCGCATTAAACTTAACAAAACCCAAACAAGCATTAAGAGAAGTGGAAATCCAAATGCTTGCTTTAGGAGATGCCATTTTGCGTCTTCGGTAGATTGAGAAGTCTCCCAAACCTGCGATACTTTTGGAAATTCAGCTGGTAGAGAAGAGTAAGCATTCTGTAAGGCGGCCTTTCTGGTTTCTGTATCTTTTAAAAGAAGAAGCACTTTCTTTTTTTGCCAAGTTTCAAAAAAAGTACCTTTTGCCTTGGGATTCTCCATGAACGCTTTTGGAATTCGGACCCAATAGACCCTCTCTTTTCCATTCTGATTCTCAATGAATGGTGCAATCCACTCATAGGAGTAGGAGACTTTTGAGCTTCGACTCCCCGTTTGGAAATTTCTCTGGATGCCTACATATGTATGTTGTAGATACAGTGTTCCCTCACCTAACTCTTTTACAATCGATTTCTGTGACTCTGCATTCCATAGTTCTTTTGCAATTGCAATATCTTGCGAGGTTGCACCGATTAAGATAGTAAATACCCCACAGATAAGCATTCCAAGTCTTTTCTTAGATATCCGATACCCAAAATAGGCAATGCATATTGAGAGAACAAATTGTAGAAAAAATGGATGAAAGAAGTCTCTAAAAAGCATTAAAATAGTATAATTTACGAAAATTGTAAGTAGAAGTTGAGATAAACCTAGAAAAAAGACTGGAACAAAAGAAGGCAGAGGTTCCAAATCTATCTTTTCTCTCGTTAAATTTGCCTCACTAGGTGATTTCTTTTTTCTGTTTTGGGAAAAGAATAGGTAGACTACGAAAAAAAATAGTAGAATATCCAGAATAAAACCTATATATAAAAAATGAGTATAGTACAATAAAATCTCTACTTCTTCAACTTTCTTTGTGACAATCTGTAGCGATTGCAAATAAGTAAACTCTGCGTCCTCTACAAAATGTACGCCTTGGTCCCATACCACTTTATGGGTATAATCACAGGGAAAACCTTGGCAAAGTGCAAACCTTTCCTGTTCTTCCGCTGGAAGGAGTTGGGCAGAGGAAAGATTTCCTTCCGTTAAGAAATAAAGGGCTTTTGCCTGGGAAGGTAGAGTCAAAAGACAGACCAGAGCCAAAACAATCATAGAGGCCCAAAGCCAAATTGGTAGACGAGAAAGAGAATTGCTTTGCATGCTGGACTCCTGTTTCGATAAAAAATTGACATTCGTAGAATCACTTATAGAATAAGTGCCTATCCTATGTTCTCAATGTTTATTTTTTGCTCAAAGGGAAAATTGGAAAAAACCGTATGATGTCGTTCGGAAAGATTTGCGGTGAAATGATTGAATATGAATACATTTCCGCTACAACCAAGATTGTTTTTTTTGATAGTGTTTTTGAAAAGCGGCAGGACTTATTTCATTTAATCTTACCGCCTAATATCGTTTCAGTTTAAAGAATCGGGAGACTCTGGTACCTACAAAATGTCCAATCTTCGTGCAAAGCTATTTATGAGAACGGCTCTTGTTTCTTTGGCCTTAGTCATATTCTCGTGTAACCTACCAGATTTATCACGTAATGCTTTTGAGTTTTTGAGTATTTTGCGGTTTCTGAACCGCTCTGGCCAAAATAATGGGGAATTTAGCATTGGGGGATCGGTGTCGGGTCTCATCTCAAATTCCTCTGTTACATTGAGTTCTGGGAACGATACTTTGGTGGTAAACAAAGATGGTAATTTTACATTTCCCAACCTTTTACGATCGGGAACTCAATATGAGGTAAAGCTAACTCTTTCTAGTTCTTCTGCTTTAAAATGCAATCTTTCCAACGAAAAGGGAACAGTTCAATCATCGAACATAACAGATGTTAAGGTAGAATGTGGATTAGCAGATGGCTATTACCAAGTAGGAGTGAGCATCACGGGAACTGGCGGACCGGTGACATTTCAAAACAATGCAACAGATACAATAACGATTGTTTCAGATACACTTTCAAAATTTAATACTCCTTTAAAGACTGGTGATTCTTATCTGGTAACGATCTCTTCCCAGACAGCGGGAACAGTTTGTGCATTTTTAGAACCTTCGAGTAGCCAAGGAATAGTAGGTACGACAAATATCACAGTTACAGTACGATGTGTACCTGGTTATTTGACTGGTGGTACGATCATCCCTCTTGCAACTGTCGATCTCTTCCCAAATGTAGACACTCCCAATCTTTTTTTAAGGACAATGGTTGGAGATTACCCTGCCAATGCAGGAGGAACAGGACCTACTTTCGGAAATGCAAATAATACAAGTGCAAATTTGGTTCGCTTTAATAACCCCAAAGGCATGGCCGGGGATGGAACCTATATTTATGTAGCAGACTATGACAATGATTTGATCCGTCGGATCAACAGAACAACAGGTGAAACTACAAGCTTTGCTGGGGGTGCCTCTGTTGCAGGCGGTACAACTTGTCCTGGCACGGTCACTACCAATTGTTTAGATGGCACTGGTTTAGCAGCCCAGTTCTATCGTCCCTTTGCATTGACAACAGATGGAACATCATTGTATGTTTTAGAACTTTTGGGAAATCGCATCCGTAGGATCAATCTAACAACAGCCCAAGTGACTACTCTTGCAGGAGATGGGTCTTCAGGCTTTAGTGATAATACAAATGGACTCTTGGCCTCCTTTCTCAATCCTCATTCGATTACAATGCACCAAGGTATGTTGTATGTCGTAGATCGTTACAACCATAGGATACGATCTGTAAATCCAGTAACTGGTGCTGTCAGTACCTTTGCAGGAACAGGGGTTGCAGGTTACTTAGATGCAAATGCTTCTGCAGCAATCTTTAATAATCCTGTAGGCATCGTTGGACTAGGAAATTTTCTATACATTTCCGATTTAGGGAACCACCGCATCCGAAGAATTTCTCTTTTGGGCGCAAATCCAGTGACCACGATAGCAGGACAGTCAACTCCAGGAAGCAAGGATGATGTTGGAACCAAAGCCTTTTTGGACGCACCATTTTCTCTCGCGACCGATGGGACAAATTTAATATTCTCAGAATATACAACCTACTTAATCAGGCATGTTCGACTTTCAGATACTAAGGTAAGCACGCTTGTTGGTGGTATCATTGGATATTCAGACAATGCAGGGCTTAATGCGGCCATGCAAAGACCTGCTTATCTATTGAGTGATGGGTACAATATGTACATTTCGGAAGAAAACAACCATGCCATTCGAAGGATTGAAAATGCAGAAATTCTTCGCTATACCTTCGATGGGAATAGCAATGATAGTGTCTCAAACAACCATGGCCTTTTGAACGGAGGGCCAAATTTAGTCGCTGATGAAAATGGAACCGCGAGTGCTGCCTATGAATTTGACGGGAGTACACAAAACATACGAGCCACCTCGAACGTTACCTACAATGGTCAGTCCTTAGGGATGGGTAATAACAAAAAGTTTACTATCTCAGCCTGGATCTTTCCAAGGGGAGGTAGTACGGACCAAGTCATTTTCTCCAATGGAACACAGGCAACGGATGGTTTTACGCTGATACTCCAAGGGACCACGCGCCTACTTTATTTGTATGTAAATAGTGTGCCAAGCGGTATAGGCATTCGGCCTATTCCCTTAAACCAATGGACTCATGTAACTGTTACCAATAATGCTGACAATTGGCAAATCTATGTAAACGGATTGTCGGAGAATATTATCTTTAACGCTGCAACAAATGCACCTACATCTGTTTTCCAAATCGCGGGAGGTGCGGGAGCATTGTCTTTTTTCTCAGGGAAGGTTTCTGATGTACGTATCTTCAACGGCACTCTTGATACAAATGCCATCCAAAAATTAGCCATACAAGTCCCAACTGGTCTTATCGCCTATTTCCCGTTCAATGGAAATACAAATGATGTAAGTGGAAATGGAAACGATCTTACGATTATGGGAACACCCTCTTTGGCTACAGATCGTAATGGTCTTCCTAACTCCGCTTATATTTTTAATTCAAACTTAGATTATATGGAAAAGGCAAATCCAAATCGAGTTCCAACGGGAAATAACAATCGCACAACCTGTGTTTGGGTGAGGAGTACTAGCTCTCCTGTAAATCTCGTGAGTTTTGGTGCCGCAGTAAATGGCCAAGGTAATGGTCTAGCCTTGGGGAACTCTTCCATCTTGCACTATGGCTATGTTACCGACCAAACAACGGACCATTTCTATCTTTTGGGAAGGTGGGTCCACATCTGTGGTACTTATGACGGAGCTAACTCTCAAATTTATTTCAATGGCTCCTTACGAAGTACAACAGGGATTACCTGGGCAACCGCAGCCTCTGCTACTCTCCGCGTTGGCAGGAGAATGGATGCAGGTGAATTCTTTTCTGGAAGTTTAGATGACATTCGGATTTACAACCGCGTTTTGTCAGCCAGTGAGATCCAAGCCTTGAGTGGACCCCATCCTCTTCAAGTAGCCGGTTTGCAGATGCACTTGCAAGCAGATTCCATCACTGCAAGCCCTGTCACAGCATGGTTTGACAATAGCCCAAACAACACCACTGCAACAAGTACTGGAGGCAATTCAGTGAGCCAACCTTTAGCTGGCCAAAGGCCTACTTGGAGTGCCATCGCGATCAACAATACTCCAGGAGTCATTTTCAATTCTGCATCTTCGCATAACTTGCGAAATATTTCAGGAACATATTTTGGATTGAATACGGATTCTTTTACAATGTTCGTTGTAAATTATAGAAATTCTCTATTAGGTGCACAAACAGTACTTTCAACAGGCCCAATTCCTGGAGGGAAATCATTTTTATTTGATGATGCAGGAGCTTTCCCTTGTTCAGCTACGTCTAGGTTTTCCGTAATCAAATTAGCCGCAGCCTGTGCCGCTATCAGTGATGTTGGTTTTAGCCCAATGACACAAAGAATCTTCACCATGTCCTATGATCATATAACGGCGATTACAAATCCATTTTATTGGGATGTAAATGGTCCTGTAGGAGCGACAATCACATCAAATCTAAATTTTATCCCACCTTCTGGCGTAGATGGGATATTTGTCGGAAGTCGGATTGGCCCGAACGATCACTTTGATGGGATACTTTCAGAAATTATTTACTTTAATTCTGCACTCAGTACTTCGGATGCAGATTTGGTTCGTTGTTATCTCAGTCGAAAATATAAAATTCGAATTGGGAATCTTTGCCCCTACTAACAACGATTTATTTCTATTTCCCTTGCAAGTCGTAGATTCCGATTCGATCAGAGTAGAGGCTGCCTAAATACAATTTCCCTTTTACTTCAATTACACTCGTAATTTCCTTAAGGTGATTTCCTTTTGGATCTTGAAGAGAGAGTTTTGGTTTTCCATTTGCATCCAAAAGAAGACAATATCCGTAGGCTTGCGGTTTCGGCCAAAGGAACTTAGGAAGTTTGGCTGTTGCATTCTTTTTCCAGGGAGAAGGGTGCATTCTGTCCATACGATCGTTACGAACTGTAAAAAGTGCAAGCCAAAACTCTCCTTTTTCATTTCTAGTGATGTTATCGGGAAAACCTGGTAAGTTATCGATAAAGATATCTCTTTGGCCTTTTTTGGATCCAGACAACCATATCCTTGTAATACGGTATCGATAGGTTTCATTTACCAGGAGAAAATCTTCTTTTTGACTAAGTGCGATTCCATTTGCAAAGTATAAATTGTCCGCTATTAAGTTTGTAGACTGAGTTTTTGGATCATAAACATAAACCTTTCCATAAGGACGAGATTCTAATAGGTCATAAAGATACTCAGTTTGTTTATAGACACTTGCATCACTAAAATAGATCTTTCCATCTTTTGCAATGTCCAAGTCGTCTGTAAATTGAAAAGGAACTCCTTGGTAGGCATCCACTAAGGTTCGCAAGTCCCCATTTGGTGAAAGCGATAACAAACCTTTAAATGCATCTGCAATGATTAGGTTTTTTTTGGAATCGAATTGAACACCTAGGGGCCGTCCGCCCGTGTTGGCTAAGACCTTGATGTCTCCTTTCGGAGAGATCTGGATGATATTCCCCTCTCTGTCACCACCATACACATTGCCTTTGTCGTCAATGTCTAAAGATTCAAGACCAGCAACTTTGCCTTGTGCTAGAAGATCTGATTTTGTGAGTAGCTCATTCACTTCATAGACACCAACTGGTTCTGGTTTACTCATTGGTTCATAGGGAAGTGAGTCGATACTTTTGCATTGAAAAGAAGAAAGGCATATGAAAAGGAAAAATAGAAACTGTTTTGAGGGCTCGGGCATAATTGACTTTTCCTTACAGTCGTAATGCAAAGAGATTACCGATATACATTCGGAATGCAAGCCATTATCTAGCTGGATTTCCCAAAGGTAAGTCCGGAAAAATAAAACCGAACATTTCAAAAAATCATTCTTCCCTTAAGAACCTTTCTATAGTATGCTTCGATTATCAGTCCAAAGTATACATGAGCAAAACTTCTTTCGCAAATAAACTGACGTTAATTGAACTCTTCCGAAACATCCCTCGCACTGCCTTGAGAGAATTTGTTCATTGTATGCAGAGAGAACAACTACAAGCAGGTGATATTTTATTTGAAGAAGGTTCGGATGGTAATGACCTCTTTATCCTGCTCGCTGGAAAGCTCAGATATGATAAAAAGGCTATTTCTGGTGAGAGCCTAAAAATGGGTGAGTTTACCAGACAAGATTTAATCGGTGAATTGAGTCTGTTTACTGGAGAGAAACGTTCTGCAACGGTAAGGGCAATTCGTGATTCAGAACTGATTCGTATTCCAGAGCTTCGTGCCAGAGAAATATTTTCCAAATACCCAGAAGCACTCTTAAGTTTAACCCAAGTCATAGCAAAAAGATTGGCCCATGCCAATGATTCAAACATACAAAAGGTCCAAAAACCGAGGGTCTTTACTCTTTTATCTGCTTTAGATCAGGATAAGATCTCGAGTCTTATGCACAGGTGGGGATTGTCCTTACTCAGAGAGGGAAGTTTTTGTTTTGTCGACGAAAGTTTTTACCTAAACCGATTTGGGGGATTAAGCCATCTAGAGAAAACAGAAAGAGAATCAGAGATGATTCGACTTCTGGCACGATTGGAATCAGAATATGATACCATCATTTATTTGATCAAAGACTCCGACCAAAACCAAGAATGGATAGAACGAGCTATTCGGCAAGGGGATGTTTTCCTTTTTGTAAAACCTGCTGAGGCAGGCAAACATTGCATTCGATTGGAGAATTTGTATTTCTCCAATCAAAAGATTATGAGACCAAGTTATCTGGTTTTACTACAACCTAATTCAGATAAGGTGTTACCAGGAACGCAAAAACATTTAGAAGATTCAAAATACGAGCGGTTCTTTCATGTACACTTAGATCGGCCTGATAGTTTAGATCGTCTAACAAGAGGCATCTTGGGAAAGTCGATCGGCTTAGCTCTAGGCGGAGGTGGAGCGAAGGGTTTTGCTCACTTAGGAGTTTGGAAATCCATCGAAGAAAACAAACTTCCTATCGATATGGTAGCGGGGACAAGTGCTGGTTCAATTTTTGCTGCTTTATTTGCAATGGGTTTGCGGATGAAGGAGGCAAGCGAGGCAACAAAAAAAATCTGGGTAGACAAAGACTTGTTAAACGAATATACGATTCCAGTACTATCCTTGACAACTGGAGGAAAGTATACGGACGCGATCCGGCAATTCTTTGGTGATATACAAATTGAGGACCTTTGGATTCCATTCCAAGCAATTGCCTGCGATTTGAGTACTGGTGAGAAAGTGATCCTTCGAGAAGGTAGTTTGTGGAAGGCGGTTCGAGCGAGTACTTCGATCCCTGGAATTATTCCTCCTTTTTTGGAAGGGGAGGCAATTCTTGTGGATGGCGGGGTTTTGGACAATGTGCCTGGTTTGCCCATATTGGAAGCGGGAGCCGGAGTTTTGATCGCCGTAGACGTGTTTGGTGATTTTGATCCTAAACAAGACAAAGAAATCAGAGATTACCTCAAATCTCCAGTACAAGGAGTACTGAGTAATCCAATCTTGCCCATTTTTAATTATATTCAAAAAAATCTCAGTTTCTCACCTCAATTCCCTCCTATAGGTGAAATTATCATTCGTTCCTTTTTGTCATCTAGCCGAGAGAGAATTCACCTAACAGAAAATGCAGCACAAGTCTATTTGAAGATTCCTACTCAATCATTTGGAATCTTAGACTGGTCCGCATTTTCTGACCTAATCGATTTAGGATATACTGAATCGATTGTGCCTATATCCGAATTTGCAAGGGATAGACAGAGCGTATCAAAATCATTTTAATATAGAGACCAATTCATTTTATTTTGGTTCACATCGTACGATTTTTTTAGGAATAGTAAAAAGAGAGCCATAAATACCCAAGCGATCGCGCTAGTAACAAGTCTTTCTCCACCAAAAACCCAGTGCATTTCATACGGGATTCGATCCACAAATTGTGACTCCATCTTTGCAACGAAAACCCAGCCAGCATGAATCCCAATTGGTAGATATAATGATTTTGTATAGATAAAGGCAAGAGAGAGCGCATAGCCTACTAAAAATAAGCCGATAAACTCTGGTATCAGAAGAAGCGGGTCATGGATCGGACGAATGAAATGTGTGAGTGAAAAAAATAGACTGGTATACAAAGCACCTTTCTTTGTTCCCAACTCATTGATCCAGGCTTGTAGGAGAAAACCACGGAAAAAAAGTTCTTCCACTAGACCGATCAAAAGGACAACGAACAAAATATACACAAATTTGATTGTCTCAAATGTGCCCCAAGCTTTGGGATTCCAAGTGGAGGCTCCTACCAAAAGTTGGACAATGACAACCAAAGAAAGAGAAACAATGCCTGCCAAAAATCCTTTCATAAGATAATGCTTGTTTTGTGAAAAATTAGATAGACCTAAAGATATGATTGATTTTTGATCCACCCGTTTCCGAAACCAAACCATGGAAACAAAGAGTACGATAGTAGCTGTCCTTGATAAGATCTTTGAAAACGTAAACGGTTTCAAACCTTCGCCAGAATGCAGTGAGATGAAATACATCTGCATTCCATACAAGATAGCACTTAAAAGTAGGCTAAGAGCTATTCCAAATAAAAAGAAATGACTGAATTTTCGGTAGATGTTCATCCTTGTGGTTCCCAAATTTTATATTTTGCATTTGGACTAAAAACGAACGATAATCGGTGATATTTTTTTTAGAAGGAGGCCAGATTAAAGGCCTTTCAAGGGCCTCCCATTCGAAAGGTCAGTTCGTTCGCGGAACAGGTCGGAGAGGTAGAGGAAGTCCCCTAAAGATTCAAACTGTATCGTGCAAGGATCTACTTCCTGGAACCTATCAATGGATAGGGTTTTCAATAAGGCAAGTAACCAAGGGATTGATTTAGGGTAAAGGGGAACAGTTTCGCCGTATTGGTGCATCATATGGTAGTCATTCGGAAAAACAATTCGCGGGCCTAGGTCTGAGAATTGAAAGGTAAGAGAGAATGGTTCTCGATCGACCTCCCAATCGCTCGCGCTCCAATAACCTGGAAATTTCATCTCTTCGCGCAAAGTGAATTTGCAAACCTCAGGACCAGGTTTTGTAATTTGTAGGAGGACCTTTCTCAGGCAAGACTCGCTGGCTTGCATCTCTATCCGATTTCCCTTTTTTTCGAGGCGGTAGAATGGTTCCTTTTGCAGATCAAACCGATAGCTCTCTACTAGAAATAAAAGAATCGAAGCTAGACCTTCTTGGATTTTGGAACCATCACTCAGATTTTCGATAGCCAAGGAGGATGAATGTACATACACATTGCACCAACCATCGATGAGTTTTTCTTTTTCTTTTCCATATAAATATACCATTCCAAATTTTGGGTTATTGGCAAGAAATTGTGGGCAGAGGGTAAGTTCTTCCCATCGATCTGGGTAATCGTTCATTTCATCCTCTAAATAAAAAATGGAGAAGTGTGTAAGGCTTACTGGATTTACAAAAAAACATCAATTCATTTTTCTTCTTTCATGGTCAGTGCTTCCTTGGGAAGAGAGAAGAGTCCCTTTGCCTTCAGATCAAATGTTGGTAAATAAATAAATTCACCATGTGGCACAACGACGGAAATATCTTTCAGAAGAGATCCATCATGCATGGTATAGTATAAGGCCTTTTCTCCTGTCCTATCTAGAACTAAAATCCCAGTCTTCTTTGCGATCGGAAGAAGACCTTGAGGCAAGGAGAGTAAAAATGGCTTTGTCCATGGATTTCGGTGAACAAAATTGATAAGTCCTGACCTAGGCTTGATGATGCCAACCCATATCTTTCCATCCTGATCCCTTTCCAGTCCGTCGGCAAGACCTGGAAGGCTATCAAATAAGATTTTGAAGCTGGGTTGTTTCTCTCCTGATAGATAGGCCTTGAGGATACGAAATTTGGTAGTTTCGGAAAAGATAACTGCGATATCATCTTTTTGTAGGCCTTCTTCTAAGACAATCCCATCAATAAAGGTGAATCCATTTAACAAAAGTGAGATGGTATCTTTCTTTCGATCATACATCCACAATTTGCCGTGTGGGTAAAGTCCAATTGCTTCTGGGATGGCACCAGATCCCATTGCAGCATTTTCTCTTTCAAATGGTTCGGTAAGAAAGATTCGATTGCCATCCTGGGAGACTGCAATGTCGTTGCAGAGAGAAAAGTTTCGTGTTTGGTTGGAATGCAAATTTTTTAGCTGCCAAGTGGGTGCTCCCTTTAAAGGATATACCTTTTCCAAATCATCGTTCTCTACTTTAGGAAGTGATATAACCAATGCTTGGAAAGACTTTGTTTTGAGGTCCAACTCATATAGTCCGACACGGTTACTTTCCTCATAAGTTTGTCCACCAAGCTTTGAGGCGCAGACCAATAGTTTTTCTTTCTTAGCATTTGAAAATTGTAATCCTGCTGGATTGACAGGAGGTTTGGCCCACTGGGAGGTGGTGCCCCTTTCTAAATCCAATTTCCAAATCCAGCCATCCATCCCTGAGGCATAGGCAACGTTTTTGCTTCCATCAAATACAATATCATCATGACCAGGTAATTCCTTAAAATCATGCTTCAGATGTTCGGGAAATGGGTCCTGACTTTGCACTTCTTGTATGGCAAATGGAACCTCTTTCAAGGAATACGCTTTTCCTATTTTTATATCTTGTGAATAGCAATTGACAAGCGTTAATAGACAAAAATATAGAATAAAGGTAACTTTCATTTGGTGATATCTTCCTTTTTGTATTTTCGCAAGTGAGGCACTTGGTCATCGAGCCAATAGGCTTTCTCTTTTTCTACCACTAGTATTTCCTCGAATTTAAAACCCACCTTTCCTTTCCCTAAATGCGGTTCTATTGCCCATAGACCCAAACGATCTCCTTCATGATCAGGTGTTAAGAGTTCGGGTAATATCTTGTGGCTCAAAAATTCATAGGAAGCTTGCCAGCTAAACCAACTAGCAAAGCTTATGGGAATAAGTGGGAGCCGAAGATTGGGTGTTTTGGTTCTGTAGACTCTATGCCCAAGGACTGAGAAAGGATACTTCGCATGCACATTGTCAAATCCATTTGCTTTTATCTCTGAGTCTATCTTCCACCAAATTTCTCTTGAGGATAGATTTGAAAGAAAAAGAGCGGGAATCTTATCTCGTAAGGACAAGAGAAAAGACATTCCTTCCTCCAAGATGGGATTAGGGATGAGAGAAGAAGAGTATCCGATGTCTCCCACATAACCATTAACAATCGGAGAGACATCTAAAATAAAAGTCTCTTCTTCTGATAAAGTCCGATTGCTTGGATGGAATTGAGTGAATCTCTTATAGCCATCAAACCGTGCATGTTCTCCGAACCAAACGAAAGGACGGTGTAGAAATGTCCGCACGCCATGGTCAAAGAGATATCCAGCCAAGAGCTTCGCAATCTGCTTTTCCGTAGAACCTGGACGAATTTCTCGTTCAATCGTGGTCACGCAGTCATAGGCTAATCTCTGTGCCTTTAGAAATCCTTCTTTGTCATCGGCCTCCGGTTCCACTATAGATGGGGACGAAAAACGAGACCAATGGCCTGCAATTTGAGATACAATTCCTCTCTTTTCTAAAATTGGCATACAACCCTCTGTTAAGAGGAAGAGTATCAAATTGGTATGCGATCCGCTTGAATGATTCCGATCTCAACTTAAAATTTCTCACATTTTCTTTAAGTAGATTCACAAAAGTAAATCTCTGACTCTCTTAGATGTCCAAAGAAAAGGGAGGGAACAAATCCGAAGTTTTCCTTAAAGGTTCTGGAAAAATGTGCAGAGTCAGAAAAACCTGCAGCATGTGCTGCCTCTGTTAGGTTATTTCCTGAGGAGATTTCTTCCACTGCTCGCAGGAGTCTCAGCCAAAGTAAGTATCTGCGCAATGGGATTCCAAAACTCTCTTTGAATAATTTGATGATATGATCTTCCGATAGGCCAAGATCCTTTTTCAGGTTTGACATTTTGATTTGGCTAGGTAGCTCCTTTCGCAATTGATCACCTAACTTTTGCATTCTAGGGTCCATTGTCAGTTTCCGATTGGGAAATGAGTGTATGGATTGGAGTAAATCTAAAAGTAGTTTGTATGCCTCATGAGGACTCAATCTTCCATGGTAGAGCGAGGAAAGTGAAAGCATTTGTTTCTGAAAGAGACCAATGTCTAACTCTACGATGGTGTCTTCGAGAAACCTACCAGCAAGCGATTGGAATTCATAGGTTTCCGGATCAATGAGCAGAGCCACCATTGCGACATCGGGTGAGACTGTCTTATGGACAGTATTTGGACCAAGAAAGGCTACCCTGTATTCTCTCTCTTCTCCTTTGTATTGGATAGAAAACGGTTTCTCTAAAGATATAGCCAGTGTTGCTGCATAATGGCTATGGACTTCAGTCTGCATTTGGTTTGTCGCAAAAAATACTTTGCCATTCCAAAGGTAGAGGACATTTTTTTTCTGGGTTTCCATATTGTATCGGCAGCCTACGCATTCTCTTGCTACCAACAAAAAAATACTTTTCAAGCCAAAAAACATCTGCAAAGATTTAGCTTGTGAAAAAAATCTTAAAAAAATTGACTTTACTTTTTGCTGTATTCGCAATTATATTGTTAGGTGCTGGTTTTTATTTTTCCTCTGAAATCATCTCATTTAGAAAGCGGACACTTCTGGAAGACCAAACCAATTTGAAAATCAAGAATGTCTCCGACTTTGGTTTACCGGTGCCAAAAGAAATTTCTTTCCAAAGTATGGGATTAGTTTTGAAAGGATGGCATTTTGCCAATCCAAACTCCAAAGGCTGTGGCATCATCACACTTCATGGTATTACAGGTACACGTTGGGGAGGATTAAAATACGCTCCGTACTTTTGGAAAAAAGGCTGTGATGTTTTTGCTTATGATGCAAGAAGGCATGGAGAAAGCGAAGGTATTTACGGAACCTATGGATTCTATGAAAAAAACGACTTAGCTAGTGCCCACAAGACATTTTCCGAAATAACAAACATTCCAAAGAATCGCATCGGTATCGTTGGTGAATCGTATGGAGCCGCAACAGCATTGTTATACGTGAGTGGAAGGCCAGATGTGCAGTTTGTACTTGCTGATTCACCCTTCAAAAGTTTTCATTCGATCATTGCGGAGAGAGCAGAAGTATTGTATGGCAAACCTATCCTCCTTTTGGTTCCCATCGCCATAGCCATTGCTGAATGGAGGGCAGATTTTGACGAGGACGAAATTTCTATCCTAGATGCTGCGAAAGGGATAAATATACCAAGTTTACTCGTTCATTCCGAATCTGATGACTATACAATGCCCTCACATTCCAAAGAAATCGAAGAAAACATAGCTACAAAAAAGAAGAAACTCTATCGCACAAAGAACGGAGCTGGTCACGCAAAATCAATTTTAGTGAATCGAGAGGAATACGAAAGAACCATAGATGAGTTTATAACAAATTATTCAGTCTATGGTTCTCAGTGACTTTCTCCCGATCTCTTTACATTCGGCCATCTTTCTTAAAAAAATGGTGATAAAGAAGTAAGGTAAGAAATGACAGAGCTGTGAGACCAACAGCCCAAAAATAGGAAAGATAATCTGAGAGTACGCCCGAATTGGGGATCCCTGGCTGTGTGTTTCGTACGGCAGGGAGTGCGATGAGCAATGCAGCTAAAAAGATAAGTTCTTCAATGTGAACTTCCTTTTGGTACAACAAAGTACGGGCAGTTATCACTAAAATGACAATTCCTACTGCAAACATAAATACAATGATAAACAAGGATACAAAACGGTTGCTTTTTGTGCGCGCAACTTGGATCAACCTGTCGACATTCCCATAAGTACGGTCTATCCAGAAATCTTCCACCTGCTTATCATAGAATTCTACTTTATAACTTGCAATAGGTGAGTTCATGTTGAGTACAATCGGAATTCCTTCTTGCTCTATTTCAGATTGTTTCTTAAAAAATCCTAAACTAAGATTTGCCTGGAATGTATCAAAAGGGTAGTCAGTGATTGTTCCTACAAGTGGAAGTGTGATTAATACTTTTCGAATCGGCTGTTTGGGTTTGAATATAAATTCTTCGTTGCTACTATAGGAAATCAATCTAAGTTCTTCTGCTGGAGTATCTATGCGATGGTTGAATGTTAGCTCATCGGCAAGGTAGATCCTCAATTCTACTTTTGCCTCTCTTTTATCAATTTCTACTGTCCGCACATCCGCTTGGACTACTGATGTCTTTTTTTGACTAACATCTACATCAGTGAAAGAGGCAAAGTCTAATTTGTCTTTTATGAAGAACCGCACGCTTGCCAAATAGCAACCTGCTATGATCACCAGCAATAGGAAGATCAGCTGGAATCGATTGGAGGAAAATAGACGAGGTATGGAAGTCATGAGAGATTTGTCCAGGCTAAAGATAAGAAAGTAAACAATACCAGAAAGAAAATAAAACCATATACATACAATTGCCAATGGTATAATTTGATATTTGCTTCTAGTGCCTGTTTAAGATCTTCAAGGCTTGGATTTTCAGGTGCTGCAGCATGTTTGAACGAAAGAGAAACTCTGATTGTCAAATAACCCAAAAATATCTGTAAGATGCCTTCAAAAATATTTCCATAATTTTCTTTGATGGTAACAAATCCTCCGATGAGATATAAAATTCCAAGTACGATGAGTATTTTACCAAATATACTCATTCTCGAAGACAATGTCAGCAATAGCTTTCGGTTTTGATTTTCTGTTTGGATTTCTTCCATTATTCCTTCTCCTTTTCTAAACGAGAACATGCTTGCAAAAGACCTTGTCCGCCATTGCATGCGATGTCTAAATATTTGATACCTTCTATCTTATCACCCAATTGAAGATTTGCTCTTCCCAAAGAGTAAGCGTTTTGTATGGAAATGTGTTGTTCTTTTTGTGCAGAGTAAGCTTCGCCATTTTCAGCTTCTAAGTGATAGTCTCTTGCTTTTTCATACTTGCCAGCTAACAGATAACTATCTCCAAGATAAGATAGTAATCGGTAATTTGGTGTAAACTTTGATTTGCATTCTTCTAATATTTCGATACCTTTGATCGAGTTTTCGTAATAGGCATAATTGTAGCCATATTCAATACAATAGTCGATGCTATCAGGCTCTTTCTCTGCCGCCAATTGGAAGCTTTTGAGCATTTTTGGAGTGAAACTTTCCTTCCATTCATCGAAATAACTCAATCCTGAAACATAGTCGTAGAGACCTATGTCGTCAAATTTTTGAGTCAATTCTTTGCTGAGCGAAAGAATTCGGTCTCTTTGGCCATAACGATTGTATGATGACTGAACCCAGTATTCAAATAATCCGTGTTTTGTGAAAAGTTTATCTTCTTTTTCATGGATTTCGAAACTTCTTTGGATCAGAGAATAGGCTTCACTTTCCAAAGAAGCTCTCTCCTCGGGAAGAGATGCGGCCTTTCTTAATTTGACAAGGGCAAGTCCAATAAAACACTCTTCACGATCCGTTTGTAAAGATATGCAGGTTTTGAAGGACTCTTCTGCATTAACGAAATCATTTGCATAAAATCGAAGATTCCCTTCAAAATTGAAAAATTCCGCCGTACGAGGATCAGTCGAAAAGGAGCTGGATTCCATGCCAGTCGCAATGTTATAATAGCTAGTAGCTTTTTCATATTTTTCATCCCAAATCTTTGTGTAGAGGGGATAATCATATTCCCAAAACTTGAAGATCATTTCTTCCAAACGGAAAATTTCTAGTCCTATGCGTATATGAGATTCAAAGATTTTGTTTTGAAATGGAAAATTTCCGGTTACGTCATTTTCAAAACCTTTTGTGAAGTATTGGATGGCTTTCTCCGGGTTGTTCTCTTGCTCCAAATAAAACAAACCTAGTTCCCAATTCTCTCGCACTAAACTTGGCGTATTTTCCAATTGTTGGATCAGTTTGGATTCATAGGAATTTTTTTGGTAGTAGAATCCTAATTCTTTTGCCCAACCAATTTTGTCGATGATACCGAAAGAATGGTCAAGATCCAAATGACCTAGATTGAAGAACACAATCAAGAGGGCAAAGATGGCCTCACCGAATAGTACATATAAAAAGGAATATTCCTTATGGATGAGATGTAGCTGTTTGGTCATGTTGGTCACCTATTTCCCCAAAATTTTCCTTTCTGATACAGTTTCAAGCTCCCCATATCTTTGTAATGTGGGACGATCCAAACGCTTTGCATCGCCTATGAGCGCTATCTGAAAGAAAGTAGCATCATTTAATTTTTTTGTAAAGTCGATAAAATCTTTCCACTCAATCTTTGAAAGAGAATCAAATCTGAGTTTGTCAACATCCTCTGTGACTTCTGCATACTGCGCGCGAATGAACTCATCAATCAAATAAACATTTGATTTTTTTGTGAGACTGGCAACTAACAAAGCAGACTGTTTTGCTTCCGAAAAGCGTTTTTCGCTGATTTCCAGTTTTCGTAGGCTAGCGTTTGCATCCTCTAAACAATTGCTAAGTTTGTCTGCCTGGCAGGCTAAGTTTACATACCAGAGAGCAGGGTCTTTCTTTTTTTCTGGATCTATGATATAGGAAAAAGCCGAATACGCATTTCCTGTCTGTTCTCGCATGGTGAGAAAGAATGGAGACGATAGACCCGCATGTAAGGTGTTGTAAAGAAAGAAAGAAGAGGCGAGATGCTCCTCTTTTAAACGGAAAGGAGCAAAAAAATTGAGTTCAATGTGGGGTCGACTTCTACTTAAAATATAAAATTTAGATTTGGGCTCTTCTCTCCAAGCTTTTTGACTTAAACTATGAGTATCAAAGGTTCCCTTTGATTGGAAGTATTCTGAAAAGACCTTCTTTTCCAGAGTATCAAAGTCTACATTTCCATAATAAGTAATGATCAATTTTTGCTTCAAAAGGCTCTTTAGGTGGTCAATCGCTTGGGAGGATTTAAACGAAAGTAGATCTGAGCGATTTGATTGAAAGAACCGATAGCTTTTGTCTCCGTGTAGGGCAAATTCATTTAGTGCAGAATTGATCTCGTTTTCATCTTGTAGGATCATCTTGTCTGAGCGTTGCTGATAATCTACGATGGAATCAAATACATCCTTTGAAGATGTTACAGATTTGATAGAATGCTCTAGTAATTGAAAAGAAGGGATAAAGTGTTCATCCTCTCCTTGGAGTGTGATTTCGATGTCGTCACCTAATCTCTGCATTTTGATCTCTGTTCCCCAAAGATAAAATTTTGTAGATAGCGCCCCAACTGTATACAAGTCAGTTCCCAGTTGTTTCCAATAATTAATGGAGAGATCTATATGTGGGCTAATCCAAGCTCCCTCTGGAATCAAAATCTTAAATCGATAGAGGGAATTCTCTGCATTCTTTTGGTAGATAAATTGATTTCCATTTGGGTATTGTTTAAATTTAATATTTCGATCAAAATCTGCAAATTCAGGTTCTATTTGATATGAAGGTTCGAAAGAAAATTGTTTTTTAAAGTTGGACTCTTCAACTTTACTGAATTGTAATTTGGAGATGGGAGGTTTTTCAATGAAATCAAATTTGGGATTTTGTGAAAAAGTTTCTATGGAAACAATGTTTTGCTCTATATATTCTTTTGTAAACTCGGCCAGATCATTTGCGTTGGATTGTTTGATAGCGGAGAATTTTTGGTCTAAATCGCTTCGACTCCAACCTGCCAAAAATGCTTCCGACATCTCTCGTATTCGAAAGTCGTTATCATCTTTTTTTTGAGTCAAATAAATTTGACGATTGTAATTCAAACCTTCGTACATCTCGTTCGGCAATTCCGAAGATTCTATTTTCTTGATTGCATCTACTAGTTGTTTTTTGGCCTCAGCTAAACTCAAGCCTGGATTAGGATCTATCCAAATGGTCAGGACAAGATAGTCCTTCCATTCATTGATGAAGGTTGTGATATGGTTTGCTTTTTGGGTGTAATAAAGACTTTCTTCTAAAAGTCCATTGTAACCGTTGGAAAGAAGAAGGGATACACCTTCCGTACTTGCTACTATTTTAGGATTCTTTTTGGGAATGCGAATTCCAAATAAAAAATGTTTTTGGGGTGAGGGGATGGAAATTTTGAGATCTTTTTCCAGAGGTTTCCACTCAGGTTGAGTATCTTCTTTTGATTCTTTTGAGGGAAGCTCACCAAATGTTTGTTTGATTTGGGAATAAACCTCTTCTGGATTGATATCTCCCGACATACATATCGCCATCTTAGAGGGAATGTAGTGCTCTTTGAAAAAGGAATGGATCCTCTGTATGGATGGGTTTTTCAAATGTTCATCTGTTCCGATTGGAGATTTTTCTCCATAGGGATGTTTGGGGAACATAGCTTGGTCATATTGGCGGAACAGCTGGGACTTGGCATCGGCAACTCGCAAATTTCTTTCTTCAAACACGGATTCCAATTCAGTATGGAAGGTTCGAAAGACGGGGTCCTTAAATCTTTCGTATTCCAATCGTAGGAAGTTTTCAATTTGGTTTGCGGGCACTGTCGCAACGTAGAAGGTTCTATCCTGAGATGTAAAGGCATTGGCATCCACAATTCCTAACATTGCTTGCATTCTGGAAAATTCGTTTGGCACAACGAATTGGGAAGCCTCTAAAGAAAGTGTATCAATCTCGGCGTAGAGTTTGCTACGTTCTTTTGGATCACTTGTTTTGCGGTACGTCTCAAAGAGGGATTCGATTTTGTCTAAATAAGGTTTTTCCTTTTGATAATCAATCGTGCCCAACTGACTTGTACCTTTAAACATCAAATGCTCTAAATAATGAGCAAGGCCAGTCGCATCCTCGGGATCATTGGCCGATCCAACAGAAACGAGGATAGAGGATTTCACGACAGGTTGGTGTTTGTTTACACTTAAGAATACTTTTAGTCCGTTTTCTAATTGGTATTCATACACATAAAAAGGATCTGAGAGGAAGGAGAGCAGTCTGTCGCAGGAAAGATGGACGATAGACATTGCGACAAGAAGTGTAAGCTTGAATTTGCGCAGCATAGAGTGACAATTGCTAACAGTGTGGAGTTCGAAGGCAAGAAAAATCTTTGAAAAAAGGATGGGATTGCAATTGACCTTTGTTACAAAGTGGTTCGTCATTGCAGAAAGTTTGCCCTCTGGCAAAATGCTATGTACTGTAAGAAATCTATTTTGAATCTTCTTTTCCTTCTACTTTCACTTAGTTCTTGTTCCACTTTTTATGTTGGTCCAAGGCATGAACCCACAACTGCTCCGTTCCCACCATTTAAAATCTTGAGTTACGAATTGTTTGGTTGGGAAGATGAGGAAGACCGAAAGAAGGCTGGAGAGATCTTAAAAGCGCTGGTTCAGACAAAGACAGCACAACTCCTAAAGTACAAATCGCAAAATACTTCCGAGTGGCACCTGCAAATCATCCTAGAATCAAGTCCCAAATTTCGGATGTATTTAGGCGAACAAAGAGAACCTTCCTCTAGGTTGCTCACAAGGGAGCCTCTGCGATTTCTATTGTATGGAGTGAACCGCTTGCTTGCGGTCTCAACTGTTTTGCTGATTCCGATTGTTAACCGAGATGATGATGCCATAGTTTTCCGACTCTACCAAAACAATCATATAGTTCGTGAAAAGAGAGTAATGGTTGAGTCTTACCAAATCATTGGATGGATTTCTCTATTTGCTAAATGGATTGATGATGGAGAGAAATGGGATTCTATTTTCAATGATTTGATCCTGGCAGAAAGAAGGCATTGGCAAAATGAAAGAATCTCTGAATAAAATATTTTTGATCATTTGTAGTATTCATACATTTCATTGTGCAGCTTTCCCTGTACATTCTGTACAAAAGGGAGTTAATCCTCCTTTCCCAAATGAGTTCTTAAAAGCTAATTTAATCTTTACTGGTTTTCATCGCTTTGAAAGGGAAGAATTAAAGATTCGAAATGAATTGAAAAAAATCGGCTTCTCCGAAGATAAGATTTCCGATACAACAATCGAATTTCGTTTAGAGAGAAACTACCCTATCTATCGTTATCTTTGGCTGCACCGGATGCATGCAGTTCTCACTGTTCTCTCAGGAGGTCTTCTGCCTTACTATACATATGCCGACCAAAGGTTAAAAATTCAGTATTGGAAAGACAAGGAGCTCAGAAAAGAATCCAGATACGATTTGAGTTTACACCAATGGCGAGGGACCTTGGTTCTTTTGGTTACGATTCCATATTTCCCTGATCAGACATTCTCTGATCTATTTGAATCTTCGCTACAAGAGGAGTTACAAAAATGAAAACGTGCACATGGTCTATTCTCATGATCTGCATTCTTTTCCATTGCAAAAGTTTCTTTTCACCTTTGTCAAACTATGAAAGAGAGGGCAAAATTTTAGTCGATGGGCAAACAAGAACCTACCTTATGCATACACCAAAAGAGGGATACAAAATGCCATTGCCCTTGGTCGTTGCTCTCCATGGACGCTTAGGTACGGGAAGTATCTTACGAAAACAGTCTCGTTTAGATGAGCTTGCCGATGAAAAAAAATTTATTGCCGTCTTCCCAGATGGACTCCAACGAAGTTGGGCAGATGGAAGAGGGAATTCACCTTCTGATCGAAACCAAGTCAATGATGTACTCTTTATCGAGACTCTTGTCAAAGAGCTCGTAGCAGAAGGCATAGTTGACCCAAAATCTGTTTTTCTGATGGGGCATTCGAATGGAGGTTTTATGGCACAACGATTGGCTTTGGAAAGACCCAAATTATTCCGAGCAGTTGTCTCCGTATCCTCGCAACTATCAGCATTCCTCGTAGAAAGAAAAAAACAAATTGCCTTCCATGCTATCTCTATAGGAATTATGGCAGGTACTGAGGATCCGATCGTTCCGTATAATGGTGGATATGTGAATGATGGGGGAGAAATATTAGGTGTGGAAGATAGCATTGACCGTTGGTTAGAATGGAACCAGTGCGATAAAAAAGCGATCGCTCGATCTGAATCAATCCAAGACGAAGGCATTCAATACTCGATAGATGAGTTCCTATATACACAGTGTACGGCAGAAACTAAAGTAAAATTGTTCCGCTTGCAGTCCTTTGGCCATGCATTCCCAGGAGAAAAACCTTTCTTTCCTGTCCGAATCCTAGGAAACTACAGCCAAAAAATAAATGGTACTCGCCTTATCTGGGAGTATTTTTCGAGCTTCTTACCAAAACCCCCAGTTTAGGGGGTCTCATTCCTTCGAAAATAGCTATATAGAAAACACAGCCAATTTTCTATCCTTACCATCCAATGGAAAGGAACGGACATGTTGACTCTCTCTGAACAGATGCAGGCAGACCAAGCTTGGATTTACTTTTGGGATATGCTTCCCTGGGCAATTCCAAGTTTCTTTACTTTTTTGATTAGCCTCAGTTTTGTAGGCATTGGCTTTTTTGCCTTGAAGCGTTTCCGAGATAAAGTGCAACTCATTGCCTTCATGGTCTTTTGCCTTGGCTATGCGTCTTACGGACTTTTACTCGCTTCGAGATCCTTGATTGTTGATAAAGAGGTTCTTCTCTTTTGGAACCGCTTGGGCTACTTAGGTTTCACATTGATCACACCCGCAGCTGCTTTGTTATCCTATACAATCATGAACCGACGGTATAAGATTTTACTTGGGTCATTTTGGTTGGGGATAGCGATCGAAATCATAGTGTATTGGGCTGTCTTCACAGGAAACGACCTCAAGAATGAGTGGTTCGAATACTCTTTTGGAAACTATCCCATTGGAAAACTTCCTCTAAAAATTTGGGCGAGTTATGGTATTTTTTGTATCTTAGGACTTTGGATCCCTTCGGCTATCTTTTTTTACAAGCAGGATCGAAAGGGATTTTTAGATGTAAAATACCTATCTGTCAGCTTGATTGCTATCGGATTTTTACTGATTTTAACTTCACCAAGTTTACTCGGATACCCAGTCTATCCTGTGAGTACATTTTCTTTTGTCCCACTACTCGTGATGGGATATGGCCTTTTCCACTCAGACTTTCTAAATATCAACGAACTATTATTTAAACAGCAATTTCTATTCAAAATTCTAAATGGAATTATCATTGTGGGACTTATCCTACTTTCTGCCTTAGTGGCTATTTTTCTTCCACCTAGTGAACACATTGTACCTTATCAAAAGCCATATTTTTTAATTCCACTTTTTTCAATGGTCTGTGTTTTTGCACTCGGGATCTATATTGCTGGAAGTAGGCCAGACCAAAAGATCAATATGATTGCGGCCTCTTCTCTTTTGCTCGCTGGATCATTTACTATTGTTATGGTTGTTATGAAATTGAGTTTGCCTGATTTGGTTTCGAGAAGGATAGAGCAGATTTTTTATACTGCCTTTGTTTTCACCCCAAATATCCATATTCGACTCTGTTACCTTTCTATTAAAGCAGAGAGACCACGTTATTTTCGTTATATAGATTTCATTTCTTTCATCCTTTGTGGAGTCGTATGGACTCCATATTTTTTTGGCGGTTTTTTTCAGAATACTTTTGGAAAAATATCTGAGGCAGGCATAGGCTTACAGGTTTTTGGAGTGCAGGGAGCTATTGCGATGACACTACTTTTGTTGCATTGGAAAAAACTTGGGACAAGTAAAACGGATGCCTTAGGAAAATACGTTGTCTACTCAATCCTATTGGGTGATCTTATGATCATTTCTAATTTGCCTGCAACCTTAGGATACCAATGGTATACGATCGGTGAATTGCAATTTCTCCCAGCGATTATCCTTGCTGTGGGTATCATAAAATTTGGTATCATTTCGATCAGAGGGGAGGCAACAAAAATTGCGAGCCAAATGTCTTTACTTATCCTTCTGTTTGTACTCATTAGTATGAGCTTTTATTGGATGAATTTAGCCAAAACCTTCACGTGGCTAGTAGCACTTTCCCATACTCTCTTGGTTTCTTCACCAATTGCCCTTGCCTTCTATATGGTTTCCTTTATTTTCTTTCGTCCAACAGTCGTCAAAATTGACCAGTCTGTTTTGGATTTGGCGGCACAAAAGGTGGAAACAGAAAGGGCATTCTTTGAAGCTGAAGCCATTCGCAAGGAAATCCAAGAAATCAACCACCTAACGCATTTGATAAATTCCCAGCTGAATATCAAAATGATTGTAAATGAAATCGCAAAGTATGTCCTTGTGAAGCATGGAATTAAAACTCTTTGGCTATTTTTACCAGATGAACAAAATAAATCCCTAAAAAGCTTCGAAATTGATACCATTGTGGAAGCAAAGAAAGAGGCCATGGAATTTGCAAAGAACTTAGTCATTCCTTTAAGTGAAGAGGGTGGTATTGCCTATTCTGTTTGGATGCGAAAGAACAGTTTGTACTTACCTAAAATTAAAAAATTTGCCTTTGATTTTGATAGGAAAATAATAGAGAATACAGGCGCCAAATCAATTCTCCATATTCCACTCGTAGTACAAGATAAGAGTGTAGGTCTATTTACCTTTTCCAATTCTACCGAAGAGATGAGGCTAAGTAGAAAAGAAATTACATCCTTGGAAAATCTTTGTGCTCAAGTAGCAGGGGTAATCAACAGGGTTTATCTATTGCGAGAGACAGAAAAGCAAAAGGCAGATACGACAGCTCTGAATCAATTGCTGAAAAGTTTAAATGAAAATATAGATCTAGATGTGATTATGGAAAAGGTTCATCAGTATGTTTCTGAGAATTTTGGAATCGAATATTACTCTTTATTATTACCAGAAGAAGGTAAGGATTACTTACGAATTGTGAATGTAAAGATACCAGAGTTTGTTTCTGAATTTGACAAAAAAAGACTCTTAGATATGAAAATTCCAACATTCGGAAGAAGTGGCGCTCACTCCATGGTACTACGGAGTAAAAAAGTTGTCTTCTTTACCCAAGGTGTAGGAAACTTTGATCGTTTATTTTCGGAAGATGATCAATTTGGTATGGGAGCATTAAAATTGAAGCATATCATTTTTATCCCAATGGTTCTTAGAGGAAAGATCATCGGAGTACTCGATTTATCCAATTCGGAGAAAGAGTTACGTCCTTCAGAAGAAGATCTAACACGACTTTCTATATTAGGCGAACAATTGGCGGGAATCATTTATATTTCGAAGCTTTTTAAAGAACTTCAGATTGCAAAGGAGTTAGCAGAAAATGAAAAGCGAAAGAACGAAAAATTATTACTAAATATTTTGCCAGCAGAGATTGCCGAAGAGCTTAAAGAAAAGGGAGCCACAGAACCAATCTTATACGAAAATGTATCGGTAATGTTTACAGATTTTAAAGGGTTTACTCAGATCGCAGAAACACTATCTCCACAAGAGTTAATTCGTGACCTAGATGCCTGTTTCATCCAATTTGATAAAATAACAGAACGTTACAAATTAGAAAAGCTGAAGACCATCGGTGACAGTTATATGTGTGCTGGGGGCATCCCAAAGCGTAACAAAACACATGCTATTGACTCAGTTCTAGCCGCATTAGAAATCCAATCCTTTATGAATTTGATGAAACAGATCAAAGAAGAGCAAGGCTTCCCCTTTTGGGAATTGCGACTCGGGATTCATTCTGGACCTCTTGTTGCCGGAGTCATTGGCGAGAAGAAATTTGCCTATGATGTTTGGGGGGATACAGTCAATACAGCCTCTCGTATGGAATCTTCTGGACAAACAGGAAAAATCAATATCAGTGGCACGACCTATGATATGGTCAAAGAATATTTCGATTGCGAGTTTAGGGGACAAGTCAGTGCCAAAAACAAGGGAGAGGTTGCTATGTACTACGTAAATGGATTGAAGGCTGAATTCTCCTCTTCCGAAGACTTTCGGATTCCCAACCAAAGATTTTGGGAAGAATACGCTAAAATTGATGGAAGTTTTGAATCGGTGGCATAAAACTTAAGAGAAGACTATGGATACTAAAAAGATAAGAATCGGAATCGTAGAGAACGATGAGTATTTTTTGGATGAAGTAAGGGATACTCTATCTCAGATAGAATGTGTTTCCGAGGTTCTCTCTTGGAATTCTGCTGAAGTCTTTTTACGAGATCCAAAACACAAAACATTAGATATATTATTTTTAGATATTATGTTACCTGGGATGAATGGAATGGATGTTGTTAAACACCTAACAGAAAAATCTGAAGGTATTAAAGTAGTAATGCTTACCAATATGAACTCGGATGAGATGATTTTTAATTCGATAAAGAATGGTGCGCTTGGCTATTTATTCAAATCAGAATTGGGGGAAATGAGCCATATCATTGACGTTATTGTAAAGGGAGGTGCCATGATCACTCCTACAATTGCGCTTCGAGTGTTTAGTAACTTTAGAAGGCCTGTTGATAAACCTCAGATCTATCTGACCGATAGGGAAAAACAAATTTTGGAACTATTGGTCAAAGGAAAAACCGTGGCCTCGCTCGCAAAGTTTTTAGATCTAAGCGAACATACCATACATGGCTACGTGAAATCCATTTACAAAAAACTACAAGTCCACAATCGCTCAGAGTTGGCTCTTAAAGTACAAGAATACTCCATCCTATAATGCATAAATCTTTTGTAGCTGCTCGATTCCTACTTTGTGTGGCCATCCAATTATCCTGTTACCGAAGCATTCCTAGCACCATTGCCCCCTCAGATGTGATAGACCTAAGCACATACCAGTTCGGGGAGGATCTCCCTATGAATCTATTTGGACCTTGGGAGCTTTATTGGGGAAAATTGTATGATCCAGAAGATTTCCAATCGGGAAGGGTTCAGAAAAGAGAAAAGGTAATAACTTACTTTCGGCCATGGACCAATCAACTCAATGGAGACCGTAAATTCCCAGCACAAGGCTATGCAACCTATCGTATGAGAATCAAGGTTCCTGCTTCGTCATCAAAAAGAATTTATACTATCCACTACTCTCATCTCTTTTCCGCTTCAAAACTCTTTATCAATGGACAGTTTGTCCACGAGAAAGGAAAGGTAAGTGAAAATTTGGACGAGATTGAAGCAATCAGAACAGGTTCTTACAATGAGTTCGAAGTGATTGGTGATGAAATAGAGATCATACTCCAGATAGCCAATCGAGATTTTTTTAGAGGTGGGCCCAGAGGCGAATTTCTCTTATCAACTTTAGAACCCATGGGTAAGTTTAAGATAAAAAGTATTATTCTTGAAATGTTTGCTTTTGGGCTTATCTTTGGGGCGGCCATTTATCATTTTTTTATCTTTATAGTGAATCGAAAACAAAAGGCATTCTTATACTTTTCTCTATTGTGTTTAGCATTTTTGGTTCGGATTCCGATTCTTAACTCAAAAATCTATGAATATTTTGTTCCGATTCCGAGCGCTCATTTTCTCGCAAATTTATTGCATTATAATGATATTGTTTCTTTTTTATTTGGAAATTTATTTCTCAATGCTTTGTTTCAAGTTAAAAGAATGCTTTGGATCAATTATTTATTTTATATAGGGGCACTTGTCTCCTGTTTTTCTCCTTTGTTCCCTTCATCAGTTGTTTTTTATTTCAATGTCTCTTATGTTTCTTTTTATTTGCTCTTATTTGTTCTACAATCAATACTCTTTCTAGTCTTAAACAAACAAAACCAACAATCTCTGTATTTTATGGGCTTTGGGTTATTTGTTTTTGCGGTACTATGCTTTTTGGCAATCTCATTAAATTTTATTGGTTTGCAAGGCGGCCTCTATCTTATCATCGCATATGCAATCTACGTCGTTTTTCAATCTCTTTTTATGAGCAATTACTTTGCGAAAACCGTTGAAAGAAGCAATCAATTGAAATTGCAAATGCAAGAAGAGCATCAAATAGCGCTCCAAAAACAAAGATCAGAAATGCAATTGATGGTTCATGACCAATTGGGCGCAGGTTTAACAGACTTGAAGGTGATGATCGAAAGAAAAATTCGTTCACAAGAAAGACCGATTTTTGATTCCATTCTACCAAACCTTCACAACCGCGTCATATCCATACTACAATCACTCAGAAATCAACTCCTTCATCTGGAAGATTTAGATTTGATTTATCAAAATTTTTTAACAGGTGTCAATCTTACTTTGCTTAGGCGATATACAAATGCTGGGAGGGAGTTTGATTTTCATGTATCGGAAACAGCTGAGGCACATTTTGAAAACCTTAAACTCCATGCAGAGATTCGAAATTATTATTTAAATATATACTATATCCTATATGAGCTCTGTACAAATGATTTAAAATATGGTATAGGTGAATCATCATGGTCTATTGATGTAAGCTCAGGAAAGATCAATATAGAACAAAAAAATGCAGTAGAAGAGAATAGGCAATTGTCCCCCCATTTAAAGAGCATCGGAAATCGTATCAATGGTTTGCGGGCAAATCTTTCAGTCAAAATTGAAGAAAGGGAATTTCACGTGAGAGTGGAAATTCCCCTTCCTAGTGTAGCAAAACTAGAGGCAGAGTAAATTCACTTACGGTCGGATGGGCCTCGCTCCTTTCCATTGGCCGAGTTCATTCACACAAATTCCATTGGAGACAAAGGGCATTGAGGCAGGGCAATTTTTATTTTTTTTCATTTTGCTCAGGTCAATTTTGGAAGAGTTTCGATCATCTCGTGGATATGGCATTCCAGAAAATGCTCCTGTATCAGATGTCGTTTTACTTCCGTAAGGTGCAAATTCATAAATGGGACTTTTTAATCCTAGAGAACCAGTAACTGAACCCCAATTTACATAGCTCACTTCCACAATGCCATACCCAGGCATTGTCCTTACAACAGCACGGTACCACTTTCCGTTCCATTTTGTATCGACAAGTGTTCCTGGTGGGACTACTTCATACTTTTGCATCTCTTCTGTAATTTCTGTGGACGGAGCTTTCTTCGGGTCAAAGAATCGTATGTTTTCTTTTTTGATTGTAAGTTTTTTGTCTTTGAATCCCGCCTTTGCACCCACCATAGTTCCATCAAAGATCCTTGCATTGACTTCATAGGTATCGCCATTGGCAGCAAGAATGGTCGCAGGCGAAAAAGTGGATCCAGATTCATCTTCGGAACACTCTACGGCTTCATTTGGCCAGTAGCAAATTTCAACCACATCGCCTTTGCCGAGAGTCCTTTCGACTTTGAAGATGTCTAGCTTGAGTACTCTTTCGAGCCATTCCTTTGGTTTCCATTTTGCTTCCAGTTCTTCTTGCTTTTGCGTGAATTCGATTTGTTCGTTTTCTTCGATTGCTTTGCAAGGAACAATCTTAGTGCAGTCTGTATAGTTACTTACCTTTTGACCTGCTTCCTTATAATAGCTTGGTACTTGCACCCAAACGCCATAGTAATATCCATCTGCGTCAATCTTATTGATTTTAAAGAGACCTTTATAAGCAGAGTTATTGCCTGTACCATCATACAAATCGACCTCGACAGTCTCTCCCACTTTTGGGCGTTCTGTACTGTGAAGGAATGTTGTGAAGGAAAGAGCGAAAACGAGAACTAGTGAGAATGTTAGTTTCATGCCTACGGAAAGATAGGACGATTTGTATTTCGTAAAGAGATTTTTAGAAAGTCTTCGAAATTAATTTCCGAGGGTTAGCGTCCTAAATTTAGGAGTTCTCCGATGTTGTGGTGTGCTTCTAGAGGGTGGCGCAATTTAATTTCTTTTTTGATTTTGTATTTATTCCGCCTGCCTTCTTTCTCAATTTTTAGAATCTTTGCCTCTACCAAATCTCGAACAATGGCTTGGACAGCTCGTTCGGTGATGCCGACCAGAAGTGCCACCTCGCGCAATAACATTTCCGGGTTTTGGTTTAAACAAATCAGTACGTGGGAGTGGTTCGAAAGGAAGGTCCATTCTATACTTTTTTTTGCAGTTTTAGCTGATTTTTTCTCGGTCATCATCTTTTCCAAACATGAGAAATGGAATGGTTCGGTATTTTACAATTTCACCTGAGTGTGCCAAAGCACAATCCATTAAAACAAGAAAATGTTCCTCTTTTTTTTCAATCAAAATTCAAAAAAATTTTTTTTGTTTGCTTTTTCAGTCTAATATACGAAAAATAATTCATGTAATAAAATACATATATAGGAGAAATCGACCATGGCAGAAAAAAACGTAGAACAAAATGGGACGACCACCATTTCTCTCATCAAAGGAGATGGGATCGGGCCTGAAATAACGGATTCCGTATTGCGTATATTGGAGGCATCTGGAGCAAATCTCAAATTTGTGGAAGTAGAAGCAGGGGAAAAAGTCTATCTCTCGGGAAAGACCTCCGGGATAGCCGATTCGGCCTGGGATGTCATGAGAAAGTATCCGATTCTTTTGAAAGGTCCGATCACCACTCCCAGAGGGACAGGCTACAAAAGTCTAAATGTTACCATACGAAAGACATTGGGTCTCTATGCAAATTTACGCCCGGCACGGACCTACGACCCCTTCGTAAAAACCAAACATCCTGGTACTGACTTGGTGATTGTTAGAGAAAACGAAGAAGATACGTATGCGGGAATCGAACATAGGCAAACAAGGGAAGTCACGCAGTGTTTGAAGCTCATCACCAAACCAGGAACCGAAAAAATTGTACGCTACGCCTTCGAATTTGCAAGGTCCAATGGAAGGAAGAAAATCACCTGTATGGTAAAAGATAACATCATGAAAATCACGGATGGTCTTTTTGCCTCAGTCTTTAAACAAATCTCAGAAGAGTACCCTGAGATCAGTACAGAAAGTATGATCATTGACATTGGTGCAGCCCATCTTGCGAACAACCCACAAAGATTTGATGTCATTTTGGCTCCCAACCTTTACGGTGATATTTTATCCGACATCGCAGCTGAAGTTACTGGCTCGGTTGGAATGTGTGGATCATCCAATATAGGAGATAGCATCGCAATGTTTGAAGCGGTCCATGGATCCGCACCTGACATTGCAGGAAAAGATATCGCAAATCCGACTGCTTTAATCAAAGCCGCAGTGCTAATGTTAGTCCATGTGGGTATGCCTGAAAAAGCGAATCTGGTTAGGAATGCGGTATTAAAAGCTTTAGAAGATGGATACAGAACCGCAGATATTTTCACAGGAGAAGCAAACACACAAAAGGTGGGAACAAAGGCATTCACCGATGCCATTATCAAACGATTGGGTGAAAAGCCAAAGCAACTCGAAGTGAGAGAATTGACCAGACCAAAAACTGTTTCGTTGGTAAAACCGAAGCATTTGGAGGTAAAGAAGTTAGTTGGAGTTGATGTGTTTATCGACGAATATGAAAATCGCAATCCAGAAACTCTTGGGAAAAAAATGGATGGGATACAAAATGCTTCACTCCATTTAAAAATGATTACAAACCGAGGTGTAAAGGTCTATCCACAGGGACAACCAGAGACCTTCCTGACAGATCACTTTCGGTGTCGGTTTGTTGTAAATGAAGGTAAGTCCGTACAACCAAAGGACATAGTAGATTTGCTATCCAGTTTCATTGGACTCGGCTTTGATGTGATCAAAACCGAAAATCTATACACCTTTGATGATAAACCTGGCTATTCTTTGGGACAAGGGGAATAATTTTTAGAGGGGGCTCTAGGTTGATAAAAATGGAGAGCCCCAATACTTTCAATAGTTATAGCAGCTAATTTTCACTCTGATGTAATAATGGCTCTTGCCAAGAAATCAGGCACAATGTACAATTTGCTTAATGAACAGTGTATTTAGAAAGGTTTCTTTGCATGGGGAGCAAACAAGTCCCAATGAGCTTCCTATGGTGTATGAAGGCTCTCCTGGCTCGGATCCCAAGCTACTCATTGATTGGATGCAACAGAATAAATCTGAATGGACTAAGGATCTAAACAATTCTGGTGCAATTCTATTTCGCAATTTTTCTTTTTCTAGTCCAAAAGAATTCCAAGAGTTTCTTCTCTCCACCAAAGAGCCTTTAGGTGAATTTTATCTTGGCACTTCACCAAGAGACCAAATTGTTCAATACGTTTTTACGGCAAGCGAACTGCCTCCTCATTATCCCATCATGCAACATGCGGAAATGAGTTTTTTAGACAATCCACCTAAGTATTTATTCTTTTTTGCAGAAAGAGCTTCGGAAAGAGATGGCGAAACACCTATAACAGACTTGAGAACTATTTGGGAGGAAATGCCAAATGAAATCCGAGATAAGGTACTCAAACATGGGATCAAATATAGGAGAAGGTATGATGGTCCAGCTCAGAAAAAACGATACTCGCTATGGAAGACAAAAAGATGGGACGAGATGTTTGGGACAGTAGATAAAACGGAAGTAAAAAAAATCTCTGATCAAAATCGATTTCAATTGCACTGGCAAGGTGATGACCAATTAACAATTGTAAACCATCAAGACGGTATACGCCAGCATCCTACTACCAAAACTACAGCTTGGCATAACCATAGCCAAACATTTCACTTCCAAGCAGCTGTCTCTGAAGTTTGGAGTATATTCAAAAGACAAAAAAGCATACGTTCTTTTTCTGTTGCTTTACTTTTGACGATTTTGACAGGAATAAAACGTCTTTTGGGTCCAGAATCCCATGATGTTCACGTCACATATGGCAATGGGGAAGAAATAAGTACAAAAGATATGAAACTCATTTCCAATTTATTTTGGAAACATATGAAGATCTTCTCATGGAGAACAGGTGATATTTTGATGATAGACAACTATTCGGTTTCTCATGGTCGGCTTCCTTTCAAGGGGCCTCGAAGAATATTAGTAGGCTGGGCAAACTCATGAACATAGATGAAGTTAGATTAAACTTTAATAAAGACTCAATTCTATTGATCAATCTTTTGATAGGATTTATTATGTATTCGGTATCATTGGATTTGCGTTGGAAAGATTTTGTAAACCTGTTCCGAAATCCGAAGCCAGCTCTAATCGGATTGATTAGCCAATATTTACTTTTGCCGCTAACGACCTCACTTATCATACTTATATGGAAACCTCATCCCAGTTTAGCATTGGGAATGATTTTGGTAGCGGCATGTCCAGGTGGTAACATGTCAAATTTTTTTACTTTATTGGCAAAAGGAAATCTTGCACTATCGGTAAGTCTGACTGCAATCACTTCTACTTTGGCATTTGTCATGACACCTATTAGTTTTCTATTCTTCGGTAGCATCAATCCAATTACGAAAGATTTTTTAAAAGAAATCGCTCTCAATCCATCCGATTTGTTTACTTCGGTGGCGATGTTACTTCTTCTCCCTTTAGCACTAGGACTTTGCAGTAGCCATTACTTTCCCAATTTGATCCAAAGGGTAAAATCTTGGTTACAGAGGATATCTTTATTATTCTTAGCCTTTTTCATAGTTGGTGCCCTATTGGCAAACTTTCGCTACTTCATTGATTATATTCTTATTCTATTTGGATTGGTATTTTTTATGAATGCGGCTGGATTGTTTGTTGGTTACTATTGGTCCTCTCTATTTTCACTTCCAGTCAAAGATAGACGCACGATTTCAATCGAAACGGGAATTCAAAATTCAAGTTTGGGTTTAGCACTTGTTTTTTTATTCTTTGATGGACAAGGTGGCATGGCTCTTATCTCTGCTTGGTGGGGGATCTGGCACCTTATCTCAGGTGCCACCATCTCTTATATTTGGTCAAAAAAGTCTGCGGAAGCAAACTCTTAATGGATTCACTCTTTTAAGATTCGCTTTAGTAAATTTTTATTTCCTAATATTTTAAGAGTCGAAGCCAAGCCACCCATCATTGCTCCCGCAATTCCAGGGGAACCTCCGGCGTCCACTCCCGTGAGATACAATCCTTTGATAGGTGTCTCAACCTCAAACCACGGTGATTTGGCTTTGTCATATCTCTCTGGGACACAAGCTAAACCATAGATGGCACCATCTGGGTGCCCTGTGAAATGTTGGTTTGTAAGCGCAGTGGAAACTTCTACATATTCAATGATCTTTTCAAATCCAGGAAAACGAGTTTCTAAAGTTTGGATTGCTTTCCTTGCAATCCTTTCCTTCAAAGCTTCATAGTCTTCCCCTCTTTTTTTCCAAATTTGCTCTTTCCATGGATCAAAAAGAGATGCATCACAAAATGTTATGACATCTGCTGTGTGGTGTTCAGCTAACGGATCTTTGAGACTTGGAAAGGAAAGGTATAAATTGCCAATAGGGCTTTCGGAAAAAATCCAATCATTCCTGCTTGCAAAATTTTTCTCATGGTCATTGGAAGCAAAGATCCAATGATTTTCGCCAGCAAAGCCAAATTTGGCGGGGCTCTCGGAAAGTCCTAAATAGACGCATATACTAGTTGCCATTTTTTCCCTTTTATAAAAAGACCTGAGTGCTTCTCTAAATTGGATAGGTTCACTTTCTGGGACTAAAGAATTGTAGGTATTCCAAGCCCCTATGCCTGAGACTACTATCGGTGCGTAAAATTCTCTTATAGGTTGTTTGCCTCTCAAAAACTGTGCTCGAACGCCTATTGTTTGTTTGTTTTGAATTAAAATCTCTTTCACTTCTGTTGTATCAAGGATTTGGCCAGATTTTTCTTCTATGAGAGGTTTTATACTTTTAAAGATATTCCCCCCACCTCCGATGGGGTAGTAACCACCATTTAAATAATGCACCACTAAGGCTGCATGAGTTGCAAACAAACACTTCGAAGGCGGCAAACCATAGTCGCCCCATTGAGATGCCAAAATTGCTTTCAAATCTGGGTCTACAAAATTCACATCTAAATAATCTTTTAAGCTTACTATATTCGAATTTCCTAATTGAGATTGAAATGCAGACAAGTCTGGTGCCGATGATTTCATCATCATTGATTTACCAAATAGGGCGGCTGCTTTCTTTATATCTGCAAAGTATTGAGTGATTGCTGTTTCTTCTTTTGGGAATGCTGCAATCAGGTCTGTTTGGAAACGTTGAGGATCTCCGAAGAGTTCGAATGTGCGGTTGGGATAAACAAATTTCTCAAATGGTTCCGCCATCCTTTGCCAATCGACTCCCTTATGTGTAATAGTATCCATAAGGGTCCTACTGAATCCGCCCGTCTGCATATCACCGATATAATGGATACCTACATCCCAGTGAAATCGATTCTTCCGAGAGAAAGCATGCGTGAACCCACCTGCCTGGAAGTGCCGCTCGATCACCAAAATTTTTTTGTTTTCGAATTGTGCAAGTAAACTGGCGACTGTTAAGGAACCCATACCGGAGCCTATACAGATAACATCATATTGTGAATCTACTTCTTCAAATTTCATGGTGATCGAGTTCCTTTTTGGAAATGAATGTAAAACAAAAACATTTCATGTTTGATTGGTCTATCTCAATCTTACTCTAGAATTGTTTACTTAACAAGAGATTTCTTAAGACAATCTTAATCTCTTAAACGAAATCTTAAGTCCTATTGCCTTGCCTTGTTTCAGTAGGTATGTTACCCTTATCCTATGGCTGATTTCGGTTATTTAATCTTTTATTTTTTTCTCCTCTTCCTTTTGTCACCACTATACGGATATTTTATGGCATTCGTTTTCAAAAAGGAATCTATTTGGGGAGAAAGAAAGGTGTTTTCCTATCTATTTTCTGGTAGTCCTATGGGACAATCAGCCAATGAATACCTTCGTTCTCTACTGGTCTTTCATGGATTAGGTGGCATCATCTTATTTGGAATTCTAATGTTCCAAGATCGGCTACCCTTAAATCCGCTCCATTTAAATGGACTTTCCTGGCACCTCGCCTTGAATACGACGATTTCATTTATAACAAATACCAACTGGCAAGCTTATTCAGGTGAGAGCCAACTTTCCTATTTTTCACAAACTTTAGGACTCGCCCCACAAAACTTTTATAGTGCCGCAGTCGGTATTTCAGTTCTCTGTTTTGTGGGAAGAGGATTGAGTAGTTCCCAAACAAACGAGTTCGGAAACTTTTGGGTAGACTTATATAGAGCAACTTTCTATATTTTATTGCCTCTCTCGATACTCCTTGCTTTGGTTCTAGTTTCACAAGGAGTTGTTCAGTCTTTTGATGCTCCCATTCAGTCGATAGGTTTGGATGGTTTTAAACAAACAATTCCTTTAGGGCCGGCGGCCTCTCAAATTTCGATCAAACAATTGGGAACAAATGGCGGAGGTTTTTTTGGTGTCAATAGTGCTCATCCGTTCGAGAATCCCACTGCAATTTCAAATTTTTTAGAATCATTTTCCATTCTATTTTTGCCTGCGGCATCCATTTTTCTTTTTGGTAAGTTAGTTGGCTCATTTAAACATGCATGGGTTATTTTTTTTGTTATGCTCACTTTTCTTTTCATCGGATACGCAATTGTCTATAGCAGCGAAGTCAATACAGCAGGAATATGGGAAGGGAAAGAAACTAGATTTAGCTGGATCGAATCAACTTTTTGGATGAGTGCAACGACTGCAGCTTCCAATGGATCTGTGAACGCAATGCACGATAGTTTTTCTCCGTTAGCTGGATCGATTGCCTTATTTCAAATGATGATTGGTGAGGTTATCTTTGGAGGAGTTGGGACTGGAATGTATGGAATGTTTCTTTTTATAGTTCTTACAGTCTTTCTCTCGGGACTTATGACAGGAAGAACACCTGAACTATTTGGAAAAAAAATAGGAAGCTTTGAAATGAAGTGGACTCTCTTCGGCATACTTGCCCCAAGTGTATGCATTTTGATTGGGTCTGCCATTTCAACCTTTTTTGAATCTGGCTATTCTGCGAAAGGTCCTCATGCACTCTCACAAATTTTGTATGCCTATTCTTCTGCATCCGGAAATAATGGATCTGCCTTTGCCGGATTTGCTGCAGATTCAATCTGGGGAAATCTCTCTCTCGGAGTTTGTATGTTAGTTGGCAGGTTCAGTGTCATAGCCTCTTCTATATATGTAGCAGCCTCTTTAGGTAAAAAAATTACTGCAAAAAGTACAGAAGGAAGTTTTCGAACAGATACAATTTTGTTTGGAATACTTTTGTTTTCCATTTTGATACTTGTCTGTGGTTTGACATTTTTCCCCTTCCTAACATTGGGTCCGATACTCGAGCATTTTCTACTTGGTGCAGGTAAATTTTTTTAGGAGTCTATATGTTGAAAAATTCATCCTTGTTTTCCAGAGAATTACTTTTTAGAAGTGTGATTTATTCCTTTCAAAAATTGTTACCAAAATATGCATTTTCCAATGCCGTGATGGCGACAGTGTGGTTGGGTACACTGATCCTCTTTTTCCAGGTTTGTTACAATCTGTTCACAAATAAGCATAGCAATTTGGATTTATCGATTTTGGTTTGGCTCATCTTGACACTTTTATTTGCTAACTTTGCAGAAAGTTATGCGGAAGGAAGAGGTAAGGCACGTGCGGATAGTTTAAAAAAAATGAGAATATCCACTCAAGCCAAAAAAGTATCCAAGATAGAATCAAAAGAGTATACTGCCATCTCTTCTAGCGATTTAAAAATAGGTGATATAGTATTCGTGGAAGCCGGAGATCTAATACCTTGTGATGGAGATGTTGTATTTGGAATTGCAACAGTTGATGAATCTGCAATGACCGGTGAATCTGCACCTGTTATACGAGAAAGCGGAGGGGATAGATCCGCAGTGACGGGAGGCACAAAAGTACTTTCAGACTTTTTATACGTTAAAGTAACGGCGCTACCTGGAGAGAGTTTTTTGGACAAAATGATTGCAATGATAGAAGGTGCAGTTAGGCAAAAAACGCCGAATGAAATTGCACTTGGCATTGTTCTTTTCACTTTAACATTCCTGTTTGCAATTACGGTCGTTTCGCTCATTCCAATCTCAGAGTTTGTTGGTAGGCAGATGGGTGAGAAATGGAGTTTGCCCATCTCGGTTTGGATTGCATTATTTGTCTGTCTGATACCTACAACAATTTCTGCTCTTTTAAGCGCCATAGGTATATCAGGAATGGAAAGACTTGTACGTTATAATGTAATTGCAAAGAGTGGAAAGGCAGTAGAAGCGGCTGGTGATATCGATGTTTTATTGTTAGATAAAACGGGCACAATTACTCTAGGTAATCGCGAGGCAAAGAATTTCATTGCTGCCGATGGCGTAAATGAAGAAACGCTGGCGGATGCTGCACAACTATCATCCCTTTCGGATGAAACTCCTGAAGGAAGATCCATCGTTGTACTCTCTAAACAAAAGTTTGCGATTCGTGAGAGGAATTTAAATGCCCTCGATGTCACTTGGATACCATTCTCTGCGGCTACAAGAATGAGTGGTATTGATATAAAAGAAAGCGGACAAATTGTTCGATCGATTCGAAAAGGATCTTTGGATTCGATAGAAAAATACATAGATTCTCTGGGAGGAAGTCTCTCCCCAAATATTAAACAAAGGGCGGATGAAATTGCAAAAAAAGGAAGCACTCCTATACTAGTGGCTGAGGGAGACCAGGTTTTGGGTATCGTAGAACTCAAAGATATCGTCAAAGGTGGTTTAAAGGAAAGGTTTGCTACATTGAGAAGAATGGGTATTCGAACAGTCATGATCACAGGAGATAACCCATTAACAGCAGCAGCTATTGCGGCTGAAGCAGGAGTAGATGATTTCATCGCAGAGGCTACACCTGAACGTAAAATGGAACGAATCCGAGAAGAACAAAGTAAAGGTTCTATGGTGGCTATGATAGGTGATGGGACAAATGATGCCCCAGCACTTGCTCAATCGGATGTTGGGGTTGCCATGAATACAGGAACTCAGACGGCAAGGGAGGCAGGTAATATGATCGATTTGGACAGTAATCCAAGTAAATTGATAGAGATTGTTGAAATTGGAAAACAATTATTAATGACAAGAGGTGCCTTAACTACTTTTAGTATCGCAAATGATGTAGCAAAATACTTTGCAATTATCCCAGCAATCTTCCCTATGGTAGGAGCACTCAATCTGATGAAATTGGCAAGTCCTGAAACAGCAATTTTATCAGCTGTGATTTTCAATGCGATTGTGATACCTCTCTTAATTCCTTTGGCTCTTCGAGGTGTGAAATATACACCCAAATCACCGGACTCTGCATTACTTCGAAATGTTTTTGTCTATGGACTTGGAGGTATACTATTTCCTTTTTTTGGAATTAAATTAATCGATATGATTATAGCAGGAGTTATAGTATGAAAGTTAATCACCCAGTTTCAGATTGGCAAATCGGTATTCGATTTATTTTTGTTAGTTTAGCTATTTTGGCAGGATTATATCCACTTCTAGTCACTGGTTTTGCAATCCTCATTTTCCCGATTGAGGCAAAAGGTAGCCTACTCGAAAAGAATGGGAACATCGTAGGTTCTCGATTGTTTGCGCAAAACTTCTCTTCTAGCGGTTTATTTAAGGCAAGACCGAGTGCAGGTGATTACAATGGCCTCCCGAGTGCGGCCTCCCAAAGCTTTCGAACTAGTCTTGATTGGAGATCCAAAGTAGAAGAAAGAAAAGTGAATCTTATGAAAAGCGGTATAGATCCAATCCTATGTGAAGAACTTTTGTATTCTTCAGGTTCTGGCCTTGATCCTCACATAACATTAGAATGTGCTCGAGAACAAGCCCGAGTGTTGGGAGTCTCGAAAGATAAAGTAGATCAAATTCAAATGCTCATAAATAATCACATAGAGGAAAAAAAGTGGCATTCCTTTGGGAGAACCATTGTAAATGTCAACAGCTTAAATTTTGAGCTTTTGAAAGGTGGATATGAGCGATAGAACGCCTGAGGATTTTTTAAACTTAGCAAACCAAGAAGAAGCTAAATCAAAAGCGAGTCTGAAGGTATTCTTTGGGATGTCTCCTGGAGTTGGAAAGACCTATTCTATGTTAAACGAAGCACATCGCTTGTTGAAAGACGGTTTTGATGTTCAAATCGGAGTCATAGAAACTCATGGAAGATTAGATACTATGAAATTAGCGGAGGGAATTCCTCAAATTCCATTGAAACAAATCAACTACAAGGGAAAAACTTGGTTGGAAATGGATATTGAAGAAGTCATCCGGAGAAATCCGCATACAGTTTTAGTCGATGAGCTTGCGCATACCAATATCCCAGGTTCGATCCATAGTAAAAGGTATCTGGATGTCTTTATGCTTCTCGATGCAGGTATCAATGTTTTATCCACTGTCAACGTACAACATTTGGAAAGTCAAGTCGATTCTGTGGAGCGTATCCTGAGAAGCCCTGTCAAAGAAACTATTCCTGACGTAATATTGGAACGTGCAGATGAATTGATTTTAATAGATATTATTCCTGATGAATTGCTCCAAAGGTTAAACGAAGGAAAGGTTTATTTTTCGGAAAAAATTGAAAAGGCAAAAGAGAATTTTTTTAAAAAAGAAAATTTAACATACTTAAGAGAATTATCTCTAAATTATACAGCTAGGTATGTAGAACATCGTATGCCGCATGGCAAAGAACGTGTACTTGTTGCTATATCGGCAAGTCCACATTCAAAGAATATTCTAAGATATGCAAAAAAATTATCGCTCGAGAGAAATTCTGAATTATTTGCTATGTTTTCAGAAAATACCGACACTCATCACTCAGCTGAGATGAATGATCTCATTCGAGCTCATTTGCGATTGGCAAAAGAGTTAGGTGCAGAAGTAATTCACTCTTATCATGCAGATCCTGTGCTGGGTATCTTATCCATCGTGAAAGAGAAAAGGATTCAAAGATTGGTAATTGGAGGTTCAGGAAAAAAGAACATCTATTCATTTTGGAAACGTTCCATTCCGGAAAGAATTGTTGCATTGGCCGAAGGAGTTGAGGTAACAATATTACCTACACCTTTAGAGAATGTCCACTCCCAGACTTTAAGAGATGGTTTGGCTAAACTGATACCATCTTCGAACTTGCGCACCTATGTTCAGACATTTTTAGCAACCTCACTAGTCACGGTGTTCAATTTATTTTTAGAGCCATTCACTGGTTACTGGACGGTTTCTATCATCTATCTTTTTTATGTGGCTTTTCTGGGTGCCTTTGTCAGTAGAGGACCAGTTCTTTTTGCGGCTTCTTTGTCTGCAATTTTTTGGAATTTTTTATTCATACCTCCTGTTTATACATTTCTCATAGAACGACTTGAAGATGCTTTAATGTTCGTAATCTTTTTTTTGATTGCGCTCATCAATGGTAGTATGACTGCCAAGTTAAGAAAGAATGAAACCATTTTAAAAACAAGAGAAGAACGATTATCTCTGTTATATGAGCTAACAAGGGAATTATCACAAACTTCTAAATCAGAGAGAATCTTACCTATAGGACGACGTTTCTTTGCCCGAGCCTTTCCTTTTCCCGTGCGACTTCATCTCTACCAAAACCACTCATTTTATCCAGATATAGAAGACTCTAAAGAACTTGCGGTTGCTACGTTAGCATTTCAAAACAAAAAACCTGCAGGAAAGTTCACCGATACACTATCTCTGTCTAGTTTCACGTTCTATCCTCTTCTCTCACCAGGCGGAACTGCGGGGGTAATTCAAATTGAATCAAATAAAGAACCAACTTTAGAACAAGAAGTTTTGATGAATACAATTGCAAATCAAATAGCCTTGGCTCTAGAAAGAGATATTCTGTCTGAGGAGGCAAAAAAGAATTTCTTAATTCAAGAATCGGAGCGTATGTACAATTTGCTTTTTAGTTCCTTATCTCATGAATTAAAAACTCCCCTAACATCCATTCGTGGATCTGTCAGCGCGCTCTTAGATCCGGAAATTGACAAGATTCCCTCAGCAAAGAAAGCATTATTAGAAGAGATCCAAGAAAGTGCACTCGTTCTGAATCTACTGCTCGGAAATTTACTAGATATCAGTCGTATTGAAAGTGGTCATTTAAAATTAAAAAAAGATCTAGTCCATCCCAAGGAAATTGTACAGGATGCGATTTCTTACCTGGGAAGGAGTAAAGATGAGCATCCGATTCAAATTTTAATGGAGGAAGCTCTTCCTACAATTTCAGTCGATAGAGTATTGTTTGCCCATGCTTTATTTAATCTTTTATACAATGCTTGTCTTTATACAAAAAAGGGAACAGAGATTCGCATCATACTGCAAAAAAAGTTGAATCAACTTTTTTTAATCGTGGAAGATGACGGGGAGGGTCTGCCTGAAACTCCTAGCCTAGTATTCCAGAAATTCTTTCGTGGAAATGCAACGGGTAAAATCGGAACAGGACTGGGACTTGCAATTACAAAATCAATTGTTGAGTTGCATGGCGGCCTTGTGAAGGCAGAAAACTCTGAAATTAAAGGAGCTAGATTTACAATAGAAATTCCAATCCTAAGCTAAATTCTGGATAAATCTACATGTTACCAAAAGATTACATTCTCATAGTTGATGATGAACTTGCGATTCGTAAAATGCTAAGAATCGCTCTCGAAGCTAAGGGATATACGACGATTGAGGCACTTAATAAAAAGGATGCCATTGAAAAAGCAGTTTTACACTCTCCACGTCTTATTTTGTTAGATTTACAGCTACCTGATGGATCTGGATTGGAGGTTGTCAAAGAAATCCGAAGTATGGTGATAACTCCCATCATAGTACTTTCCGTGATTGATTCAGAACAAAGTAAAATCGAGTTATTGGATGCAGGCGCAGATGACTATATTGTAAAACCCTTTAGTATGGGTGAATTGCTCGCAAGAATACGAACAGCACTTAGACGAATTCCGTCAGAGGAAATTATCTCAGGTTGGAAAGATTCTGATTTAGAAATAGATTTAACTAAAAATTTGGTATTGCGTTTAGGTAAAACAACACGGCTTACACCAATTGAATTTCAAATACTCGGAGTATTACTTCAAAATGCTGGTAAAGTGATCACCAACGAAGAATTGATCAAGAAAGTATGGGGAGATTCCGCACAAAATGAACTTAATTCTTTACGTGTTCATATCAATCAAATTAGAAAAAAAATTGAAAATGATCCTAGTTTTCCCACTCGCTTATTAACGGAGCCAGGGATTGGCTATAAGTGGTATGATAAGTAGTCAATGCAAATACCTAAAATATCAAAACTTCACACTTAATAAAATTCTAATATAAATCCAAAATTATTAAGACATAGGTTAATCGATTTTATATCCAGATGTGTTAGTATAAAATCATGTTCGATGAAACTTTAAAAAGTATAGAAAACCGTAAGGCTACCCTTGTCAGAATATTGGTGTTTTTGATTTTATTTTCTTCAATGACAACTCCGAGTTTAGTTTTTGCCGAAACGGAGGAGAATAAAATGCAAACAGAGGCTAAAAAAGAAAATTCAATTAGTCCATCTAGTTTGAAATTTGGAGCATATATAGACACATACTATCTACAAAATTTGAATCGTCCAGTTGTGAAAGAAAGAGAGTTTACGACACAAGCGGTGCGAAACCAAGAATTTAATGTCAATATGGCACATGTTGAAGCCAAATTAGAAGAAGAAAAATATCGTGGTCGACTAGCTCTGCACTGGGGTACGTCCGTAGTTGCGAATACTGCCTCTGAAGTAAATTCGGATCGATATTCAAATCAACTTTCCACGAGAAATATTCAGGAGGCCTTCGCTGGAGTTAAAGTGGGTAAAGAAACATGGCTCGATATGGGTGTGTTTTTTGGAAATATTGGATATGAATCCTGGATTTCACAAAATAACATAAATTATACGAGAGCCTTTGCTCTAGATTATGTGCCATACTATTCATCTGGGATACGACTTAGTCATCGGTTTAATCAAAAATGGAGTGGGCAACTTCAAATATTGAATGGTTGGCAAAATATTACAGAAACAAATAAAGATAAGGCGTTCGGAAGTCAAATCTTATTTAAAATATTTCCAAACGTAACCCTAACTTTGAATCAATTCGTTGGGAATGAAGCACCTAACACAGAAAGAAAACAGATTCGCTTGTATAATAATACAATTTTGGAATGGCACATTTCAGAACATTGGCTTATCGCTTTGCAAGCAGACATTGGTGCCCAGAGAGCAGGAGAGAGATTTGCCTATGAGCCCTGGTGGAGAGCCTATGATCCAAGTCTTTCTGAGACAAGGGAGGAGAGAAGTTTAGCTTTTAGACAATGGTACCATGGGACTCTTTGGCTCAGCTATAAAATCTCTTCGGATTATCGACTCAGTTTTCGAGTGGAACGATTCTATGATCCTAAGCAGGTGTTAGCAGTTTCAAATTCACCGAATGGGTTTATCGCATATGGCTATACAACCACATTCGATATTTTGAGTTTTGAGCCAGCGCTACTTCGTTTTGAATACGTTTACCGAAGATCTATGGACTCTATTTTTCCCTACCGTGATGCCAAGACATCCGCCAAAGAAGATTTCTTCATTTTTGCCTTCTCTTTGAGATTGTGACGGATTCTGCAAAATTCACCAATCTATCTTGACAATTTTATATTTTTTGAATACTCTTGGCCAAGAGAATCCATTGAAAGACTGGTCTACATTTTTTTTCAAATCATTAGAGAATTTATTTCTCATTGCCTGTCAATCCATTGGCATTTGTGGTTTTCTATTCCTTTATAACTCTCCCGGAAATCAATTAACATCCGTCATTTTAGGAAGTTTGTATCTAGTCCTTCTTTTTATTTATTGGGCATTCATTCTTTGGAAACAAAGGAAAAATGCTAAGAAAATGCAAGTTATATTCCATCCTTTGTTAGATCTTTCGCTCCGTGGGATTGACCTTCCTGATTTTTTGGAGTACTTGGAAGATAATTTTCAACAAATCCAGACAAAAATAGACGCGACCTATCAGCATTTAGAATCATTAAATGAAGAGTTAGGTGGGGTTTATACTCAGGTAGAAGAGATTTATAAAGTCGTAGCGACACTTGCGGAAGATGAAGTATTGTTTTTGGATTCTGTTAAGAGCACATCTCTCGATATCGAAACGATGCTTGAAATTGTGACCATAGTCATAGAAGAGATTCAACTCCGGGGAAGGACATTTGAGAATATGGTCTCGCAAACGGCAGAAGGAAAATCAAAAGTCACAAAATCAACGGACATTCTTGCTACCTTAGCAGATTCGACAGTGGGTATGTTAAAATTGACTGATTTCATCAATGAGGTGACCAAAAAAACAAATTTACTTTCTATCAATGCCGCTATAGAGTCTGCCCATTTAGGTGATAAAGGCAAAGGTTTTGCGGTAATCGCTGATGAAATGCGAACTTTAGCGATACAAACATCCTTGAACGCAAATGAAATCAAAGGACTCCTAAATCAAAGTGTCCAATTAACAGATGATGCCCATCAATTGAGTAAGGAAGCAGGCGAAGCGTTTTCAGAAATTTTTGATGGAGTTCAGGCAACACATGGGACCATTGCAGAGGTAGTGCAAACGATCTCAGAATTAAAATCGCGCGGATTCTCTGTCCAAGAGAAAACTAAGGTTTTAAACTCGATTTCCCATATAGTGAAAGATGTCTCGGGAGAAGTATATGGTTTAATCGTTCAGGTAAACTTTCATTTAGATGAAATTAAAAAATCTGGATTAGAACTTGAGAATAAAATGAAGGAGTTGACTGAAAGTTATTCCTGGTTAAAGAGAATTTCGATCAAAATCAAAGACCAAATGGAGGCCATTTTTAAAGAAATCGACGCACAGGTTTAGTCTACCTCCCACTTTCATCCGAGAACATTCTGTTCTCTCTCTTTTTTTTGGTTGCCACTATCGCGATCATTTTTTATGATATGACTCCTTCTTAAGGAGAGATCAATGAAACTAGTAATGTTAGGAATTACCTTCCTTTTGGCTTTTGTTTTTTCAGCCAATTCCCTGACTGCTGATACTTACAATTGTGGGAGGATCAAAGACAATTGGCCGCCGCAGATTCCTAAGTCGACCGGTACAACCTGTAAATTGAATGTGAATGCATCTAGTCCGCAAGAGGCTTTCGATTTGTGTACATCTCGTGCGGAAGATGGAAAGAATTGTTGCGAAGACAATGTGGTACATAAAAATATCAAGGGATTAGGAATTGTGAAAGGCAATGAAGTAACACATATCCCTTGCCCAGGAAAATAGACAGATAGAGAAATGGCTTCAAAAGGGAGGCAATCTTTTGAAGATGCCTTCCGGAATGATTTTGATGAGCAACATGATCCAACGCCAAATCCAATGGATATACACCTCGTCTTTATATTTTTCACCCGCCTCCACAATCTTTTTTGCTGCGATCGGAGCTTGCAAAGTGATAATAGGGAAGAGTTTATGCCCCTTAGACATTTTTGTGTACACTGGCCCTAGTAAAACGGTCGTTATCTGAACATTAGCTTTATGGAGTCGATTCCGAAGGCCTGATAAAAATACGGTCAGCGCGGCTTTTGTACTTCCGTAACCATAGTTTAATTGTCTACCTCTCTCACCAGCCACAGAACTTAGGACCACAATTTGACCAAATTTTCTCTCCTCCATTCGATTTGCGATTAGGCTAAGCAATGCCACAAGCCCTGAAAAATTAATTTCGATGGTGTCCGAGAGTTCTTGTAAGGAATATCGCAAGTCCATCTGGTCTTTGTAATACCCAATGGCGGAATAGACAACATCGGGGAAGGGATCAAGTTGTTCTAAAAAACGAATGAATTGATTTTTGTTTCGGATGTCCAAGCTAAAAAATTGAATTTTTTGTGCTTCGCTAGCTACTAAACCTGAGAAAGTTTGTTCCAAAACTTGGAGATTTGTTCCTGTAAGTTGTAAGTTTATATGTTTTTTTTGCAATTCATATACGATGTGTTTGGCGATATCAGAACTTGCACCTAAAACCAAAGCAGTTTTCATAGCAGATCCAGATTGTTTTCTCAAATCAAATTTGTCTCTTTTATTATTTTACTCCTCTCATAATTTTCTTTTTATTTTCAGAACATTTTTTTTTATAGCCTCATGATTCAAATTGGTACACCGCATTCAAGCACTGCATTAAAATTATTACTCCTTGGTTCTGGAGAGTTGGGTAAGGAAGTTGCCATTGAAGCGCAGAGACTTGGCGTGCACGTTATTGCTGTTGACCGCTATCCGAACGCGCCTGCGATGCTTGTCTCCCAAGAGAGTCGGGTCATTGATATGTTAAATCCTGCAGAACTTGAAGCTTGTATCAAGGATTTGAAACCAGATTTTATTGTTCCAGAAATTGAAGCCATCCATACAGCAACACTATTGCGTTTGGAGGGAGAGGGCTTTCGTATAATTCCCAGTGCCAATGCAGTCAATTTGACAATGAACCGAGAAGGGATTCGGAATTTTGCTTCTAAGGAATTAGGACTTCCCACCTCACAATATCGATTTGCAGACAATCTAGAAGAGTTTACTTCGGGGGTCAAAGAAATTGGACTTCCTTGTGTCGTAAAACCAATCATGAGTTCATCAGGCAAAGGCCAAAGTCTTATCCGAACCGAATCAGAAATTGAGACTGCTTGGAATTACGGGCAAACAGGTGGAAGAGCAGGTAAAGGCAGGATGATCATAGAAGAATTCATTTCCTTTGATTTCGAAATCACCTTACTTACGATTCGGCATAAGGCAGGAACGAGCTTTCTATCTCCGATAGGGCACAAACAGGTAAACGGTGATTATGTGGAATCATGGATGCCACAAAAAATGACCGATGAAAGTGTAAAGAAAGCGAAACAGATTGCTGAAACGATCACTTCAGGCCTAGGTGGTTATGGTATCTTTGGTGTTGAATTGTTTGTGAAAGGAGATGAAGTTTACTTCAGCGAAGTTTCACCGAGACCACATGATACAGGATTGGTTACATTGGTTAGCCAAAACTATTCTGAATTTTCTCTCCATGTACGTGCTTTGCTTGGTTTGCCAATTCCAGAAATCATTGAGTACGGACCGTCCGCATCCTCTGCCATCCTATTTACCGCAGAAGAGGAGGCTCCAATTTTTTATGGCCTAGAAGAGGCACTCTCAGAGCTAAATGTTGATCTAAGGCTTTTTGGAAAGCCAGAGATCAAAGGAAGGAGAAGGATGGGAGTTGCTCTTGCACGGGCAGAGTCCATCGAAACGGCCCGTTTGAAAGCCAACCAAACAAGAGATAAAATTCGCCTTAAAATTTAAACTTTATCCAAGTATTTTAAGATCTTTTTTGCATTTTGGTTGTCGGGATCCAACTCCAAGGCTCTTTCCGAATACTTTCTTGATTCCTCGTATTTTCCTGTTAGTCGGTTGAGGTCAGAAAGGTTGACCAAGTTATTTACGTTTTCAGGAGAAAGTTCATAAACTTTTTTGGAAGCTTCGAGTGAAGAAAGATATCGTCCCATTTTTTTCTGAGATAAAGATAGGTAATACCATAATTCTTCCGTATCTGGATCCATTTGTAGATACTGGCTCAAAACTTCAACTGCGGTCGCATAGTCCTTTCCTTTAAAGCTCATAAGTCCAAGTAACTTATTTAATTTTTGATTATTTGGTTCTAATGATCTTGCTCGCATGAGCAATCCGAGTGCAGCATTTACCTTCCCTTCACGGTACAATTGTTTGCTCTCTTGGTATACTTCAGAAAGATTGAAATTGGAATCTTCGTCTTTGAATGATAGTTCTTCCTCTTCATAAGATTGTGTGACTGGGGATTCCGAAATTGCCTGCTGACCTTCCCTGACTCCGATTGGTTGGAAATCTAATCTCAAAAATGACAAATCGTCTGTGATTGCTCCAAGTTCTTGGATTGCAGACTCCATTTGAAATATATTCCCCCCTGTTTTTTCAATCAAAGAGAGTACAAGGTTTTCATCTTCGTTGATTGTCCTTGATTCAGAATTGGGACTTAGATCGATATCATCTTTTCCATCGGAACCCATTATGATGGCATCACCTGGCAATAGTTTGAATTCTTGGATTTTAAATTCAAATTCCGATTCTTGGCCTAACTTTCGGAGTAATAGTTCTTTTTCGATAAAGGATGCTTTACCATCACGGTAGAGGATGGTCGCAGGATGTTCCGCATTAAAGTAAATCATCTCACCAGATTTTTCCTCTACAAGAATCACCGTTGCTGAAATCACCATAGTTCCGTTAAACGATTTGAAGACAGCATTTACCTCATTGTAAACATCTGTAAGCCATTCTCTCGGTGTGGTATTTAGGATTTTTTTATTGGAAGCAGATCGAGACATGATGGCATTGAATACTACTCCCATTACTAGAGAACCACCAGCCCCTTGCATAGACTTACCCATAGCATCACCATTCATTGCCATAATGTAAGTTTTAAAATTTTCAGGTGTTCCAAACTTTAGATTTCCAGTGATACAAATATCTCCACCGAGGTCAGCAGTTTTTGACTTAAACTCAAATCTCTTCTTTTGTTTGATCAAGAATTCAGTAGGTACAAGTTTGGATTTATTTGCATTGAAAAAGAGTGGTTTTGCGAGAAGGGAAGTCAGGAAGTAGTCTCCATCCTGTTGGATTTTCAACTGTTGGACTTCTTCCATTTTTTCTCTAACTTCACGAGTCCTTTCCTTCACCTTTACTTCAAGATTCTCGGCATAATCTTGTAGCTCTCGCCTTGCTTGTTTAATGGAAGTTACCATCGAGTTGAAGGAACTAGATAAAAATCCAATCTCATCTTTCACCTTGATTGGTACCTCTATGTCCAGATTTCCTTCATTTACTTTTGTCACCCCAGATAACAAATCGTTAAGTGGCTTAACCAAACTTGAGTAAAAGAATCGTGGGAAAACGAGTAAAATCAAGATTGTAGTGAAAAATATTGTACCTATAATTTTGATCGTATTTTGGTGAGTAAAGTTTCTATACAAATCGTAGGAATATCCGATCTCGTATTTTTTGTTCTCATCTACAAAATCAAAATGTGTATACCTCGACTTAGCCTCTCTGTAAAGTCTTTGAAAATCTTTTGTCTCTTCTTGAACGAGATTTTGGTATTGTCTTGACTTTTTGAATAATTCCAATGCCTCTTTTTGTTCTTCTTTAGTTGGAGTCTCTTTGCCGAATTTCCTTCCATTCTTTTTCATGACTTTGGTCAGAGAATCTTTTAATAGGTAATCTTTTTGTTTTTTGATCCCTCTTTTGATATCATCCAAATTTAAGTCGGAAGGATTTCTGTTGTATTCTAAAACCAATTCATCCGAAAATAGTGAATTGTCCTTGGGCTTAGTGAGGATGTATTCGATTTCTTGCGGTAAACCTGCAAACTGTCTGTTCAATATATCTTTTTTGATACCAACAATTTGTGCTTTTTTCAATTCATCGTATTCCTTTTCATTCATACTCAAAGTGATATTTCCAACAAAACCAAGTACCAATAGTACGGTAACCAAACTCAGTCCCACTAGTTTGAACATGAAAGTAGTTGGCTCTGGTGAATGATTGATATATGTAATTAAAATATAAAAACAAATTACTAAAGTTACGTTTGCAAAAATGAAAGCATATACCTCGTAAGAGATGATGCCCATCTTATTCAGAACATTCGATACAGCTATAATCAAAAAAATAAAAATAGCTTTAGAAAAGCTTTTTGTGGCTTGTGCTTCTTTCCCGAGTGGAGAGATGAATTTCATCCATTTGATCAAGAAATTGGAAAGATAATAGATTGGATAGGCACCTAGAGAGTGGGGTTTATCATTCCAGCGTAGTAGTATTCCATCATAATCTGAATTTTTAATAGTTTTGCGAATGAGGATTATGAGAGCGATTGTTTGGGTAGAAAGCAAAATAAGTGAGTGTTCGGCACCATAATCAAAGGTATAAAAGTGTGCAGTAAAGTTATAAATCTTTTCTAATCCAGATCCTTTCGCCACAAATTGAATATAGGTTGCAAGGATGATCAATAAAAGAACCGGTAATAGATACTTTGTTTCCTTTGGGTAATCCAATTTAGGAAAGTAATATGCAAATCCTAACATACCTGCGTTTCCAAGGAGCGCTACCATAGTAATGAATCGATGGTATGCGCCGAAGGGGGCGTTTATCGAATAGGCAAGTACGTATCCAAGCAGCATAAAGCTATAGCCAGTAAACATGATGGCAAGCCACCAGGTGGAAACGCTTTTGTCCTTTTTGGTCAATAGAAAGATGCTCATCAAAAAAATGATGAGGTATGCAGCAAAAACGCCTACGGAATGGTAGGAAAACGAAAGCCAATCCAAACTCATTGTTCCATCCTCATAAAAGGAAATTTCTCTCTTTTTGTGTCATTTCATTCCAACATTATGAAATAATTGTGCAATCTAATTTATCAAAGTCGACAGGTGGATGGGTCGGAAAATGTCGTTTTATAGTTAACGAAGTTCAGATCATCTCAAAATTCTGCATGATTTTTTTGGGTACGCAGAAATCTTAGGACATGATTTCAATTACAATAGGAAGGATCTATGGTACACAAGTTTCTCTTTCTCATTATCTTCTCGTTTATTTCCTCCAGCCTTTTCTCTAGTTTATTGGCCCAAGGTAAGGTAGAAGGAAGCGCCCTAAGAGTGCGCGGTGGATTGTTTTATGGTGGTGTCAAGACAGACATCGAAAAGAGATCGACATTTGCAGATTATTTTCTAGTGGACTTGAACCAAAAATGGGAAAACGGCAGAGGGCTTGATCTCATCAACCAATTGGGTGCCGATTACTACCAATCTTTAGGCAGTGGGCTTGTCAGCCATGCATTCTTTGGAGTCCAATTGAATGGTCATTCGCGGGACTATGAGTGGCGCTCCTTTTATCCAGCGGGTATCGGCATCAAAGAAGGTACTTACAAACTCAATTATAATGATTTTAACTTGGGTCTGACTCTATCGATAGCCCCTAACTTTCGGATTCTACCAAAATATGTTTTGAGAGTCGTTGACCAATCCTTTGAAGGATCATTGTTAGGTGCAGGTGTCCCCTCTTATTTTGGTACGCAAAAAACAACTGCACAAGGAATTGCAGGTCTTGTGGGTGCAGGTTTTGAGTACGATCTAAATTCAGATGTTACTTTGTTTGCAGATTTACTTGTCTATGGTCCGCTCCTCATCAACGGAAAGGGTTCATATAACAACGAAGTCATTCTCTTGAGAACCGATGGAGGTATTTACAGCACAGCTGATGGGGGTTATTTGTTTTCCTCTCAAAAATTCTCTTTCGGTGCCAGTTACCAGTTAATGCCAAAACTCAGGCTTTTTGCTAGTTTTGACCAAGAGAAAATGAATACGAAAAGCCAATCGCCCACTGCCTTCACACTTACCACGGCAGGATTTTCGGGATTGGGTACGGCGGGCCAATTCCTTGCGGCTACCAAGGAAGAAACGATTGATCTGACTGGGATCAAATTCGGACTTACCTACGACATAGGATTTTAAAATTCGTACTTGACGACGAGCTCATCACCAGGAGTATGGTAATTACTCCTGGTGATTATGGAGAGAAGGTCATACCCGTTCCCATTCCGAACACGGAAGTCAAGCTTCTCATCGCCGATGGTACTATTGGGTTCGCTCAATGGGAGAGTAGGACGTCGCCGGGTTCGTCATCATTGTTAACAGAGCGTTCAAGAGATTGAACGCTTTTTTTATTTAAGGGCGCTTCAAGCTAGTCCGGCGAGTCCGCGACTCTTCGGTCGCTGCCTCAGATCTAAAGCAAGGTGTCTTGCTTAAGATCTTCCGGCATTGTCGCCGGGTTCGTCATCATTGTTAACAGAGCGTTCAAGAGATTGAACGCTTTTTTTATTTAAGGGCGCTTCAAGCTAGTCCGGCGAGTCCGCGACTCTTCGGTTGCTGCCTCAGATCTAAAGCAAGGTGTCTTGCTTAAGATCTTCCGGCATTGTCGCTGGGTTCGTCATCATTGTTAACAGAGCGTTCAAGAGATTGAACGCTTTTTTTATTTTTAAAAAATATCTTCTTTGGCGACTTCCAAGAGGGTTTTGCTATGGGGAGCTATGTGTAACACAAGTTCTTCGCCTGCTTGGTGGGCTTCAAATTGACTCGATTCTACCTGGATTGACTCCCCATCTTTTAGAATCCAATGAAAGCTAATGGAATTCTTATAAGTCCGTCGTTCGGTACGTTCGATTTTTGTGCGGAGGATTTCCTTTTGTTTTCCCTGAATATCCAATTGAAATCTGCGAACACGAGGGAAAATCACTAAGTATAGGATGATGGCATCCATGACCAAAATTCCTATGGGCAAAAAGCGAATCCACTCTGCTGATTCTTGTAAATCCAGATAAAACCAAATCACATAAGAGAAAATGCAGAAACTAACCGTAAAGGCAATGGCCAATAGATAAAAGATCTTTTTGGATTCTTGTAATTTTACATTTAGCCATTGTATGTTTGCTTCTGTCATCTGTCTTGTCATGGGACACTCTCCTGGGAACCCAATATATTCGAACGGAAGATTTATCTGGCAACTCATAATTACAAAGTCTTGAATGAAAAGTAGGCAAGCTATCTTGCGTGCATATCGTAACACCTTGGTAGGAGATAGAGAGAGAGTTGTGTAGAAAAGAATCTGGTTTGGGTTAGAGTAAAAAGCCCATACTGCTTGCTAAGGAGCGAGAACAAGGGTTTGCGTTTGTACCGCATTGGTATGTTGAGTATTCAATGCCAGATTGGCTTTGGGTGCGGGGCCCTGACAATCGAAACCCTAAATTTGAGCAAGACTGTTCTGAGAGAATGTGTTTTTCCCAATCAGAGTTTGCGTTTTGTAAATTCATTGTTTGGAAGTATTGTTTGGCGGAAATACCAAAAAAATTATCCAAACAGATTCCAGTAAAATTAAAGGTATCGATCCTGCGCAGGCTTACAACAGAATTTGCGCCAGGTTCAGGCCTAGTTTGGAGGAGGAGTAAAATAAAGCCGTCGTCATCTATACCTTTTCTCTTGGGAGTACATACAATCAAAGTAATGAGGATCAAACAACTCAGAAGTTTTGTGTGTTTAAGGCAAAAACGGTTTTTTCTGAACATTCTTTTATCTCCAAATAATTTAGAATACGTTTTCCATTTAGCGTACAGAGTTAAGCACTTGTAGATTCCTAACTCCTGTCCAAAAGGTAGCTTGCAATTGGAAGTACAAGATATTGTTTCTTGCATCGTAATTTTCTCGGGCTATGGCATCGTAGGCTAGACGATCATTTAAAATCTGATAGAAAAGTTGAGCTTTGAATAGGTGACCATCACCGAATAGATTGGCCCCAATCCAATAGGAGCGAAATCTTTCTTTGTCGTTGATTTCTTTATTTAAATCAAAATCTGCTGATATCGTCTCATACCGAAAAACGGGCATTAGATAAAAATTCCCAATCTCAAAGTTGTACCCAATGGTTCCATGAAACATTTTGGCATCTCTCGAGGCAGCACCTCTAAATACAGTATAGGCAGAGGAAAGATATATGCCATTCCAGGTAAACGTGGAATCATATGTATGGCCTACTACACCCAATGAAGGCCGATTTGCATTTGTAATTGTATTCAATCCTGGGTTGTTGAAAGAACTTGTAACAACAATTCCATCAGAGCCTGCTCCCGTACCCCCCAAACCGATTCCGTTACTCGGAGTGGTTTGGACAAGAAAGATTGGAAATGGATCATAGCCTCTCGTTTGTGTATTGAAGTTATTGGTTGCTGAAGACTCTTTCGTCTGCATACCAGCGATGCCTAGTGACCATTTTAAATCCTTTTGGAAGATCTCCTCACCTTCTATCCAACCAACATCTTTCCCGTCTTTGATCAAGCCTCCGAACGGATTGTACTGTATTCTCCAGACATAGAGAGGGGATATGAGAAGAGGTTGTGTGTTGTTTCTGGTTTGTGTAAGGGTCTGTTGCCTTCCGATACCATCCAGTCCAGATCCTTTGCCATTGAAAACTCCAGCCTGAATGGTAAGATATCGATCATACTTTGCATCAATTTCTTTAAGTGGATTGATTGAGATCATTCCACCCCAATCCATTTGAGGGTAGGCAGAAGAGGCAAAGGATCTTTCCACCACCATCATATTGGCTGAGGTCATCATAAATTCGCGTATGAATGGTATCACAAATTGCCCAAAGTTTAATTGGATACGTGAATACGGGATATTGAACCAAAAAAAGGCTTCCTGGAGTCCACCCCGATTGTCTCTTATGTTTACATCTCGTGTAACAGTGATATCTCGGCCGGCTCCATCTTTGAAGGTAATGGTTTCTTTCACTAGGTAGGGTCGATTGACTAGGTCTTCTAATCGAATGGCAAGAGTAGAGCCCCACCAACTGTCTCCTTGGTAGATCCATCCTATCCTTGCTCGGCGGACATTCACATCGGGTGCATTAAAATCTCTGTGGCCATTGCTATAGATAGAATCTGCTTCTCCTCCTATCCCTCGAAGTTGGAGACGTCCAACGACCGTTAGTTTTTCTAGGATGGGGTTTTTGGGAACTCGAGAAAATCCTCCACGGTTGTCTTCTTCAACTGAAACTAACTTTTCTTTGATTTTTTTGCGGTTTGGGCCAGGTTTTGTGTATAGCTCACCCGTCTCTTGGTCCTCATACAATTCCTTGGTTGATTGAGAATAAATTCCCATGGTCCCTAGCAGAAAAATTAAGATTAGGAGATGTAATGGCTTCATAGAGAGGCAGTTCCAAGTGATCTGATAGCAAACGTTTTGGCAATGTAATTTTCTGAACTTCTGGATTTGCAAATCTTGGCCTCTTGGAATTTTTTCTCCTTCTCATTTTTCAGAGAGATTGTAAAGTATAGGTTTATATGGCCAAAGCAAGTAAAGCACTAACAAAAAATGCAAATAAGCCAAGTGACCTTTTACAAATATGTAAGGAAAGATTTGAAGCAAATCTAATTCGTCATCCGAACTTGTCTTGGGACCAAATAGTTACCTGTTTAGAAAAGAATCCTAAAAAGAAAAAGGCATTGGCTTGGATGGAAGAAACGGGAGGTGAGCCAGATGTGGTTTTGATGCAGGGAATCGCGCAAAGCATTTGCTTTGTGGATTGCAGCCTAGAAACTCCAGTCGGACGAAGAAGTTTATGTTATGATGATGAAGCTTTACACTCTCGAAAGGAAAACAAGCCAAAGGGTTCTGCAAAGGGAATGATTAAAAGTTTGGACTTACATTTACTCTCTGAAGTTGAATACCGACATCTCCAGACGATTGGTAGTTTTGATACCAAGACTTCGAGTTGGATTGAGACTCCTCTAGCTATCCGTACTTTAGGCGGTGCATTGTTTTGTGACAGAAGGTATAATACAGTATTTTCATATCACAACGGAGCTGAAAGTTATTATGCTGTCAGAGGATTTCGCACTCTTTTAAAACTCTCCGAATCCTGAATGGGAATTTTTGCCTAGCGGTGTTTATCAGTTTTCTTTGTATTCTAAACTTCCATCTGGTTTTATATAGGTTCTCCCAACTGAATAATCAGACCTTCGCCTTTGGCGGATGATAGTTTTAAAGGTATTTGGATTTGCAAGGTCATCATAATCAATCTCAACCGTCACCAATGAGCCATCGCAATTTGGCAGCGTACGGAAGTTATTCGATGTATTCCCCAGAGGTAGCATTGCAAATTTGGTTCTTGAGCCGTTAGATTCAGAAATAGTGCTTAAGAGTTCTACGCGCCCACCTGGATAACTGATGCCCACCCCAGGATCGGAACCCTTTGTCATCCCCGCGATGGTGGCACCTAAATTATCTGAAAAGATAGCATTGAAATAACCATCAGATGAAACACCATGAAAGGCACTATATTTGATCGAGCCGTCTGTTATATTAAAAGCAAAGCTTGTTTGTTCTCGATTTGGACCTTGGTATGCGGGCGATGGTGTAGGTGTGGTAATATAGTTTGCAGTATGGATTGTGCCGACTATTCCTATTCCATTTGTTACAGAGCTACTCGGAAACGGAGAGTCTGGACTTCCAGAAACAGATATTCCTAGATATCGATGTCGCAGGTAATTTCCATTCGCATCATAGCCTGCGATAAAGTAATGTCGAGTTCCCGGAGAAGTTGGAAAAGTGTTATCACCATTTGCAAAAGCTGGATCAGCAGAAGAGTTTATATCCCCAAATAACCAAAATCGATCTGTAGATACAAGTAGTTGCTGCGAGTTCACAGTAAATCCACCAGCCGAAAAAAAGGTAAAATAATTTGGCGAAAAATCATTCTGAATTGATATGATAAAAGCAGTACTATTAGTACCGGTTGCTGTTATCTTCGCAGAACCAGCATTTATTGGTGCATTCGAGGGACCACTGCCTTGAGCAAGGATAAGTAAGGTAGATGCAGAGATTCGTTTGAAGGATCTTGTCCGGATAGCCGCTCCACTATTTCCGAAGTATCGACCTCGTTTGATCGTTCCATCGGTCGACACTTCAAAAACTCCAATATTTTCTAGGCTACCGATAAAGCTTGCGCCAGTTGCCTCTGGGATTGCAGAAATCACTGAGGTAGAGATAAGCAAAGAATTCTTTTCCAGCAGAAGCTCACCTACATATTCATTCGATGTATTTGCTTTGCCTAAAGATAAAGACCAAGCGACATTTCCCTCACGGTTATATTTAATCAGGAAGATTTGATTTCCACCTTGGTCATTCTTTAAATTTTCAGGTAATAAGGTCCCCATAGTCAGTAAGTATAAATTTCCACTTACATCCGTTACTGCATCGGGAATCGTGACTATAGAGGATCGTACGCTCGGATAATTGGCGGTCCAAGGTGTCAGGTCATCGCAGGCACGTATCGATTGAGGCGCAGGTCTTAGGAGTGTTCGAAGGATTTGTGTAAATAAAAAAGTCCTTGTGTTCCCATCACCACTGTTATCAAGAGTGGGAGGTTGGCAAAAGAAAAGATTGGATGATAAAAATAGAATAGCTAGAAAACGAGAGAGCATAAGTAACTTTGAATCTTATTTGGTTAGATATTGCCTGTTAGTTTTAGGTAAAGCGAATTTTTTTTTCTGGGAAGTAAGCCAACAATTTTGAAAAAACAAAGTTTTCTAAGTCTCTTTTTTCCTCATGGGGATACGAAACGATTCCGTCCTTTCGTTCATATGGATAAAACAGTAGAGCATGGTCTTTTCGTTTTTTTTTGATCTCTGCGTAAAACTCCGAATTCATACGAAAGGAACCAATACTAATATCAAATACTTGTTCTGGCAAAAAGGATTTTCCCAATTCTTCCACCAATCCCGTATACAGCTCCTTCCAATTCGGTTCTCGAAGGAGAGGGTCCAAACAAAGCCTAAGCTTCCAACCCTTTGCGACTGCTAGCTTTGCGGATGTTATTTTATTTTTTAGACTTGGTGTTTTGTTCTCGATACTTTCTCGGAACTCTTGTGGGGATAAAGTCCAGGCAAAAATAGCATTGGGTATGGCTTCCACATCACGCAGCATTTGAAAATTTGCTGATTTTGTTCTTATTTCAATTTCTAAATTTTGATGTTCTTTTGCAAAAGACAACCAGGCTCTCGTTGCAGGAAAAAATCCTTCCATCGCCAGCAAATCTGTGTCATACGATAGAGCTAAATAGAGTGACTGAAACGCATTTAAAAATGCTTCTGTTGCACTGAAATAATCCTCCCAGTTTACAAATAGCACAATATTTGCTGAATCAAACATACCTTGCAAATAACAGTAGGCACAATCATAGATACAATTGAGTGCTAGGGTATTGTAATAAAAATGCTTTGCGCCAAAATTTGGGGCAAACTGGCTTCCAGGGTATAGAAATTGGTCTTCCTTTTTTGCAAGGATGAGTTTGGGAGATTCTTTTTGGAGGAGAAAATTTTGGCCTCGTTTGTGAAATACATCTTTGTAGTGTTTGACGGGTATCTGAATGCTTGAAGGAAATTTCTCTAGGACCAGCTTTGTTATGGGAGAAGCTAAAACCGATTCTTCAATATAGATATGGGAAAATGGTTTATGCATAAAGTAAGGCTTTCCAAGTCTTTAGATAATTTTTGGCGTCCCGTTTTTGCCAATTCTCTTGCAAAGTCTCAAACTGAGGCCTCGGAATCTTTTGTTTGGGATATCTAAGGTGGAAATACATCAAAGAATCTTTTAAGTCATGTAACATAGATTCTGTGAATTGTAGGTGTTTTGCAAAGTTGATTTCATCGCTAAAGTCAATTGGCTTTTCTAACCGATCTGCTAATTCTGAATCAGTGATATTTATAAACTCTTTCACCGTCTCTATGTGCGACTCTACAATAGATTCCACCTCTTTTGGGGAACACATTGTACCTTCCAAATGATCGGATACCATTTTCCCTACAAAAATTTGATGGATGGGGACGTAGAGGGAAGCAGCATAAAAAAATCCACTAGCTTCCATATCTATTAAATCCCATTGACTTAATTCTGACTCACTCAATTGGACAAATTTGGGAGTAAAATGCCTAGAAATCGGTTGGTCAACGGTCAAAAGATTTGCTTCTTTTGCTGGGAATTTTCCAAGGATTCTCTCCGGGAAAAAATCTCGGTCCATACTTTGGTCATGAATGCGATTGATCCAAAAGAAGTCACCTACCGGATTAGCTATGTTTGGTGATCCTGCGATACCTATATTTAAAATCTGAAAACCAGTTTGCTCCCTCTGTTCTTGGTTACTAAGGCAGTATTCGGTGACAGCCGAAGCCATAGCGAGTTTTCCGGGACCAGTCACGATAATTTGGTGTAGATCCGATTCAAATCGACGGAAGTGCCCTTGTTGTTTCAAGGGACTTGCCTTTAAGTCTCGAATCCAAGGATTTGCTTCCGATAAGAGAGCAAAAAAGAGTGCCGCCATAGTCTAAGGCTATAGGGGGCAATGTTTGTGCAAAGAAAAGTTTTTTTGTTCGCTTCACTGTGTTTGGTATCAAGTTTATGGGCAGGAGATAAAAAAGTGAATTTTCATTCATTACAATCAAAAAATATCCAAGGTAAAGAAGTGGCGTTCAGCCAATACAAAGGCAAGGTTGTGCTTGCGGTCAATGTGGCATCTAAATGTGGTTACACTCCACAATACGAGGGACTCGAGAAATTGTACCAGCAATACAAATCCAAAGGTCTAGTCATCATTGGTTTTCCTTCCAATGATTTTGGTGGTCAAGAGCCAGGCACGGAAAAAGAGATTGCTGACTTTTGTAAATTAAACTATGGTGTGACCTTTGACCTTATGAAAAAATTAAAGGTCACAGGTGACAGTAAAGATCCCGTTTATCAGTTTCTCACTGAATCCTCTCCTAAAAAAGGTGAGGTGAAATGGAATTTCGAAAAATTCCTGGTCGATAAAGAAGGTAATATCAAAGGAAGGTTTGAATCCTCTGTGAAACCGGAAAGCAATGAACTAAAGGCAGCCATCGAATCCTTGTTATGAAAGTCCGAACGATGATTTCTCTCTTTGTAATTACTTTCAGCATATCTTTCGTAACTTTATATGCGGAAGAGAGGGAAAGACCGATTTCGTTCAAAATCATAGAGACTCAGTCTGGTCAGATCGTTACCTGGAAAAATGTTTTGGACAGACTGGAATCCCATGAAGTTGTTGTATGGGGCGAGGAGCATGATGATACGATGGGCCACCAAGCCCAACTTAGTTTCTTTAAACTTTTAACAGAGCGGTTTCCTACCGCTTTGAGTTTAGAGATGTTGGAGAGGGACCAACAAACAACAGTAAACGAATTTTTCCAGTCTCATATTTCCGAGCGGCAGTTCTTAGATAGTTTGGTGCTTTGGAAGAATTTTTTATCCGATTACTTCCCTTTGCTGAAGCATGCGAAAGAAGTGTATGCTCCCATTGTCTGTGCAAACCCACCGCGTAGGTATGTCAGTAGTTTGGCAAAGAAAGGAATGCTTGCTTATGCAGACTTTTCAGAAGAGGCCCTTCGTTATATCCCCGCAGCATACTCCCTTAGTTTGTTTTCTTCAGAGGACTATACAAATAAACTACGTGGAGTTTTTTCTTCCACGCATGGCAACTCTAGTCAGCCTACTCCCCAAGTAGAATCATTGATTTTAGCCCAGTTTATGTGGGACCAAGGTATGGCAGAGTCTGTTTCTCGTGAGATTTACCGCTCTGGCCGAAAGGTCTTGCAGATCAATGGGAGGTTCCATAGTGATGAATGGGGAGGGCTTAGCCATAGGCTTCGTCAAATGGGGCACAAAGTAGTGCTCATATCCGCGTTTCCTGAAGGGAAGGAAGACGAGAAAAAATTTGTGAAAATAGCAGATTTTGTAATTTTGACTTCTGGCCGATAATGAGAGTATCGGTATTCAGATGCAGGCAAATTCGAAACTCTCTTCCCATCAATATATTTGCCCCCATTGCAATAAAACATCACGCCTTCCCGAGCCAATACCTGAAAAAGGCGTATTTCAGCTAACATGCGTACATTGCAAGGAAAAGGCTGTATTAAGATTTCAAGATTTCGAATATACTGTTGATCCAATCCAAAAAAAATCCAGTGAATCAAGTTTTATTTCTGGCGAAGTTAGACCCATTCCAAGGGAAAAATCTGAACCTAAAAAACCCTTCATAGAAAGACATGCCGTTCCTTCTCCCGTAACAAGGCCTACATTCAAGAGAAACAACTCGACCTCAAAACCGAATTGGTTTCAAACTAAATTCCAAAACAAAACACCCACAAGACCTAGAACCAAATCGAAAAATACAAATTCTCTTCTAAAGATTTTCTTTGTATCTACGGCCTTCACCTTATTTTTGTTTATTGTTGTTTTTGCTTATTTTATAGCAGGAATTTTTGAAGTGCAAAAAGAGGTACCAGGTTTACTTACTCAACTAACAAAAAATATACCTACCAAAATTCTGGATCGCAATGGAAATGTGGTAAGTGAGATCTTCCAAAAAAGAACTTCTACGCTACGCTTAAAAGATTATCCGGAAGATATGGTATCAATTCTACTTAATATCGAAGACCAAAAATTTTTCTCGCATTCAGGTATTGATTACTTTGCGATTCTTAGAGCAATTACAAAAAACATTATAACCTTTCGGTACAAACAAGGCGCTTCCACAATCACACAACAGCTTGCCAGAATCATAATCGATGATCGAAGAAAGAGTATCACTCGAAAGATACGAGAGGCGCAATTGGCATTTGCTTTGGAATCCATTCTCAGCAAGGAAGAGATACTCGAAACTTATATGAACCATGTATACTTGGGGCATGGTGCCTTTGGTTTTGGAGAAGGGATTAAGTTTTATTTTAGAAAAAATCCCCAAGAATTATCCCGAGAAGAAATTTTACTTCTTGCCTCTCTACCTTCTGCTCCGAATAAATATTCTCCTCTAAAGAATCCAGAGGATTCGTACAAGAGGATACTCTCCATACTTTCTATGTTCCGAAATAGAGGTATTTATCCTGGTTTGCAAAAAGAAAAATTTCTAAGTATATACCATAGTTTTTCCACGCGATCGCCCAATGAAACGGTATTCGGAGTTAGAGAGGATATTGCTCCTTATGTTACAGAGCATGTCAGAAATATCCTATCTCAGATAGAAGGAGATAAGAATATCTATGAAAGTGGCGGATATACAGTAGAAACCACATTAGATAGAAATATGCAAGAAATGATAGGGCCCATGGTGAGGTCCTACCTTGCCAAATCAGTACGTAGTGGTAAAATCCAAAAACGATTGATCAGAAAAACTCCAGATACTGTTGAAGAGAGGTCCATCAAACAATTGTTCTCTGATGTAAGCCTTTCGAATGAACTGCTTTGGGAAGCTGATTTTACTGAAAGCGACAAAGAAAATGGCATCCAAGCCGCTGTCGTGTGTGTAGAGCCAAAAACTGGCCAAATTTTATTTCTGCATGGAGGCGAGGAATTCAACAGCAAAAATCAATTCAACCGAGCAATCCAGATGAGAAGACAAACGGGAAGCTCCATTAAGGCAGTGTTATATGCTTCCGCAATTGATTCAGGTGTAATACAAGCAGGTACTAAAATTTTAGATGCCCCTCTCTACTACCGTGGGGGTGGTGGAAAAGAATGGTCCCCCGATAATTTGGGTGGAACTTATGACGGAGAAATCTCGCTGAGAACCGCATTGATTAAATCCAAAAATACAGCCGCCGTACAAGTTGCTGAAAAATTGGGGTACTATGGCATAGAAACCTACTTCACAAAATATTTCTTTCCTGATCCCGAAGAAAAAAAACATCGATTCCGTGGAGACCTCTCTTTGGCGCTCGGAACTTTAGAGATTTCACCATTGGAAATGGCCTCCGCCTTTACTTCCTTCATGAATGAGGGTAACGTAAAAAAACCTTATCTTATCAAAAAGATTTCAAATGCAAGAGGTATCACCATTTACCAAGCAAATGAATTGGATGAGTTTAAATTGAAATTACCCAAAGATAGACAAGTAATTCGTCCAGACACTGCGGAGGTGATGATTTCTCTTTTGAAAGACAGTGGTCGCGCGAGTGGGGTTCGTAACGGTGGTTATACTGGGGAGGTGGTCGGAAAGACAGGTACCACCAACGATTATAAAGATGCCTGGTTTGTCGGTGCTAGACCAGAACTTTCTATGTCTATTTGGATTGGGTATGACAATCCTAAGTATGGTATGGGTTCGAGCGGTCTCGGAGGCGCATTGGCAGCTCCTCTTTGGGGAGAGATTGTGGAGAGAATAGACCGAAATCAATTTATAGTAAAACAAAAATTTCCAGTTCCTATCCATGCAAAGCCACACAGGATTTGTTTGTTGACTGGTAAAGATGCAGGTCCACAGTGTACGGCAACAAGTTCAGAATTATTCTTATCAGAGTACCCACCAGACGGTATTTGTACGGAAGATCATAAGAATCCAAATCTTGAAAATCGTGACCTCATGAAGAACTTATACTAATGAAATGGTCAATCCTCATATTCTTTTTTGCAAGTAAGCTCATCGCTTCCGACAACGATCTGTATAAAGAAGCATATGAGATGGAAGCAAAGAATACACTCTTTGCGATTCCGCTCTATGAAAATACATTGCAAAAAACAAATTCCAAAAATCTTCAAAAAGCTGCGGCAAATCGTTTATTTTATCTTTATAAAAAACATTATAAATTGATCGATGCAATCTTTCTTGGATCTCGTTACTCCCATCTGATCTCTTCAAAAGAAAAGGCAAATATATGGAAAGCAATTACCGATATTTACCGTCCGATGTCTTATTCCAAATTGACCACCGCCTATAGTTTAGCGATGCGATCCAGTGCAGAGAATTACCAAGACTTAGAAAATTTTTTAAAAGAAGAGTCACAGACACAAATTTTCGATTTTGTCTTCTTGGTTCTCTATAAACGAAGGCAATACCCTTTATTGAGATTATTATTGCAGCCAGAAAACCCCCTGGCAAACAATCTTTTTTATTCTGGATTGATTGCGATTAAAGTTGATGAAGACTCAGGAAAGGATTTTTTAAACAAACATTCGCAGCGATTTGATACAGATGATTCTCATCGATCGGATTTGTTTTATTTAGTAGGGACCTTCTATCGTCATTTAGGTGAATTCGCACAATCTGCACGGTATTTTCGCATGAGTGGTTCTTTTTCTAGAAAAGAAAAAGGCGACTTGGAAGCAGCCAAATCTCTGGCTTTGGGTGGCTTTCTTTCTGAGGCATGCCAATCATTCCAATTTCCAAATGCAACACATGATGAGTATAGTCAGATCTTTCAATTGTTTTGTCATAAAAAAGACCGAGCGTACTTATTGGATATAAAGCCATCTCTTCAGCTATTGAATAAAAAAGAGGGCGGTGAATTCATTCAAAAAATATTGTTAGCAATAGAGCAAGGGGATATATGAAAGGTTTCTTTAGCCTTGGTGTCTACCTAATCTGTTCGATATTGATTTCTGCATATGGACAAACTGTATCCCTTCCTGATAAAGTCTTATCCCTAAAAAGCCCCATCCCCTTGGAAGAGCTGAGTATTTGCCAAACAGATACAAAGAAAGTGTTTGGGAAAAATCCAATCCTCTCTAACCAATGTATCTCTCTAAAAGAAAAAGCTTTTGCGGATGCATTTTATTATTTTTTTGAGCAAGCACAAGAAAGGGAAATGCAACTTGCCTTTTTTTCAAAAGAGGGACGTTTTGTCCAAGTCGTTTGGAAAGAAAACCAAGAAACATACAATATTAGCTCTTTCTTGATTCGACAAAACAAAAGTTTATTTGTTCAATGCATTCGAAACCAAAATAAATCCTATTTCCTTTGGAAAACGAAACCTGAACAGTGGGAGTGGGTAGAGGATTGATGCTTAAGTAGAGCAACGAGCGAGAGTTTGGGCAGGGAAGGATTCGCCTCCCCAGCGCAAGTGCCATCGTGGCCTTGCTTGCTTAGGCTCGTCGTCCTTTCTTTTCGGCATCCTTGCCGAAACATCTCCCTATGGGTCGAAGTCGAAAGGACTTTATTCGAATCCTTCATCTTGATTCGATTAGGTGAATCTTTTCTAATAAATATGTTGGGAGTTTGGGCAGGGAAGGATTCGAACCTTCGAAGACATAGTCAGCAGATTTACAGTCTGCCCTCGTTGGCCACTTGAGTACCTACCCGAAGAAAGATGAGCCGCCTGAGGGATTTGAACCTCCGACCGGCTGTTTACAAAACAGCTGCTCTACCACTGAGCTAAGGCGGCGTGCTTTTCCAGTTTTTGAGAATTCCCTTTCTGGTCAAATAAAAATTCTGTTGGTGGGAAAGCGAAGCTCCTCACACTGTCCTTGTGGCACTTTTTTTCATCCATACCCTGATGACTTTATCCATTCTTTGTTTCTACTTTGGTTATTGGTTTAGAAAAACGAGAAATGACATCCATAGAAAAGTGAATGTCTTGGGCGTTTTTTTGAATCTATCTGCCGCTGTCTTTCTTTTGGCCATCAAGTATCTGTTAGGTGGCTTGGAGGAGTGGGGGATTTATCCTTCTGTTCCTAGACTCTATATCGATATCCATCGTTTTTTTGCACTCCTAGGTTTGGTTTTGATGTTGGTTATGCTTGTTACTGGACTCAAAAGGAAAAAACAGATTCATAAGAAATTGCATTTTATTTTTTTACCCTTGTATACAATTGTGTATATCTCAGGGCTGTTTTTATTCCAATCTTCCCCTTAAGGTTATAAAATGAGTATCGTTGAAGTCGCAAAAGAATTCGCAAAAAATATCCGCATACAGGTCATAAAGATGGTGACCGCAGCAAACTCGGGCCACCCAGGCGGTCCCCTTGGACTTGCAGATATTTATGCCGCACTCTATACCAAAATTTTAAAACATGACCCTAAAAATCCTGAATGGGAAGAGAGAGACCGTTTGATCCTTTCCAATGGACACGTTTGTGCAGTTAGGTATGCAGCCATGGGTTTATCTGGTTATTTTCCAGTGGAGGATTTACTTACCTTTAGAAATATCAACTCTTACTTACAAGGGCATCCCTCTACTCGCTATATGAAAGGCATCGAATCTAGTTCTGGCTCCTTGGGGCAAGGCCTCTCCGTATCCGTAGGATTGGCGTTAGGTGCAAAACTTAAAAAGCAAAACCATAAAGTTTATGTCTGTATCTCTGACGGAGAGTGTGGAGAAGGTATGACTTGGGAAGCTGCTCAATCTGCTGTGCACTATAAAATGGACAATTTGATTGCTTTTATGGATCGAAATTTCATTCAAATCGATGGCAATACAGAAGAGGTGATGAGATTAGAGCCTTTAGGAGAAAAGTTCAAAACCTTTGGTTGGAATGTTCTGTATGCAGACGGACATAATATGGAAGAAATCTTTTCCGCTTTTGAAGCAGCAAGTGTACAAAATGGTGCTCCTACTCTGATCGTATTTAAGACAATTCTTGGTAAAGGTGTGTCTTATATGGAAAATAATGCAAAATGGCATGGCACACCACCAAACAAAGAACAGGAAGCGCAAGCCCTAGCAGAATTATCATAAAAAAGCAATTCTTGGATTGACAGTGAAAAAGTATTTCTAAATATTCTTGCATGGCATCTGGGCAACAACCTCATTTTTCATCTGAAGACATAACAAGATTATTGTTTGAGTGGGAAGTTGCCCCACCTGAAAAAAAACGTTTCCTCTTAAAAATGATAGCTTCGCGAATTCCATGGCAAATGTCCATAGAAGAAGCAACCGAAGAAGTGAAAGATCCTGTCCTTAGAGTAATGGCTAGAGCTGTATTTGAAGATATTTTTAAATATAGAATTCGACATAGCTTCTTTAAGTTAACACTTCGTGGCAATGCGAGTCATTACAAAGATTTAGAGGAGTCTGTTGTTCAGTTATCTAGTCTTGCATACCCAACACAAAAGTATTCTGAAATTGCAAAAGAGTTAGACCGCATTGCTTTGCGGGTGTCTGAGTTGTTTGATGAGCACGAAGGTCACCTTTCCGATGAGCTCAAAGTTCAATTGTTGGTACAGGTGATGTTCCAAGAAGAAGGTTTTGTTGGAAATATCCAAAATTACAATGACCCCTCCAACTCCTATTTGTATCACGTCATCAAAAGTAAGTTGGGGATTCCCATTTCTCTGTCGGTAGTCTATCTTCTGGTCGCTCAACGTTTGGGACTTCCCCTCTATGGAACCAATCTACCTCTGCACTTCCTCTTACAATATGAATCAGATTCCTATTTTACCTACATTGACCCCTTCCATGGTGGTGTTCTGTTAGATCGATTTACCTGCGAAAAGTTCTTAGAAGCAAATGGTTACCCGCTTTCTTCAAAGTATTTTACCAAAGCGAGCACACTTTCTATTATTAAGAGAATGTGCCGAAATTTAATCCATATGTATCGAGAAAAGTCATCCAAGGAAATGGAGCAACAGATTAGTGAACAATTATCGATTTTAGAAAGTCGAACTCATGTAGAGTAGATGTCAGCGAAACTTGTTCTCCCCAAACTCATAAAGATTTTTGATTCGCAACTTGATAAGATAATCTCTGAGGACCTAAAGGTTCTTAAGGAGATCAAATCTTATGTAATTGCTTCTGGTGGCAAAAGGATTCGCCCACTCACACACTATTTGGTCACAAAACTTTTAGCCTACCAAGGTGATCAGTGGAAGGATGTAGGTGCCGTTGCTGAACTTATCCATGCAGCTTCCCTCTTGCATGATGATGTTGTGGACAATGCCTCTCAAAGAAGAGGTAAACAGACAGTCGGTGCAAGATTTGGAAACAAGACAGCGATTTTAGCGGGTGACTATCTTCTCGCATGTGGAATCAATCGACTCAATGCGCTTGGTAACCCAAAGATCATGTCTCTCTTCTCCCAAGTTCTTAAAGATTTAAGTGTGAGCGAACTTTTGCAGATGGAATGGGAAAAGAAACCGGCCATCACTTTAAAGATCTATGATTCCATTATTTACGGCAAAACAGCTTCGTTGTTTGGAGCCTGCACTGCGAGCGCTGCTATTCTTTGCGGATTAAATGAGAAGGAAACAAAGTCACTATCAGAATTCGGAATTCGTTTGGGCAAACTTTTCCAAAAGAAAGATGATTGTTTGGATTATTTTTATGCCAGCTCAGAAAGTGGAAAAGATAAATTTAAAGATTTCCATAATGGTTTGTTCACATATCCTATTTTGATCTTAAAGAGAGATATTCCCAATAAATTTAAAAAGTCGGTAGACTCACTTGTCGCAAAGCCTGAAAAAACATCGAACGATGAAAGGCAAATATTACAAATGTTAAGCGACTATCAAATCGAACAAAAATTAACAAATGAGTTTAAATCCGAAACCGAATATTTTTATACCTTTATTTCGCAATTTCCAGACTCAGCCGAAAAGACACTCTTTCAATCTCAAATAGAAAAACTCACTTAGCTAACAAAATTCCAATACCGGCAATTGGATGATAAACTCGGTCTTTCCTGGATCTGATATTACAGAAATAGTTCCTCTATGTTTTTCTATAATTGATTTGGAAATTTGCAATCCAAGACCGCTGCCTTCGCCTAGGTTCTTTGTTGTAAAATCAGCATCGAAAATCTTTTTTTGAAGATCTATTGGAATCCCTGGGCCATTGTCACGAATCCTTACTTCTACCCAATTCTCGTTTAGCACTTTGGTGTAGATCATGATGTTGCCGTTAAATTTCATAGCTTGCAATGCATTTAAGATTAGATTTGTCCAAACTTGGTAGAGCTCTTCGGGAAAACCAAGCAGAAGCGCATCACAGGTGATAGTTTTGGTCAAAGAAACTTTTCCCCTCATCTGGTATTGATAGATTGTTAAAACAGTTTCGATATTCTCACATAATTTAAACTTAACTTCCGAGATTTCTCTCCTGCTCGATTTTGAGAATTTTTTTAAAGCGAGCAAAATACTCGCGGCTCTATCAGTTGCAATTTGAATGATAGAAAGATGTTGGTTTAAATTGCGCACAGACAAAATATAATTTTTCAATGCAGTATTCTTATGATAAAGGAGTGATAAATCACCATCATTTGGTTCAATGAGACCTGTATCCAAAATTTTTTCTAAGTCTTCTTCGGATGGATCTAGATTATGTGATTCTAGAATAGTTTTTAATTTTTTTTTCTGTTCTCTTCTTTCTGTATAACTCGAAACAGCTGAGAAATTTTTATTTTTTAGAACTGTCTCTATGAGTTGTTCTATTTCACTTTCTTCAATCGAGACAAGAATTTCCTTCGCCTTCGCAATGTTTTGGATTTCATGTGTGATGGTCTCTATCACCGTATCTGTTGATGCTTTGATGGCACTGATGGGATTATTCAGTTCATGAGCAATGCCCGCAAAGAGTTTACCGATCTGGCTCATTTTCTGATTAAAGATTAGATTGGTTTTTAAATCTTGGATATACAAGAGTGCATCGTCATAGGCAAGGTTCAATTGTTGGATTTGTTTTTCTTGCCTAGCGATTTCCGACTTTAAAAAAGAAAGTTCATTCTCTTCATCGTTCCTTGGACTTTCTCTGTTTTGGCTCGGACGATTTCGAAACCTATACAAAAAGAAAAAAAAGAGAGGGATTAAAGAGAATAGAAGGGCAAGAACAGCAAGTAAAAGGATATCACTGAGGGACAATGTTGGGAGCATTACAGTTTAACTTTCCCTGGATATTAACACTTGCAGTACCCGAGCTGGATTGAACTAAACATGTCCTATTGTCCGAGGTAAAGCATTGTGTAGCCGACTGACCAGAGGTACAATTGACTCCATCTAAAGTGTTACAGGAGTTTAAGTTTGTCGATGAGGCGCCAGGGGTGTAAGTTCCCAGTAGATTGACTTCTATGTTAAAAAAGGAAAGAGTCTGTTGGCCTGAAATGCTTTGGTCGACATTCACTCCTTGGTTAAACCACTTTACCGTACCTTGCGTACCACTCACTGTGTTACCAAAGAGTCCACCAGAAAGAATAAAACCTTGCTGAGGGTCGATCCTACCTTGAGTCTGAGTTACATCGTAAATAAACCGAATGTTCAGAGTTTCTTTGGTCTTCATGACCAATTGTGAAAAGACCGAAAAACGAGTGTTTGTTGTAGTTGAGCTAGTAGTCTGGGTAGGTGTCGTCTGACCTGTCTGCGTTGTAGCAGTGGTGGTTGCAGGGCTCGCTGTCCCGCAACTTGTCGTCACAGAGCTATCAATCTCTCCTAAGAAGTATAAAGCTGGGTCATTGTTAAGTGTACCCAATATAGTTAAATCGGCCTTATTTTGGTTTTTATAGCGACATGCAAAGATAAGCAGAATAATACTGAAGAGCAATACCAGCCGTGGAGACATACACTGAAAGAGTAAATCCCAGGCTAAGGGGAGTCAAGTCCATTACCTGGGTATAATTTGAATTTTCCTTTTTAAAAAAAGGGAACCTTAAAAGTTTGTGTACATGCTCATTGCAAAGCAGAAAATTCGAAGCTATTTGAGCATACAAGGTCCTAGGTCTATTTATGTCTATTCTCTCCTCATAGGTGTTTTGTCTGGCATAGGAGCCTATGGCTTTAACTTGATGTTGTCTTTAGCAGAAGGGTTTAGTTTCCATCGTTTGGTAGGATACGAAACAGGCCTTCCCAAGGGAGATGTGCATTTCTCCTTTTCATTCCCTCTAACAAGTTTCAATTACCTTTGGGTTTTCTTTCTACCAGTTCTCGGCGGACTCATTTCGGGATGGATCATCTATCGTTTTTGCCCAGAGGCGGCGGGCGGAGGCACCGATGCACTGATCCGAGCTTTTCACTTTAACGAGGGTAAGATTCCTAAACAGTTACCTTTTTTCAAAGCCGTTGCCACAATGATCACTCTCGGGAGTGGTGGTTCTGGGGGTAAAGAGGGTCCAACTGCGCACATTGGTGCTGGGTTTGGTTCCTTGTTAGGTGAACTATTGGGTGTCGGTGCAAGAGCTAGAAGGACACTATTACTGGCTGGTACCGCCGGGGGATTGGGGGCCATCTTCCGAGCCCCTTTGGGTGGTGCAATCACCGCCGTGGAAATGGTATACAAAGAAGACATTGAAAGTGATTCCTTGGTCCCTTGCATCCTCTCTTCCGTTTCTGCTTATCTCACCTTTACAAGTTTAGCTGGATCAGGTTCCGTTTTCTCTGTTGAGGATTATACACTCAGAGACTATCGTCATATCCCATTCTATGTTTGTTTGGGGCTCTTTTCCTTTGCATTTGGATTTATCTTTGTTCGATTCTACCATTGGATCCGCGAGAGATTCCAGAATTGGAATATCCCAAACTACCTAAAGCCGGCCGTGGGTGGAGTGTTTGTTGGTAGCATCGCTCTGATCTTTCCAGAAATACTTGGATCAGGATTTGGGTTTTTACAAAAGTTCATCACTGGTGAAGAAATCAAATCCTACCACTTTGGCCTTTCTGGGCCAGTTTTTTTCCTTTTGATTGCCTTGATGAAAATACTATCTACCTCATTCACTGTGGCTTCGGGTGGCTCAGCGGGTTTATTAGGACCTTCCTTCTTTATAGGTGGTATGTTAGGTGGGTTTGTTTCTTCTTTAGCACAAATACTATTTCCAGAATTAGGCATTCTCATTTTCCCATTTATTTTGGTGGGTATGGGCTCCTTTTTTGCCGGAGTAGCAAGAGCTCCCATTGCAGGTATGATTATGGTCTGTGATATGATAGGAAGTTATAATCTTCTTCCGCCACTTATGATTGTATCAGTGATAGCAGCAATCCTTTCCAACAAAATGTCTATATACAAACACCAGGTGCAAAACCGTTTTTTTTCACCCTCTCACCACTGGGATATGAACCAAGATATCATGGATCGCATTACGATTGATAAACATTTTTCTGAGTTTAGAAAGTTTGCGATGATTCAGGCATCGACACCATTGACGGAACTTCACACAAAAGCACCAGGTATCCAAGCGAGTGATTTTATAGTCGTCGAGGGAGAGAAGGAAACATACCTTGGCATCGTTTCTTTAAGAAAGGCCCGCATCCAGCCCGAGGACGAGGCTTATTTGGTGCATCTCATAACCTGTAGTGAAATCTGTGAAGAAGTACCTGCACTTAAGGCAAAGGATACCTTGGGCAAAGGGCTCAGGTTGATGCTACAGTATGATGTGGATAAATTGGCTATGGTTGACGAAGATAACCGTTGTTTGGGTTACCTTCGTTATTTAGACTTTTTTAATGCTTACCAAGAAGAGATACGACTGTATTCGAGGAAGTCCTCCGAAAACTAACCTTTGTTTGCTCGGACATAAACAGCTTCGCTTTGTCCTAACCACGTCTTTTCAATGACATACATAGAACCAAAAAGTACTCCCGTGAAGAATAGATCTCCGACGATGCTATTTTGGAAGAAAGGCAAGGCTAAGGTAAAACAAGAAATAAATCCTATCCAATCTAAGCTATACATCCCCGATGTAAGCCAAACCGCTAAGTTTGTCACAAAGAAAAAGAAAACAGAGGAAAGAACGCTTAAACCAAAAGTGGAAGTTAACTTTGGCTTTTGGCCCAAGTGGCTTCCTAAAAATACAGAGAGCATCATACAGAGATACACTAAAGGTAGCAACTCATGGAGACCGATGACGAGATCGGAGAGGAACATCGCTACTACAGGCACGAGAAACGCCCACTTCCTAGGCACAATGTAGGCGCCAGCAAAAAGCGAGACCGCGAGAATGGGTGTAAAATTCGGTGGATGGGGGAGAAGGCGACTTGCCGCTGCCACTAGGACCATAAAAAGAACAGTGAATAGTCTTCTTGAGAACATATAGTGATAGAATTTTAACAAAGAAGATTCAGACAAGAGAAAAATTGGTTTTTCTGCTTAAGCTGAGCCCATAAATGGGGAGAGTATGAAAGTCCCAAGCCACGGCGATCCTCTCCAAAATTTGCTCCAATTGACAAAAGACCTTCGGAGTCCTGAGGGATGTCCCTGGGATCGGGAGCAGAACCATCTGACCATCATCCCGCACTTATTAGAAGAATCTTATGAAGTGATTGAAGCTATTGAAACAAGGGACGATGAAAACTTAAAAGAAGAGTTGGGAGATCTTCTCTTTCATATTCTCTTCCATGCAGAGTTGGCAGCGGAGAGAAATGCCTTCCAGTTCAAGGATGTGGTGCAAACTGTTTTTGATAAGTTGGTGCGAAGGCATCCCCATGTGTACCAGGAAAAAAAAGGAATCGATAGCGATGCAGTTGTAAAACAGTGGGATGCGATCAAAGAGATGGAGAAAGCCAAACAAAACAAAAAAGAGGAATCCATCTTAGATGGTATCCCGAAATCCTTTCCTGCTATTTTGCGTTCCGAAAAGATCCAGAAAAAGGTTTCCAAAGTGGGCTTTGATTGGGACCATCCTTTGGATATTTTTGATAAACTAAAAGAAGAAATCCAGGAGCTCCAAGATGCCATTGGTCCTTCGCCAAAGATGGACGGAAATAAGATTGCCTATCAGGAAGATATAGAAGATGAGTTAGGTGATATACTTTTTGTTTTAGTGAACCTTGCAGGAAAACTTTCAATACAACCGGAAGTATGTTTACGAAAAGCAAACCAAAAGTTTGAGACAAGATTTCGAACCCTTGAACAAATCCTTCGTGAAAGAAATGAAACATTCCAAGATAAACCGTTATCGGAATTAGATCTGATTTGGGAGGAAGCGAAGCAAAGGATTAAAGCCCAGAAAGATTCCGCTTCATCTGGATCTCCTGAATCTTCCAAGAAGTAGTCGCTTGAATGGGCAATGTAATCTCGACTCCTTCTTTTGATCGTATTACGATCACGCCATCTTCTCCTAGATTTCCTAAATATTGGTAAAAGATACCAGAAGATGGCTTTGACCTTCTTTTTTCATTTTGGAAATATGAAATACTGGAGACTGCCACATCAGCTTCTAAGCTTGCACCAGATTCATCCTTGATTCGCAAAAGAATTTTCTTGCCATAGAGTACCTCATCTAACATCTGTATCCATAGTTTTCTATAGTTCTTCACGATCTGATTTACATATTTGTATTCTGGATTTAAGTGAGAAGTTTCAAAAATGTAGGCGAGAGTTCCATATTCGAAATAATAAAAATCTTGATCCGTTCCATCAACTGGATACAAACGATTTTTAAGTAAAAATGGTTTTTCGGGATTGCTACTTCCGATATTTCCTTGGATATTCTTGCCGAAGGTCTCCGCTAAATTTGGCAATGATGGCTTGAGATCAACATCCGTGTAAGGATATAAGAGTGTATTGGCAAAGGCATGGACACTCATGGATGCAACAAATCGTTCTCTTTCAGCTAGACGTATTAAGGCCTGGGTTTCCAATTCAGAAGCAGCACTGGTGCCTCTATAGTAAGGATTGTCCTTTTTGGAAGATGAAAAATTAGAATTACTAGCTCCCCAATTGATTGGGAAATTTCGATTTAAATCAACACCCAAGGGATTTTCGGTGGCGCTATTCTTTCTTCCATATAGAACATTTTCTTTCCAAAACGCTTGCGCGCCACCTGGATTTGCGATCGGTATGACCCAAATACTTAAATGTTCTAAATACTTTTTCTTAAATGTTTCATTGGTCAATAGATGGAAAATAATATCATAACAATGGTCAGTTGCATTGGCTTCATTTGCATGAATACCGCAACTAAATAGCACAGATACTTTGTTTCCGAGGTTCCAGTTTTGTTTTGTTATCTCCAAAGCGTAGATGGGTAATCCTTCTTTTGATTCTCCTATTGCTTCCAATTTTGTATAGTTCGGGAATCTCTTTTGGATTTCTTTTAAATACCTTGCGTTTAATATATTATCTTTATAACCTGAGTAAAGGTCTGTCATTTCGAAGTTATTTTTTTTGATCTGCCTTTGGTACTCGTCAGCATAGAATTGGAATCCTTTTGCTTTAGATTCTATCTTTAGATCAGGAAACTGATTCCAATTAGTGTCCCAGTCTGATTTTTTAACGCGAAAGTAGTATTGCTCGGATTCTTCAAATTGGATTTCCCAATTTGATTTCTGTGTGAATGCCTTCCAGTCCTGGAGAGATGATTTTGGAATGCGTGCAAGGATCCATAGATTTGGGTCACTTAGAGGAGAGATAGGTATTTTCTGTTTGATTGAAAAAGATAGGCAAGATACTAGCTGGCAAAGCAATATGCTTGAGAGTGCCATTTTAGTAGATAGACCAAAAGATTTTATGTACATTCGTATATCCATACTAAGCATCGTTCTAAGCTTCTTATCTTGTCTATCTAGAAACAAGACAGTCGAAGAGTCTATTGTCCTTCCTTGCAAAGGAATCAAAATCGATGGGATGTCCTGTATTCCGAAGGGAGAATTTATCAGAGGATCCAACCAATTTGAAGTAAACGAAAGGCCTCAGGCCACCATTTATCTCGATGATTATTTTATGGATGTGTATGAAGTTACAAACAGAGACTTTAATTCTTGTTTGAAAGCCGGATATTGTTCTGCTTGTTTGAAAGATCACAAATGCGATTACATTGGACCACGGTATGGCAAAATCTATATGCGAGATGAACAGCCGATTGTGGGTGTTAGTTGGTATACTGCCAAAGAATACTGCCGATGGAAAGGTAAACGGCTACCCACAGAATCTGAATGGGAAAAGGCCAGCCGTGGACCGAGTGGCGACCTCTACCCATGGGGCTCTTCACCAGCTAACTGCCAAAATGCGATTATTGAGGAGAATGGTCACAAAGGATGTTTTAAAGAGATTTCATTAAAACCTCATCAGATGACTACACAAGCTGTTGGTTCTCGGGAGGCTGGGCATTATGGCCTCTATGATATGGCGGGCAATTCGTGGGAATGGGTTGAAGATTGGTATAGCGAATCTTATGAAAAATGCGGTGGGGCATGTTTTGGAAAAAATCCTAAGGGTCCGTGCAATGGAAAGGAGGAATGTCCTGGACATTCTAAAAAAATCGTAAAGGGTGGTTCATGGTGGTGGCCTGGCAATATGGCAAGAGGCTCATACAGAAGGTCACATATACCAGAAAATTTTCCCGAATACCATCACTTTGGTTTTCGTTGCGCTAAAGATGTACCATGAAATATAGATTCTCGTTTTTCGCTCTTATTTTAATTCTTTCCCATTGTGCAAGTGCGTTCCAAAAACAATCCTCGGAAGCAGATTGGCCAAAGCTAACTCAGGTAGAACAGGAGATTCTCAAACCGACTCGCTGGGATATCGGTGACACAACTGTTTCAAATGAGGATAGATTGGATTTATTGATACCTCATGTAAAAAATTTGGGTAATGTATACTTAGGTGTTGGCTCTGAACAAAACCTAACACTTGCTGCGTGGGCAAAGTCTGATTTTATTTACCTTATGGATTTTACGCAAGTCGTTGTTTCCGCCAATCAAATGATGGTTATGTTTCTGAAAGAATCTCCAAATAAGGAAGTCTTCTTAAGTAGATATAAAAAAGAGAACCAAGCTGAATCCTTTGCACTTATCGAAAAAAACTTACCAAATCCAAACCATTACAAACAAATTTTCACGAATACTTTAAAATTTGTCAAGAAACGACATCGTACAAACAAAATCACATCTGACTTGTACAATTACAAGATGTTCCAAACAGATGATGAGCAATACGCCTATATTCGAAATCTTGCGTTGCAAGGTCGGATTTTTCCTGTCAAAGGAAGTTTATTGGGGGATATCACCTTAAATAGCATAGGTGATACCTTAAAGAAGACAGGCAGGACAATAGGAGTTTTGTACTTCAGCAATGCAGAAGAATATTTTAAATACCCACCAAGTTTTATCAGATCGATCAAAAACCTTCCAGTAAATGAGTCTTCTCTTGTTGTTAGAACAATATCGGTGAAACAAAACAAGTTTCCATGGTCTCCTGGTTCTGATCTTTCCACATCCATCGGATTTCATTATTGTGTACAAAAAGTCAACAATTTTCAAGTATGGCTTTCTCAACCGAGGACACTTCGTTCGGACATCATTATGGAGGAAGGGGGAGAGGTGGATAAAAAGAATGGGATCACTATAGTCACAGGTCTACCAAAATCGTGAATCCAGAAAGAGAGCGGATCTCAATCGCAGATTTGGATATTATCAATGAAATAGTGCAAAAGGATGCCAAGTTATTTCTCCAATTGTATCCCCCCATCGAATCGGTGGAGGAGATCCTGAAAGAAAGTCCGTTTAAGTGGCGATTTTTATATTCCGAAACAGTCTTTGAATCTCTTTTGTCAGAGATGGGTTCATTTACTGTTCGTTTGGCGGAACACCATCGTTTCAAAAAAAATCCACCTGTTTTGTTTTATGTGAGCATCGGAAAATACTCAGGGACATTCGTTTGGGAAAACGAAGACCAAAAGAGAATGGAAATGAGCCTTGCTACCTTAAGAGATGCAGTTCAAGAAAAATTGGACCTTTATCTGGAAACCAAAGAATAGATTTGTCCAGCAAAAGCTCTATCGCTTGTGAATAAGTAAGGTTTCTTCTACTTTTTTGGATCAGTCTTTGGGATCTTCAACTTGTATGCCAAGTTTTGATTCTAAATCTTTAATTCTTTTGATCCATTTATTGAGATGCACTATATTCTTCACATTCACCCTATATTTTTGGAATTCAGGATAAGTGAGTCCAAGATCCCATCCAATATAGACATCCTTAGTTTTTGGAGAAGTGCGAAGTGAACTCCCACCAGCAATGATTGTTCCATCCACAAGTGTTAAATGGTCACTGATAGCGCAAGCTCCTCCAATGATCACATGATTTCCTAATGTTACACTTCCCGCTAGTCCTGATTGCCCTGCAATGATGACATGGTTCCCAATCTTACAATTATGTGCGATGTGTACCATATTATCAAACTTACAACCATTCCCTATAATGGTATCTGTCAAAGCACCACGATCAATAGTGCAATTTGAACCAACTTCTACATCATCGCCTATGACCACTTTGCCTACTTGCGGAATTTTGTTGTGTTTTCCATTGGCAAAGGTAAAACCAAAACCGTCTCCGCCTATGCTAGTGTTGCCAAATACCGTAAATCGATTTCCGATGCGAGTTCCGTGATAAAAAACACAGTTCATGCCAATCCTTGCCTCATCACCAATGGAGACATCGTTTTCGATTTTGACACCATCTGCGATGATACAATTATTTCCGATCACGGCATTCTCCCCAATGGTAACAAAATGTCCGATTTGAGTACCAGAGCCTATTTTGGCAGAGGGAGCAATGATTGCATGAGGCGATATCTTTCCATTAGGAACTGCCGGTGGATGTACATAGTTTAATATTTCAATGAGGGCGAGTTCTGCATTTTTTACAATTAAACAAACCCTTGCTTCTGTGAGTAATGCCGCTAACTCTTCTGTCGTCACAATTACTTTAGCCAAACTAGATTTGGCCTCTTTCACAAAGGCCTTTGAATTTAGTACCGCAAGAAATTCTCCTTCGGTGTGGCTAAGTGGCCTTACTTCAGTGAAATGAATGAGATTTGGATCTGGGCAATGGAGTACTTTTGCATCAGGGAAAAGTTTTGTGATTTCGAAAAGGCTACGTGTTTTCATAGAATTTATAATGAACAGTATTAAACAGATTCGGGAAGGAGGATTTTTTTTCCAAGCTCATTCCCGATAGTGATTTGAAAAAATTATCGTTTGTCGTAGGTTAAAAAAATTTCATTTCCCTTTGTTATGCTCTGGGTGAGCGTCCAATTTTTTTGGTCAAATTCAGGAATAGGGGACATTCCGTCCGCTATTCCTGCAAGCCCTGTCTTTCCGATCAAATAGGGAACCAAAGTAATGTAGATACGGTCGATTAAATCTTCTTCAAAAAAAGAAAAATTTAACTTTGGCCCTCCTTCCAAGAGAACATTTTTGTATCCTTTTCGTTTTAGGATTCCAGTGATCTTTTTTGGTTCTATTTCATCAGCATCTAGAGCAAATATTTCAGCTTTGTTTTCTAAGCTAGCCTTGACTTCCTTCATATTTCCTCTGGTGCAGATGATGAGAGGGATATGATCCGATTCATCAAATACATGTTTATCGGAAGGGATGGTTCCCTGTCTGAGTAGAATGACTGGTCTAGGGTTGAGTGCATTGGGAATACTGCGAATTTTCACGACGGGATTGTCCATAAGTATGGAATTTTTTCCCAAAAGGAGTGCATCGGACTGAGACCTGTAGACATCCATTTGTTTTTTATCTTCAGGTGAAGTAAGTCCATACCATTTGCCATCGGGGCGAACAACTTTTCCATCCAAAGTCATCGCCATGTTTATTGAGATCTTCATTCAGTCTTCCTCTTGGAGAGATCATTCAATTCCCTTTGTAGGATCCGACTGACCAGTCCGATACAAGTTCCACAGCCGGTACTTGCATTCGTTTTTTCACGGATAAGTTCTAGATTGTTTGCCCCGGCATGGATTGCGTCGACCAATTCTCTTTCTGTCACCATCCGACATAGACAGACTCTTTTTGGTCGCATTAGAGAATTTAAATCAATTCCGTCATCCATGGCTGTACTTATCATTTGACAGATTTTCAAAATCGTTGGAAACTCTTTAATTACGAAAGAAAAGGAAAAATCCAGGAAACTTTATGACACATGACCTGTCTCCCGAAAGAAAAAAAAGCCGAAATTTGCAGATCTTCGGCTGGTGTATGTTCGACTTTGCGAATTCATCTTATACAACTGTAATCATTAGCGTCGTTTATTGTGAAATTTTTACTCAGCTAATTGTTCCTTCTGATCCAAATTCTGTTAATCCTTTTCAACATGGAAATTCATTGTGGGCATGGGCATTGGCCATCTCTTATCTATTTGTTGTTCTGACCGGCCCTCTCTTTGGAGCCATAACAGACTACTCGTCTACCAAAAAACTTTTTTTATTCTTGAGTTATGTGGGTTGTGTGGTTGCTACCTTTGCTCTTTACTATGTGAACCCAGGAATGATTTGGTTAGGCTTTGTCTTGGTAGCAATCTCAAATTTCTTTTTCGCTTCTGGTGAAAACTTTGCCTCGAGCTTTCTTCCGTTTTTAGGGGAAAAAGAAGATCTTGGAAAGATTTCCGGTTATGCATGGGGAATTGGTTATTTTGGTGGGATTGGTTCCGTAGTTTTAGCGACTACTTTAGGTGATTATACACTTTCCAATTTTGAAAATCTAAAATTAGTTGGTCCTTATACAGCCGTATTTTTTATGTTAGCTGCTATCCCTACTTTTATTTTCTTAAAAGAGCCAAAATTACCAATGGGACATCCTTCAAATATCAGTTTTTTAAAAGAAGGAATCCGAAGGGTAGTGACTACATTGAAGGATGCAAGTCATTTCCGTGATTTGATGGTGTATTTGGTCTCTCTCTTTTTTACGATGGCGGCTCTTGCTATTGTGATTTCCTTTGCGTTCATTTATGGCTCACAAGAGATTCACATAGAAGCGCAACACAAACAGGTAATGTTTATTTTTATTCAAATTTCGGCTGCTTTAGGAGCACTTGCTTTTGGTGTGATCCAAGACAACATTGGGGCAAAGAAGACATTTAATTTAACTCTAGTTCTGTGGTTGGCAGTCTGCGGATTGATCTACATCGTTGCAGACCTCACGCAATTTTTTAATTCTGTGTTAGGCACTTCCTGGACTGTCCAATGGGTATTTGTTGCCATCTCCTCTCTTGCTGGAATGGGGCTCGGCTCGACCCAATCTGCTTCGCGAGCCATGGTCGGTATCTTTTCACCAGAGTCAAAATCAGGTGAATTCTTTGGGATGTGGGGTCTTTCTGGAAAGATCGCGGCGGCTGCGGGCCTATTCCTTTTTGGATTTATCCAAACCATAGTGAGTCTAAAGAATGCCTTTTTGGTTGTTGCCCTATTTTATCTCATTTCCCTTCTCATAAATCTTTTGGTAGATGAAGAGCGAGGAATCAAAGCAGCTCAGGAGTTTAAAGAGTAATCCCAATGATCGTGGATACAGAAGACGACTTCGAACTGCACCAGAGCCAAAGAAAACTGGCTCTGGCTACCATAGATGAATTGATGCAAATTAAGCTTGATTTGTTAGATGCAGAGAAGAGTGTTCCCTTCTTTATCAACAATGCGATTTCGTATTTAAAGAGAAAGTATGTAACCGAGGAGCAGACAATATCGCAGCTCCTCAAAAAGAGACAACAAGGATAGTTTAATTGTAGTCGATTATCTTTGTGATCAACTGCTTTTGGTCCAATTCCATGTTTCGCAATTTACGTTCTGTGTGTTTGCTAATCTTGCGAAGCATTTTCTTATAAGTCAGCATGATATGTTTTTGTTTGTCGTAAGGTAGCGGGTCTTTTGCATCGTTTAACACCATAGTGATGTTTGGTTGTACTTTTTGCACAGGAACATTTGGCCAAATCGTATCTGAGGTGAGAGCCTGGTAATACTCCAACTGGATGTCAGAATTGGGGTCAATTTTGAACTCTCCCTTTTCGTCTTTTTCCGTACTTTGGTTCTTTGGTGAAGGATTCACAAGACGTCTCATTTCTTTGACGTAGACTGTACCATCAGCGTTCACACGCTTAAACATAAGTATGATACGATCGAGTTCAGTGAAATCTGCTTTTGGATACACGAATGCCAAACCATCATATAAATAGACTTTTGGCCAATCGATGTATGATTGCCCTTGTGGGAGTTTGATTTCCAGGTAGAGTTTGCCTTCTGCATCTTTTAAAAACAAGTCTTTGAGTGTATCGGGTGTATGTCCTAAATACTGAGAAGCCGTTTTGTCTACACCTAAGTCCTGTAATTTTTTCATTTTTGTTAAGTGTTCGGAGATCGTGGCATGCAGGGTGTCGATTTCATTATCAGCAAAACCAGAGGATCTCTGCGCATCGATTTGCTTTTGGGTATCTCGGTCTTTTAAGGTCATAGAAACGGGTTTTTCTGCCCAGATCGTTGTGGAGATGCCACCCAAAAGACTCATAGAAAGGATTAGTGCGGATTGACGTAGGGTCATGAAATACCTCGAACTTTCATTCCTTTATACTATCGAAAAAATTGCTACCGATACTTAAGCCCTGTCCCTAGATTTTTCTGGTCTCAAAAAAGTTCCGTAAGGATTGGAAAAAATCCATCTCAGCTGCCTCAGCGGCTTTGGACACATGGGAGTAGTGGACATAACCATGGATGAGATTGGGGAAATGGCGGTGTGATACTTTTTGGCCCGCTGCTAGGAGGAGTTCTGCAAATTGATCCCCTTCTTCGCGCAAAGGGTCGAAGCCGGCCGTTGCCAGATAGGTAGCTGGAAAACCCTTTACATCTTTCGCTTCCAAAAGGAGAGGAGAGTGGTAAGGCAGACTGCGGTCAGCCACTTCCGGGATGTAGTTTTGGATGAACCAACGCATCGTAGCCCGGGTGAGCACAAAGTTTTCAGAAAATTCTTCATAGGTGGAAGACTCTCGGCTGCAATCTGTCATGGGATAGAGAAGCCCGAGAAAGGCCGGGAGGGGAGTCTTTTCTTTTTTGGCACGTAATGCCAGTGCAATCGAAAGAAGTCCACCAGCGCTATCCCCCGCAACTGCAATCTTGTCAGGAGAGCCACCCATGAGATAGGCCACGTTTCGAATGTATTGGTAGGCCTGGAAACAATCCTCGAGGGCTGCTGGGTAGGGGTGTTCTGGTGCCAGGCGGTAGTCAACTGCGGCTACAATGGATTGGGAAAAATAGGAAAGACGACGGCAAAATTCATCGTGGGTTTCGATCGACCCGATGGTAAATCCCCCTCCGTGGATGTACAAGATGATGCCTTGGTTTCCTTTTTGAGGGTTTGCATTGTAAATCCTAAGTGGAATAAAAGAAGCAGAAGGAGTTGGGATGAGTTTGTCCTCTAAATGGGCAACGGGAATGGGATCTGTCTGGAGCATCTTTGTATTTTCGAGGTACAATTTCCTAGCTTTGCTAGGAGGTAAACTTTCTAGTTTAGGAAGGATACGGGCAAAATTGCATAACAACTGGCACTGCGGATTTAATACTTGTCCAGAACTTTCGGTTACGGTTCCAAACACTGTTTGCACCCAATTTTCAGGAATGGATAAAGCAAACTGAGCTAACGAGCGTTTGATACCTAACATAAATTAACCGATTTTTTGCCGAATCATCTGATATAACAAAAACAATGCATAGCTGTCCATCTTGCAATAGTTTTCTAAATCTTCCAAAACACGAAGTTTTTCATCTTCTGTCACCTGCTTTTTTAAAAGTCGCAAGTACTGGTAATTGGCATCTTGTCCAAGTTTGATCGACAGAGATTCATGACTTATGTCAAAAAATGCAGGTAAAATCTCCTTTAAGGAAGCTTTGCCTTTTTGTTTTGGAGAGTAGATCCAAAAGTGTTTAAAAGGCTTTGCCAAATCCTTGAAATTTTCTCTACGAATGTGCCATTCTGTACGGTTTTCTGGGTGTTGCTCGACAAGGTTTTCGATCACTTGTTTTTCAAAAAAATCATTAAAACAGTATACGGTTGCCTCTTTTGGAAGATCTTCAAATAACTTTTGTAAAACGATCTTTCTTGGGTCACCATTCTCCGGATGATGGATATAACTATGGTGGATAGGTGATTCGGAATTTTGATCCCAGATATGGATAGAATAGAGGAAAGGGCAGTGTTGGAATGGTTTTGTACCTTCAAATATGGGAATGGCTGGATTGATGGTTTCAAAATCCAGAAATGCTACTAGATCGGAATCTGTTTCTAAAAATTTACTAAGAGCGCCTAGGTCAAAGTAGACTTCCTCATTACGATGGGCAGTGACTTGGATCCTTTGTATCGGGTTCAGCTCCTCTTCTGGTAAATCTTTTAAAAATCGGAATCCTGCTTGGAAAAATTTTGGACCAAGATCATGTGCTTCCCGTAGATCAAAAATTTCAAAATTTTTTTCCTGCGGATAACATTGATTTGATGCAATACAAGATTTAGGCGAGTTACAATGTTTGTAGCCTTGGATGGGAAAGGAAAAATCATGCTGTTCCACAAAACTTTGAAAGTCTTTCCACTCAAGTTCAAATCGTTCTTCTTCTCTCTTTAAACGATCTGCCACTGATTCAACTGAAAGGTATTCTTTTGCATTGAAATTGCCTTCTAAAATATAACTTGGATTAATTTTTATAAGTTTTGTATCACTGATCGGAATGGCAAGTAGGCTCAGTATTTTATTTTGGAAGAATAAAGACCTTAGGATATCAAGTTTGTGCGAACTAACGGGTCTAAAATCATAGAGTGTCCAAGAAATTCCGTTCTCGTCAGGATACAAAAACTCTGTAAAGCAGATCATTTGCCCAAACAATAATTGTCCACCCGATACAGGAACTCGCTCAAGAATCCCTTTTTTGGTCTCTTCGATTTGCTGGGGTTTACTCAGTTCGGGGTTTATGATCCTTACAGATTCAAATTGTGATAAACAAATGTTTTGAAACTCTTTCCACTCCAAACTTCCGGAAAAGGTATTTTGGTTTTTTTCGACTAGGTTTTGGTTTCTGAGGTAAAATGAGTTGGCGCAATGTGAAAATTGTAAATAGGAAGATTTATTAATCGGGAATTGTATAGGTTTACTTTGCAACCAAGTAGCTCTCTAAGAGTTGATTTGTATAAGTCTGGAAGTTTTTGATAAAGATTGGATCTGAATCTTTTTGCAATGCCTCAGGGTATTTTAAGAAGAAGGGGAAGAGGGCCTCTTCATTTGTCGTCTCGATTTCAAGAATGTTGTCTTGGATTTGGTATGGATAAGCCTGGAGACTTTGGATGAAACTCTCCAGATAGGATTCTTGGATGGAAAGTCGTATTCTTTTTTTGTCATGGAAGTGGAAAGACAATGGCTGTAAGTTGGTATCACTCTGCGATATTTTTAAGTTTGAAAGAAATTCTTCCTTTAACTCTCGTTTTACGACGATTCTAGAGATAACAAACGTCCTAATCTCTTTTTTGCCACGATCATAAGCTAGTAAATAGACATCCTCTGTTTTTTTGCGGATCAATCGATACGGCTCTATGATCCTTTCTTTCGTATCCCATCCATATAAGATTGAAATGGCCCGTTTATCTTTGAGAGCTTGAAGAATTTTGGAAAGATTTGATTCCTCTTCTTTGTTTTTAGAGGCAGGTGCCGAGAATGGTTTCGCACCTTTAGGAAATAAATCCAGATGACCATAAAAAAGTTTTTGGGCGAGTGAACGTAAATTTTCATCTTGCGAAAGGTCTTCTCGGGAAAGTCGTAAGGATAAAAATCTTAATTCGGATTCGTCCAAACGAAGAGTTTGTGTTGCCGACTCTTTTTCAATGTAGTATGGATATAGGTCTTCTGATTGGTAACCAAAAGAAGAGACCTTGATATTGAATCCAAGAGACTTCAATTGATTTAAGTCTCTATAGAGTTTTTTTCGATCTGATTCTATATCTTCATTGTGGTAGTGTCTAGGGAGAAGGCGGCGGATCTTTTGGAAGGAAATCCCTTTTGGTTCTTTGATTAGATTGAAAAGTAGATTGAACAGACGCACTTCCGTCTCATTCATCTTTTTCACATCTAAAAAATCGAAATCCTCATCCAAGTCTTCACTCATTTCTCTTTTCCAGCTTCATTTTTTTTGGTTCCGAAAAGTAGAAAAGCCTAAATCTTGGAAAACAATGCAATTTTGGGCACTTCTTTTATCTTTCCTCTTCCTCACTCAATGTGCAAGTTATTGGAAAAATCGGAAAAACGATTTGTTTGATACTGTAACAATCGGAGCTGAGACACCGATGTATGGAGCTGCTGTAAAAGTAGGGCCTATTCCGGTGGGTTTGCTCTTTTTAGGTGGAGAAAGCGAACTAGGAAAAAAAGATTTAGGTAGAGGTTGGGGTCTACGATCAGGCAAAGTCGGTTCTTACCACTCACAACAGTTAGTCTATACTTTTTTGGGAGGCGAAAGCTTCCACTCAGGCGAGCCAATAAAAGATGAGAAAGGCAATTGGATGGTAGATGAAAAAAAAATCCCACTCACAGAAGATGATCGTTCGAATATAAAAAGTTACAAAATGCGCTACTTTGTCTTTTGGAACGATCCAGTAAAAGATAGAAAAAAGAGAAAGAAAGCTAAGTTCCAAAGAGAACTCACATATGATCTAGTGAAACAAACTGGCAAAACAGAATTTTTGGTCTATTTACCTAAGGAAGATAAAAAGCCATTTGGTTATCCCGATGGATTTTTATGGAATGTTGAGTTTGTGGCCGGTTTGTACGGCGGAGGTAGGTTTGGCATCAACGTGGGGGAAATCGCAGACTTCCTGTTGGGTTTCACCACCTTAGATTTGTATGACGATGACGTAGAAGGGAAAGAAAAAACCAGTTTCCCAGGATTTCCTTTCCCTGCAGCTTCCCCCTCTGAATCAGAGGATGAGGATTAAAGTTTAAAATCTTTTGCCGTAATTTTGTTTTTGGGATCAAAAGTCAGTTTTAGAAACTTATAGGTTTCAGGTTTTTCTGGCTTTTCCTTTAGGGTATAGTATTGTTCTGGAACTTCTTGGTCCTCAGCAAAGTACCACACCATTACTGTACCGGATGGATCAGAACTCTTTTCAGTGGGTTTACCGACAACAGCTTCTGTTTTTACTAAATTGTCACCGACCTTGATCATATCGATCTCAAGTTTTCTGAGAGCAGTATGCGGATGAATTTTTGTGCTGGTAGAAGTTACCTTATTTCCAGAAGAACAAGCAACAACTGTTAATAGAGAAAACAAACAAAGGGAAATGAGAATGTATCTTTTCAATGGACACCTCTTTTTGGATTTGTTTCTATTTTAAAATAAGTTTGGAGAATTGGCAAGTGATATCTCTTCCCTTTCCAACTGCCGATTCTTCATTTTTTGTAATATTTTATGAAAAAATGGAACCGTTAAAAGAACGAGTAGAATCTCTAAAAACCCAAATGAAAAAGAAAGAACAGGAAAAGAATATTGAGAACCAAGTTTAAATTCTAAATATGATTGTAAATTGACCGATGCTAGAGGTCCAAACATAAAACCCAATGATCCTACACCAGTAAAGGCCGCCATGGTCGTTGCCGTGAGCCCAGGTTTTGACATTCGGCTTGCTAACATCATGGACGGTACAAACATCACTCCCGCCCCTATCCCACATAACACTAGATAAGTGAGTAAAAGCCAAAAATCATTCGTTGTGCCAGCAAAGCCCAAAAAGATTCCATAAAAGAGAGACCCAGCAAGTACTAAAGGCAAAATGCCTGTTTTTCGAGATAATATCGCGGCGGGATAGGATAGGAGCGACATAGGGAATAAAACCAATCCCATAAACAATCCTGAAATTCCAGCATTGAATCCTAGGTTCTCGCGCAAATGTATGTTAAACGAAGACATAAAAAAACCGACAGTGAAACGATCAATGAAATTGAATAAAAATGGTATGATCAAGTAAGGGTTTTCCTTAGCTGCCACTAACAGCAATGAGAATTTAAACTTACGCTCTTTGTGGATCTTGCCATCCTTTAACAATAAAAGACTAGCTAAACCTATGAAAACTAAGATAGCCGAACCAACATAAAATGGAATGAGTGGATTTTTGCGTCCCAAAATACCAAGTGGCATACCAAAGGCGCCTCCTAGGGACAAAAACATTCCCGTGACTCCCATCAATACACCTTTGCCATAATAACGCTGGTTTGATGGATCATTTTCAATGTCGGCTGCAGAACTTAAAAGAAGGCCGATGATGAAAATATGAGCCGCACCTTCAAAAAATCTTAACCAAAGAAATACATTTAAGTCATGAACTAATGTAAGTGAATAGAAAAGGAATGCATCGATGAAACAAAAACAGGCAATCAAATACTTTCTATTTTGGAATTTATCGGAAAGTATACCAGCAACTGGGCCAAACAAAAAGCTTCCCAACATTGGAATACTGGTGAAGTAGGCAACTTCATAGTTTGTACCTAGAAGTCGGTCTTTTACAATATCCTTTACCACAGGTACAAGCATAGTGACAGGTACCATGGAAAGGAATACTAGTGTTACCAATGTGAAGGGAAAGCTCAATGCCTCTTATATCCTATGGAACCAAAGCTAAAAATCTTTCGTTGCCGATGTTTTGTTTTAGATCTGCTTCTAGTTCTATAAATAAATCTTTGTTCAGATCGAAAACAACTTTTGCCTCTTCTAAAAGTTCTCCTTTTTGAGTCTCGTCTAGATCTAGCTCGTCCAAGGCCTTTCGGTAGATTCCTTTAAATGCTTGGTGGTCCTGAATGGCTGGAAATTCATAAAAAGCAGTGCCCTCATTGCCCTCTAGTTGAAAGGTTTTTGCGATTACTTTTTTAATTGCCTGTCCGCCTGACAAATCACCCAAATAACGAACGTAAGACTGTGCACTGAGGAGATAAGGTTTTGTTTTGGCTACTTCTTCAATGTGGCTCGTGTAGGCCTTTGTTTTTGGGGTGATGGAACCTCGCCTTTTGGTATTGAACTTTTTTTCAAAGAATGAAAGATCCTCTTCGATGGCCTTGGTTCTATAGAGTTCTGTGTAATAGACCTTGGATAGTACGGGATTCGATTTGTGAGAATCAAAAAGAGTTTCCATGACTTGGTAGATGGAATGGAAGGCTTCCAATTGGTAGGCATAGGTCTGCGGATCCAATCCACCTCGGAAGATTGCCCGAAGGTAGGGAACTCTTTCTGTCTCCTGGTGTTTTTCAGCGGTGCCTTCGCGAAGCATTAAGGCTATGGACATTGTATTTCTCCTTTAAAACGACTGAGAATCAATCTCATCTCTGACAGTCTGGTGACAGTGGATAGGAGGTAAAGGATTTTTACTTTCGTTCGGGAGATAATTGGTAGCCCTCGCTCCTAGGAAAGAAGGCACTGTGGGCACTCTGGGAATCGGGGTAGAGAACAGAAGAAAGGTAAAAGATAAATAGGCTGATGAGTAGTCCCAAGGTTGCGAGGAAGACGTCTTTGGCTACTTTTCGGAAGGTATCGAGGTAGGGCAGGTCTCGGTATGTTAAAACGTTTAGAATGATCTCTCGACCTGCTAGCAGTCCCAAAAATACCCAGGTCGTGGACATCGGCACGGAACTCATGTATTGGAAGAGAAATAAAATAGATCCATAGACCAAATCAACGATGGTCGCTGCCTTGGACCATTTGATGTCGGATTTTTCTGAAACAACCTCTTGGATGGTACCGCCGTTGGTACGAAAGATAACTAGTAAGGCTAGGAGAATGACGGTAATGGCAGACACAAATTCCAAGGCACTGAGTTTTCGCGGAAGAAAGACAGCGATGTTTGCTGTGTCTTGCAAAAGCCAAGCAATCCAAAGATACATTGTGGATAGCCATTGGAGTCTCGACCATTTCAACTCTGCTTTTGGCTCTGGGACATGCTCTTCGTTGTATTCATGTGGGTCTAGTTTTGCAAGTATGGCCCATACAAAAATAGCAATCAAAAAGGCCAGACCATAACCAAAGAAGGATTTGGTGAGCATTTTTTCTATTGTTTGACCACCGAATAAGCCCAATACAAGAAAAGTGGTGGAAACAGGAGCGCGGAGCCTTGTGATCACAACCAATATAACAGGTGCTAAAAGTTGTATGAGATTGAAGTTTTGAGTTTCTGGGATGTTCTCTAATCTTTGGAAATGAATCTCGCCGTGGTCGCTGATCCAAGCGAACAGATGAACAATAACCAGTAAGGAACCAAGGACTGTAAGTTTTTGGAACCAATGGACCGATTTTTTGCTCTCGATAAACGTGCCAACAGTCTGGACGGCATCATTGCCAGCTACGGAAAAGGCGGCTATCGCAAAGGATAGCCAGCCCAGCCAATATTTAGGAAATCCAAACCAATAGCCAAAGCAAATCAGACTTACCAACAAAAGTGTTCCTAAAAAGAAACGAACTTGGTCCTTAAGGCTAGGATGTTGGTAGTCTATATCCTTTGGTTCAATCATGTACTCAAATAGTGTTTTGCGTATCTCTCGGTAATTTCTTTTCTATCAAAGAGAATGAACACGTCTGTAGTACCAAAAACCGAATCGAGCGCTGGAAAGCCACATATTTTAGCACCCAATCTCATATAACCTTTCAAAAGTGGAGGTATATTTTTTGAAATTTCTTTTAAATCTTCGATTTTAAATTCGCTATCAAATCCTTTTAAAACATAATCAGGATTTGGGAAAACTCTAAATTCTTCTGGAGCAATTGCATCCTTTGCTTTTAAAAATGCATAGGATTGTGATGCCACTGCCGCATCTGTAGAGTGAATCGACCCGCAACCCATGAGATAGCGTACGTTTTGTTTGATCATAAATTCAGCAAGGCCTTGCCACAATAATGAGATTACAGATCCATCTCTATAATCAGGGTGAACACAGCTTCTTCCAACCTCTGCAATTTCGTCAGGTAAGTTATAAATGGAAGTGATATCAAATTCGTTTTCGCTGTAAAAACCAACTCCTTCTTTTGCATTTTTTCGAGTTAAAATGCGGTATGTACCAACAATCTTATTTTCACTCGATTTATCGATAACGATAAGATGATTACAATATAAATCATATTCATCTCTGTCTTTGCGAGTAGCTGAGGATTGAGGCAATCCTTCTCCCATTTCTAAGTTGAAAACATCATAGCGAAGAGCTAAAGCTCGTTCGATCTCTAGTTGATTTTCAGCGAGGCGAACCTCGAGGACTCTTTCTTTTTTGGCGATTGGTGTATTTGCTTTCATAGAGGATTTATCCTTCTTTTTTCTTGGTTTCAAGATAATCCTCCTTGGTTACAGACTTATGACATTCCGGTAAATTTTAAAATAAGAGACTTAATGAGCCTCATCCCAGTTGGATCCAAATTTACCTTCTACGGTAATAGGCACAGAGAGTGGAAGGGCTGTTTCCATCTCTTTCTTGGCCATGTCAAAAAATTCTTTCTTTTCTGATTTCGGAACTTCAAAGACGAGCTCGTCATGAACTTGTAATATAATTCTAGATGTCCAGTTTTCTTCTTCAATGCGTTTTTGGATATTGATCATGGCAATTTTGATCATGTCTGCAGAAGTTCCTTGGATGGGAGAATTGATTGCGATTCGTTTGGCTTGTTCTACCGCCATACGATTGCTAGAGTTGATATCTGGTAGAAACCTTTTTCTACCTAATAAGGTCTCGACATAGCCTTTATCTTTACAGAAATCTACCATCTCTTCCATATAACGAGAAACTCCCGTATACTGTGCAAAGTAACGATCAATGAACTCCTTTGCTTCTTTTCTCGAAACTTTCAATTGGTTAGAAAGTCCGAAGGAGGTGACTCCATATATCACAGAGAAGTTGATGATTTTGGCTTTGTTTCTCATCTCTGAGGTGACATCCGCTTCTTTTACCGAATAGAGAGCTGCCGCAGTTCTTCGGTGTATGTCAATGCCCTTTTGGTAGGCATCTATCATTTGTTTGTCTTTTGAAAAATGAGCCATAATGCGCAATTCGATTTGGCTATAATCCAAAGAAAGGATTTCAAATCCTTTGCTGGCTATGAATCCCTTTCGTAGCCATCTACCTTCTTCATCTTTTATAGGTATATTTTGTAAATTTGGGTTTGTCGATGATAATCTACCTGTAGCGGCTATCGTTTGGTTGTAGCTTGTATGTATCCTTCCAGATTTTGGATGGATCAAACTTGGCAAAGAGTCTGAGTAGGTTGATTTTAATTTTGCAAATTTTCTCAGTGCTAAAAGATCATCGATGATCGGATGTGTGCCAATGAGAGACTCAAGTACGGAATGATCTGTAGAGAAACCAGTCTGGGTCTTTTTTTCTGCTGGCAATCGCAAGTCTTCGAAGAGTACAATCTGTAATTCTTTGGTTGAATTGACATTGAATTCTCTTCCTGCATAGAAGTGAATATTTTTCTGATGTTCTTTTATCTTTTCATCGAAGATCTTGGATAAGTTTTGAAAATAATCTGCTTGTACAAGTACTCCTTGTGATTCCATCTTTGCTAGAACAAAGAGTAGAGGATGTTCTATCTTATTATATATATTTGCTTTATCCTCGGCCTTGATTTTCTTCGAGAGGATTTCATAAAGTTGAAAGGTAATGTCCGCATCCTCGCAGGCATAATTGGATACATCATCCGGGTTAACATCATACAGATTCTGCTTCTTTTTGCCCGTACCCACTAAGTCTTCATAACTTATTGTTTTATAATTTAGATAATCCAAAGCTAGATCATCCATGTTGTATCGTCTCTCTCCCGGTTTTAGGATATAAGAAGCAATCATTGTATCAAAACTGATACCTTTTAAGTCTATGCCATGGTTCTTTAGAACAAGCAGGTCATATTTGATATTTTGTCCAATCTTTGCTATGGACTCGGATTCTAAAATTGGTTGAAGGATAGGTCTAACTTCATCCCACTTAGGCAAGGTATGCGAAAAGATAGAATCGGGATGGGAAAGTGCAATGTAATAGGCTTCATTGGCTCGGAAGGAAAAAGAAAGGCCCAGAAGTTCGGCTAACATCGGATCAGTAGATGTTGTCTCTGTGTCAATACAGATCGTTTTTTTATCTTCTAATTTTTTAACTAATTTTTTTAATTCATCTAAGGTTTTGATTCTTGTGTAGTTTTGCTCTTTGCTGAGTGATTTGATTTCTTGAGAATCAGCTTTGTCGCTTATTTCATCTGTGTTGGTATCTTCTTTTTTCTTTTTGGATTTTTTTGCAGGTGCATCTTTTGATTCTTCGATCGGAATCCCCGCTTGCTTTGCTAAATCTCTATGTAATACGTTATAACCTTTTGTTTTGAAATAATCGACCTTTTCTTTTTCAAAATAATTTGGTAACTTTAAGTCATTTTTTTTGATCTCGAGTTTTAAATCGGTAACAATGGTAGCTAACTTTCTGGAGAGAAAGGCATTTTCCTTGTCCGCAATAAGCTTATCTACAAGACCTTTGTTTTTTACTTGGTCTATTTTTTTATAGATAGTCTCAAGGTTCCCAAATTCTTGGATTAGGGTGGAAGCACCTTTTTCTCCCACACCTTTTACGCCAGGTATATTATCTGAGGTATCGCCAACCAATCCCATGTAATCTGGCACCTGTTCTTTGGTGATGCCAATGTTTGTCTTTACCCATTCCGGATCAATATGCTCAAACTCTGAAACACCTTTTTTGCCGCGTAACATGTGTATGTTGGAATCAAGAATTTGATAGAGATCTTTATCGGAAGAGAGGATAACGATTTGATCGAATTCCTTCTTAAATTTTTTACAAAGTGATCCAATGATATCATCTGCTTCAATTCCGTCCATTTTGTACATGGGAAATCCGAGTTGTGATATCATTTCATAAATTTCTCTTAATTGAGGCTTTAAATCCTCTGGCATTGGCTTTCTCTGCGCCTTATACGGTTCGTAGAGATCATTCCTTTGGAGTCTGGTGCCAGGATCAAAAGTGAAGGCAATATGCGATACTTTTTCATCTTGTAGCAGTTTAAAGAGCATACGCCAGAATCCAAAAACAGCACCACTGGGCGCTCCCGTTAATGAATTTTTTAGTTGGGAGGCGGCAAAAGCAAAGTATGCTCTAAACGCGAGGGCATGGCCATCGATGATGAGAAGACGGTTCATTTTTGCCCAAGCCCATGAATGGTATTTCCGAGCAGTGAGAAGTAGATGAGTTTGGTTTTTTCTACAGTGTTTTGGTAGGTAAATCGTTTCACAGAATTTTTGTTAAATGCTCCAAACTCGTCACGCAAAGACTCGGATTGGAGTAAACTTTCATAAGACTTTGCTAAATGTTCCACATCACCAACATCGGAGAGAAGCGCCCCTTTGCCCTCAGTTAACATTTCCGCAATTCCACCGCCTCTGGTAGCTACAACCGGCAGTCCACTTGCCATCGCATCCAGTACGGATGTACCCAATCCTTCTTCTTTTGATGTTAAAGTAAAGATATCGAAAAGGGATAAAAATTCTGGAATCTCTGTTCGGTAACCTGTAAATATTACCTTCTCATTGAGTCCAAGTTCGCTACTCAAAGATTTTAATCTTTTTTCAAGTTTACCTTCGCCAACGATAATTACCTTAAAAGGGATATCTGTTTTTACCAATGAGATTGCCCTAATCAGTGTTTCTTGGTCCTTGTGGTCAACGAGTGCAGCAATATTACCAATCACCGATGTTTTTTTGGAAATGCCAAACTCTTCTCTCAATGCATCGGCCGATGGGAGTTTATGAAATCGTTTTGTATCGATACCAGAGTAAACGGTGATTAATTTCTCAGGACTAATGCCCGCCTCAGCCATGATTGATCTGATTTTCATGGAGACAGGTAGAAAATAATCGATCGCCTTATGTTTGTATTTCCACCGTGAAAAGAAGTTGGTCGCAGGTTTAAAATCTACTCTACGGGAAACAATTAAAGGAATCTTCAGGTGGTTTCGCTTTGCTAATAAGGACAAAGTGTGCGCATGTCCCGTATGTGCATGGATGAGTTTTGCCTCTTGGGATTTACATAGGTTCCGAATTTGCTTCGCTGCTTTAAAGTCCCATTCTCCCCGCATTTCCAAACCGTAGAAAGGAATTCCATCTTGTTGGCACCTTTCTTCAAGAGGTGAATTGGGAATGCCGACTACAAGTTGGGGGATCTCAGCAGACTTTAATCCAGAAGAAAGGTAGTATAACTGTTGTTCGCCGCCTCTCCACTCTCGAGAGGTGTTTACATGTAGGATCAATTATAGATGTTTGGTGCGATCGTATTCAAGAGCAAGTATTGAACCCATGACTTTAAAGCCTTGGGGTACTTCTCCCACCACACCTTCTCCGTGAAACATTACTTTAACGGAGTCCATCATGGCATTGATTATTTTCAAGCCTTTTCCCACATTCTTATGTTTTTGGTCTGTTCCATTGTAGGGAAGAGCCTTGGGTCTTTTGTTTTGGTAGGTGCGTATGTTTTCTATGAAGTTTGTAAAACAAAGGGCGTTATTGGTACGGAGTAATTCTGGGTCGTTGTCCTGCATAGGCTCATCGTTTCGTAGACCGGAGCCATAATCCAAAACATAAAGAGTGAATTTGGAGCCTACGATGCGCCAGCGACAAATAATGGTTTCATCACAGTCATTGCAAACATTGGCTGCAATGGAATTGGTAAGTGCTTCATCGGCAGCAAGTTCAATTTGCATGATGTTGTTGTCATTGAATTGGTTGTCTCTGAGAGTCTTGCGGAGTTCTCGGCGGAAGAGCTTCACAGAAGCCATATCGGGAGGGAGGAACATAGCATAGGAGCCTTGCGAAGGAGTCAAAAGTAGGCTCGTGTCTTCGATGATTCCCATTAAATTTCTTGGTAGGACTCCTTTATTGCAAAGTATACGAAAAAAAGGAGAGAAAAAAAGACAAAAATCTCTCCTTACGTAGAAATTCGGGGTTTTTCTAAAAAATATTGTCTCTTTAGAGGTCTATTTGCAACTGTGTTGCAAGTTTATCCATTCTCTTTACCAATTGTTCCTTCCCTAAGAGAGAAAACAAAATGGGTAATTCCAATCCATGGGACTTTCCGGTGGTTATAGAGCGGATGGGCATAAAGAGAGTTTTTCCTTTTTCGCCTGTCTTTTCCCCCACGGTTTTGAAGGCCGCAGAAAAATCATCAGCTGACACCGCATTGGCATTCTTGATAACTTCGTAAAAACCTTTGGCTACGAGCTTTCCGTTTCCTTCCAAGACAAGGTTTTTGGCTTCCTCATTCTCAAATTGGATATCTTCCAAAAAGAATTCTTCAATGTAAGGTGGTGCTTGTAACAATCTGTCCAGATATACACGTACCTTATCCAAAATTTCCAATAGTTTTGGATGTTCGCCAGATTTATACTCATTGGGAATTTTAGATTCTTGTAAGAAAGGAACCATTTCTTTTCCGAGTCGAGCAATAGGTATGTCACGTATCAATTTATTGGACATCCAATTGAGTTTAGATTTTGGATTGAGGTATTCAGCTAATCCATTTGCATCTAACTTATTGAAGTCGACAGACTCTTTTTCTTCTTCTTTTAACTTTTTGAAAACATCAAAGGTGGCTGGTGATTTAGAACAGCGAGCAATATCAAAGAGTTTACAAAGCTCCTCATCAGGCAAAAACTCTCTTCCATCAGGCGATGTCCATCCGAGAAGTGCCATATAGTTTCGCATAGTCTCCGGAAGGTAACCCAAGTCTCTGAATGCAAGAACGGAAGTTGCGCCTGCCCGTTTTGAGAGTTTTTTCCCATCGGCACCGACGATTTCACTAACGTGTGCGAACTGTGGTATCGGAAAACCGAAGGCTTCGCCAATGAGAATTTGCCTTGGGGTATTGGAGAGATGTCCCACTCCTCGGATCACATGTGTAATGCTCATGAGAGCATCATCAATCACAACCGCATAGTTATATGATGGAAAACCATCGGATTTTACGATGATGAAGTCACCTATCAATTTGGATTCGAATTTGACTTTGCCTTGGATGATGTCATCAACGATGACAATTTTATTTGGGATTCGGAATCGAACAGTATAGGCTTGTTTTGCACTTAACTTTTCTTGGATTTCTGCTTCAGAGAGGTTGCTACATTTCCCATCGTAGAGATAAGGAATCCCCATAGACTCAGCCTGTTTCTTTTTGTTTTCCAATTCTTCCGGTGTACAAAAGCAACGGTAGGCTTTGTTTTCTTTGATCAAACGATCAGTGTGTTCTTGGTAGATCGGAAGTCTTTCGGATTGTGTGTAGGGGCCATTCGGTCCACCCACTCCTGGTCCCTCATCCCAATCCATGCCTAACCATTTTAAGGATTCTAATATAATTTGGAACGAAGCTTCTGTTGATCGATCCCGATCCGTATCTTCAACGCGGAGTAAAAACTTTCCCCCCGTAGCCTTTGCGTACAAATAGTTGAAGAGAGCAGTTCTTGCTCCACCAACATGTAAAAAACCGGAAGGGGAAGGGGCAAATCGAGTGCGCACCTCTTTCATTGTCATTTGGTCTCCTCATGATATAAAAAAATACCATATCGTTCAAAACCGAGAGGTTCTTTCGGTAGAGTAGGCGATTGGTTGATGAGAGGAGGAAGGATGTATATCTCTTTTCCTCCTTCTGAAAAGATAGGTCGATAATACAATTTGTTCTTTTGGATCGTATCTGATTCAAATTGGATCTGAAGAAAATCATAGTGCTCGGATGCAGTTTTGAATTGTAAATCGTTTCCATTTAACGACTGAAAGCTGGCCTTTAAATTCTCTCTATCCGATTTTGGTGGCATGTTTTGCCACTTGAATGTATGTTCTGGACCAATGCTGATCGATTCTGCTTCTAAGAATGCTTGCTCCCCATCTAGTACAAAGGATTTTGATTCGCGTATGCTAACTGTCTTCTCTTTGGCATGAGAAAATGTTTTGAGGAGTGTGAGCAGATCATTTGCCGTCACTTCTCCGGAGGATAAGGATTCATAGTCTACAGTAAATCTTTGCTCACCTTCTTCGATTGAGTAGGTGCCATACCTTTTTTTCCAAATCAATTTGTAGAGAGGGAATGCGCTATTGGGAAAGGAAGAACGTATTTCTGTAAGGAACTCTTGGTCGTAGACGAGCAATGTGAGGTCCAAAGAAGACACTTTTGGCACTCCATCGACTCTGTTTCTCTCCACCATTTGGTAGTGGCTACTGCCTTCTTGGAAGAATTTAGGATTTAACTTTTTTGGGTATTTGTGGTACAGAAAGAGAGCTGGTTCCACTGCCTTTTCTGTGCTTTGTTTGCGAAAGGAAGGAAGCGAACAGGTAGAGAAGAAAAAAAATGTGAAAATGCAAAAAAACCAATAGATTCGGGGTGAAAATTGCATTTTGGGAGACATAGAAGAGACCGTACCGCCAATCTAAAAAGGGAAAACGGATTGACAAGTCAATTCACCCATTCTCTGTGTCATTTGGTATCATGAAGAACGAAGATCAATTCCCCAGGCGCCCCTTTGAAGATCAGGTCCACGACGACCAACGAAAATACTCGCGGTATGTATGTGATTCCAGAGCCATTCCTCATGAAATCGATGGTTTAAAGCCTGTTCAACGACGAATTCTTTGGGCGATGTGGAATTCGGATGCGCGAAATCGACACACAAAAACAGTTAAAGTAGCAGGCTTGGCTATGGGTTACCACCCTCATGGGGATCGTTCTATTCAAGATGCACTTTCCCAAATGGCACAAGACTTTGCTTTTGCCAATAACTTCCCTTTAGTCCACGGCGAAGGTACATTTGGAGATGTACTAGATCCAAATGCAATCGCATCTCCTCGTTATACAGAAGTTAAATTATCTGACTTTGCGAAAGACATTGGTTTTTTTGAGAGTTTACCAGACATAGATTATGTAAAAAATTATGATGAAACGGAAGATGAGCCTATCCACTTTGTAGGTAAAATACCAGTTGTCCTCTTAAATAACATCCAAGGGATAGCAACGGGATTTCGTTGTTTCATCCCAGGTCACAAATTGTCCGATGTCATCGACTCTCAGGTTTCCTACTTAAAGACTGGGAAAACAAAAAAAATCACTCCTTGGTACAAAGGATACGGTGGAGAGGTCAAACTTTCCAAAAATGACAATGGTTCTACTGTCATGTCTACTACTTTTGGTTTCCGTCGCGAGGATGGAAAGCTGTATCTCACCGATGCTCCAATGAATTGGAACAGAGAAAAAGTGATCCTCTACTTAGATGATATCATTGAGAAAAAGGACAATTGGTTAAAGGACTACGTCGACCACTCCAGCCAAACATTCAAGATTGAGTTGATTGCGAAAAAAGGAGAAGAGCCTTCCGACAAGGAATTAATGGCGCTTTTCTCAAAAGAGAGCAATGAAGTTCTTACTGTAAATATCATCACTCACGAAGGAAAGTTAAAGAACTTTACACCTGAGGAGCTAATCAAACGTTTCTGTGACTTTAGAAAGACACATTTAATCCGCCGATTCAAAAGACTAGCAGGATTAGAAAAAGAAAAGATCGATAGAAACTCAGAACTCATTCGATTTATTAAAGAAAAGTGGAATGAAAAAGTAACTGGAATCAAATCCAAAAAGGATTTTGAAGAGAAATTGAAGGCCTCAAAGTTTGTATATTTTGAATGGTTGTCGAGTATACCTGTCTACAGAATGACTTTGGAAGAAGTGAAAAAGTGTGAAGAGGCAATAGTAGAAGCAAAGACAAAATTTGCAGAGTATACGGCCCTTCAAAAAGATGATAAAAAACTAACAGGCTTTATGGTGCAAGAGCTCGATGAGCTGAAAACAAAATGGGATCCAAAATAATTTATGGCTCAGAAAACTGAAAAAACCTCAGGAAATTCGCGAAATTTTAAGAAATTATCACACGTAGAACACGTCCGCATGAGAACTGGTATGTGGCTTGGGCAAAACTCTTTGTCCACATTCGAACAACACTTTTTTAAAAAAGACCAGTCCGGAAACTACGACATTAGCCATGAGGAGCTTTCTGACATACCTGCCAAAATCAAATGTCTTGATGAAGCATGTATGAACTGTGTAGATGAATACCGGAAGAATTTAAATGATAGGTCCATTCCCGAAAAGGACAAAATGAACAAACTCATAGTTCAGTTGTCAACGGATCGCAAACGAGTCACAATCCAGGACAATGGTAGAGGTATACCTGCCGAAAATGCAGAAGGTGTATATTTACATTTGATGTATGGTGAAAACTTTGATGATAAAGTCAAAGAAGATCATGTTGCTGGACAGAATGGTGTGGGTATTTCGCTGGTTAGAATCGTCTCTTCGTTTTTTCGCGTAAAAACGATTAACAATGGGAAAGCATACAAAAAAATGTTCACCATCCATGACGATGTCAAGAAAGTAATCAGAGGATTCAAACTTTCCAAAGAGGACACAGAGCGTGTCCAACTTTATTTTGACGAACATGGAACCTTTACAGATTGTCCGCTTTTAAGCGCAGAACAAATCAAACAACTCAAAGCACCATCCGAAAAAGCGGGTATGTTCGCTCAGATAGAAACAGCAAAGAAAGAAGACCATGGAACAACTGTAGAGTTTGAGTTAAACCCTGAATATTTCAATAAACTTGATGTGTCGTTTAATATTGATTTGGTGAAACAATATTTGCAGGATATCGCCATGTCCAATCCTGGTTTGGAAGTTGTTTTCATTCACAAATCAGGCAAAGAAAAGTATAAATTTAAGAAAGGTTTTGATGAGATTTTTAGTAATTCCGAGATGGTTTACTACAAAATGGATTATGCGGATAAAGCATCCTCTTCTCAGATCAACATGGACACTTATCTGGTAGTTGGCCAAAACAAAACTCTAACTTGGGTAAATTCCATTTTTTGTCCTCAGGGTGGATCGGCGATTGAATACCTGGAAAATCGGATTTGTGATGAAGTAAGAAAAAAATCACAAATCGTTTCTTTAGAGAAAAAATTAAATACACAGTGTACGAGAAATGATGTTAGAAGCGTGTTTCATATGTATGTAAACTTACGCATTCTCAATCCTCGTTTTAAATCACAAGATAAATCTTATCTAATCAACGACCTAAACGAAGATATACGTAAGGCCGTAGATAAACATTTGGAAAAATTCTTAAAGAAAACGGGTCTCATCGAAGAAATCAAAATGGTGATGGAGCGTCGCACCCAGTTAAAACAATTGGAAGATGCACAAAAAGGATTACGTAAAGCATCCAAGACAAATATCCCGAAACTTATGCCTCCTACAGGCAAAGCAAATGATGAAGGGCGTATCCTTTTCATAGCAGAAGGGGACTCAGCCATTGCAGGTTTGAGACCTGCAAGAAATCCGAAATTACATGGCCTATTTCCTTTGCGTGGCAAGCCATTGAATTGTAAAGGTATGTCACTCGCAAAAGCATTACAGAATGAAGAGTTAAAGAATATAGTAGCTATTGTAGGATTGCCATTGGATACAAAGGTAAAGTCGATTGATGAATTAAACTATGATAAAATCAGTATCATCACCGATGCAGATTTTGACGGCTATGCCATTCGTTCGCTCATGCTATCCTTTTTCTATGAATATTGGCCAGAGCTCTTCGATCTAGGTTTTGTCGCTGTATCCTCTGCTCCTCTTTACGAAGTAGATGTGAAATGGAAAGATGCAAAGAAGGAAACTGTGTTTTGTATTGATGACGCAGATTATGAGAAATTGGTGGCAAAGGTTAACAAATCCGGTGCGGAGATTACAAGAAAGAAACGTAACAAAGGTTTGGGTGAAACTGGAAAAGAAGCCATGAAATATGCAGTCGACCATTGTATGACTGTGATTACGATCGGTAATAAAAAAAGTGCTAAAAACATCCAGGATTTATGGTTTCATAAAGACTACGCGGAAAAGAGAAGGGAGGCAATCTCTGAATACGCGATGAGTGTAATCCAAGACTAACATTTCAATTCACTCCTTGGGGAGTAGCATTCACTCCCCAATCTTGCTTCTTCCCAAATTTAATACCATTCAAACTTTACGAATCAATAGGCTTTCAAAATTTGGAAGTATGATTTTTCATTTTAGTAGTAAAGAGTATTCTAAAATTTGTTTCACCTTCATAGTTTTTCTGTTTTTCGGTTGCCTTTCGATTCCTGAAACTGCGCAAAAGACTTTATATGGACCAGAAATTGAGGAAATCCTATCTGGACTTGTAGGCTCAAAATCTAAATCTATTACTTTTGCCTTTCAAGATGGCTTGGATATAAAAGAATCAGGATTTTTAGGAAAGGAAACAAAACCACATCGTTATAAGATCGGGAGTGTAACCAAGCTATTCACAACCATTGCCGTATTGCAATTACGAGATAGAGGAAAACTTTCATTAGATGATCCCTTGGCTCGCTACATTCCTGAGCTGAAAAAAATTCCAAAACAAAACAAAAATGCTCGTGACTTCACGATCAGAGATGTTTTAAAACACCAATCTGGTTTACCATCTGACTTAAGTTATGAATTCTTTTTAGATAGTGCCTCAAAGTATACAGATATCCAGAAGGCAAGGATTCGATCGCTCTCAATTTTAAAAGATTCACAGACCGCAGAGCCAGGACAATACACATCCTATTCTAATCTAGGGTTTGGCTTGTTGGGCATATTGATTGAAAGAACTAGCAATCTAGATATCGAAACTTATTTCCAAAAGAATATATTTGAAGTTGCTGGTATGGAACATTCAAGTTTGGTAGATGAAGCACAATCAACAGCGCTCATCGATGGATATGAAGGCATATTATTTTCAAGTAAGGTGCCAAAACCGATCATACGAGACCTCACGGCAGGTTCTCTCTCCACGACAGGTGCGGATATGCAAAGATTTTTTGCCGCCTTCTTTAGGAGTAAACAAAACCGAAATGGACTAATCTCTGCAAATTCATTCCGAGAAATGCATAGACTACAATCGCCTAGTCCTTTAGATTTCTCATTTCAGATTGGTTTAACAGTGATGTTAGATGATTTTCAGTCGAATGGTAAATCCGTAAAACTTGCTTTCCATTCGGGATCTTTACCTCCCTATGCTGCGCATTGGCTATATGATCCTGAATCAGAAATATCCGTATTCATTGCTGGAAATCAGTTCCCTGCCCATATCCAAGACATACCTGGGTCAGCCGAGAAGATATTTAAGGTTCTTTGGAAAAAGAGATTCGGCAATGAGATACATTCTGTCCAAGATAAGAAAAGTTTGCGAAAGTCTATCTTTCGTCCAGGGCTCTATGCTTCCTCAAATGGAATCATCGAGGTAAAAGAAGAAGGAGAAAAAAGAGAGCTCATCTTTTCAGGTCTTCCATTACAAATAGAAGAGAAGGATGGTGCATTTTATTTACGATTGAAGGCATTTTTTGGACTTTTTGACCTAACTCCAAAAGAACTCGAATCATGGATTGTGGAAATGGAGGAGACTTCAAAAGAAACTATCTTAACTTTGCAATCGTCTTCCTTAAAGAAAGGAGTTGCTGGTGTCGGAATTCTCAATATAGCACAAACTAACCAGATAGATTCAAAGTATTTAGGCACCTATCGGAATTTAGAAGCATTTCCTATTTTAACAAAAGTTAACTTATATTTTAAAGATAATCAATATTGTGTAATCGCTGTGAATTACAGACTCGCGAATTGGAATTCGAAAGTAGACTATCTTTGCAAAGTATTGGATCCAGAAACTCTTTTAATAGAGGGAAAAGGACGTAATCTCAATGAAATCATAAAGTTAAAAGAGAAAGATGGAAAGGTAATTTTGGTTCACTCAGGTGTAAACTTTGAAAAAGACTGAGTTGAGTGATTCAGAGAACGTATTCCGATAAACATCTGTAATATGTCTGAATGACTTTCCTTGGGTATGGCATCTAAAAAGTACTTTTGGATGCCATTCTTATAGATGGGCCAAGCAACTTTCACAGCTTCCTTTCCTTTTGGAAGAATTTCAATTCTCAAGGACCTTCCATCCTCTGAAGATTGGCGCCTACGGATCATGTGAGCAACTTCCATTCTATCCAATAGTTTTGAGACTGCACTCTTTGTGAGAACTAAATCTGCAAGGAGTTCTTTTAGAGATAGAGAATCTTTCCCACTCCTCACAAGTACGATCAAAACATCATACCACACCAAAGAAATGCAGTCTGAGGCCCTTAGATCCCTTTCAATTTGTTGGATGATTTCATGGTGCATCGTCAAGAAGTGGCGCCAAATCTCGATCCCAATAGATTTTTCTTTCATTCCGCATAGAATGCGAACCTATCGAAAAAAAAATACTCTTTTTTAGTTGACACGGAAACTATATTCTTGGATTAAGTTGACATGTCAACTAATAAGAGGTTTATATGAATTGGTTACTGAGAAGTTTAGAAACAGATGGAAGTTATGCTTCCCTAATCTTGCGTTTGACTTTAGGCATTGTGATCTGGGCTCATGGAGCCCAAAAACTTTTGGGCTGGTATGGGGGATATGGTTTTGAAGGAACCATGGGCTTTTTCACAGGAAAGATGGGGATTCCTTGGATCTTTGCATTGCTCGTAATCTTAGGAGAGTTTTTTGGAGGCATCTTTCTCGTCTTTGGATTTGCAGTTCGGTTTTCCGCCCTCTGGGTAGGCATCATTCTTCTGTTTGCGATGGTCTTAGTTCATTGGGAAAACGGATTCTTTATGAATTGGTTTGGAAACCAAACGGGCGAAGGCATAGAATTCTTTTTGCTCTTCTTAGCTATCTCTTTGAGTTTGGTGATCACGGGTGGAGGCAAATTCTCTTTAGATCGTTTGATAGCAGAAAACTTGGCTTAAAAACGAAAAGGGAAAGTAAGGAGCCAATTCTGGCTCCTTATCCGCGATGTTATTCGCCGTAGACAACGATGCGGGTTTTAGTGTAAGTAGAGAAAGATAATCTATTACATTTAAACAATCAATACTTTTGAATACCATCTTTCATTTAAGACTCACATTTGTAACTTGTTAATTTCCGAATCCTTTTGAAAACTCAATGGTAACATTATAAGAACCATACTTTACATTAACATCTGATAAGGACTGGGTCAAGAGGGACGAAGCAATAGCTGCAATTGGGTCTGTCTGTATATTCGAAAATGAGTATACTTTATTAGTCTTGGTAAAATTTTCTCGTGTGTACCCCCATCGAGTCGCAAACCAAGATGAATATCGGAATACAAAATCAATCGTCTGAGAATAACCTTTGTAAGATGCATCACCTTCTCCAAAGGAAAATCCAGAGGCAGAAGAATTTCCTAAACTGACATATGCAAAATCATTGCGGATGTCATTTCCTTTCAGATTGAAATAAAGGTGCTGTAAGTGTATCTCAAACCAACTGAGAGGTTTAAACTCAAATCCGATACCAGGAACGAGACCCGTATACTTTACATTCTGATCCGAAATACCATTAATAGCTAGAATTTGCCTATTGACTGCTGATCCTACAGGCACCGATCGAATTGTGCCAAAGTCAGATTTTGTTATCTGATTTAATTCGACATGCCTTAGGCTAAGGCCAACGGTTATGGATTCCGCTATGGGAAAAAAATAAGCAAATCCTAAGCGCTTTTGTTTGTCGGAATAATCCAAAGGAACAGAACTTAAGCCGAAACCAGATGAATTGAAAGTATTATAATCTCTATTCTGGACAATGGTTCTTGTTTCGTACAGAATTCTAAATTTATCTAGGTATCGATACTCGAGATCAAATTGGGTAGTTGAAGTTCTGAAATCCTTTCTAGGACCGAATAGAGTAGTGAACGCAGTGGAGTAAAACTCTCTTCCCCCCGAGGCGATCGTACTGGCTCTGTCATCCGCAATTAACTCCCCTTGCGCAGGAGTAAACATTGATCCATCTCCACCTAATAAACGAAAAAATACTCTGTGCTGATCTGGCTTTGGTTTTTCAAAGGGTTTTTCTAAAATTGTATCAAAATCTTTTGAATAACTTGTGGTGTTTGCAAAAAGAAAAAGGATAAAAAAAGCAATCGCATACTCACACTTCGTCGACATAAGGAAATTTATTCTCCCCATACGATAACACACTCTTTATAAAAGAGGTTGTATAGAACATTGAAAGAATCTCGGTCTACCAATGCGATTTTTGTGATTCCAGCATTTTTTGCAGCCTCTTCTATAGAGTTACCTGAGCCATAGTAGAAAAGATTGATCAATAAACCAGAGGATGCGCATGATTTACCAGATTTTAAAATCCTTGCTGATGTGATTTGGTTCCCAGTAACATCTCCGTTTACGTTTTGAGATGTACTAGTAAATAACAAACTCTGCATTGGTGCAGAAAGACAGTTTACAAAGAAACATAGAGCTAGTATGGGAAGGCAATGGATTTTCATTTCTGTTCTCCCGAAACGATAGTACAGTAATTTCTAAAGGTGATACCCAGAATACTGAGAGATGAATGATCAATAGTCGCCACCTTTATAATTCCATTCTCGAATGCAATGGAGCCTGCTGCCGCATTGCCAAATCCAACTAAGCCTAAAATTGAATATTGGCAACCTTTTGAGGTTTTATTCACTTTGACATTGTTTTCTGGATTGATGAGGCCAGGGAAAGTTATGGAAGTAAAAAGTCCACCCATCGTGGGTCCGGTAGCACAGTGTAACATAAGCAATGTTAGCGATAAAGTAATGAATTTAAAAAATGGTTTCATTGAATGGATTGCCCCTTAACAATCGAACAGAATCTGTGGTAGAGATACCCCCCTAAAATACCTAGCTGTTGGTAATCAACGTAGGCAACCTTTGAAAACTTTCCCTCTGACTTTGCCCTTTCGATACTAGAATCTCCCCAAGAAATCAAATACAAGACAGAGTGATTACATACTTGGACATCATTGCTCGCTTCCGCGTTTAGGCCAATGAAGCCTGGTGTAAAATTTCGATGAAAAATAAACCCACCCTTATTATATGGGGAAGAACTGGCGTATTCTCGCGTAGGATTTGTGTTTGCCGCTGTTTGAACAGTGGTTAGGTTCATTCCTGTGCATGAGACAAGCGCAAGGGAAATTAAAGAAAAAAATGTTGAATTCTTGTATGATTTATACAAAGCTAACACCTCATTATACGATTAAAATGCAAACCTAATGGATGTAAAAAAATAGTCAATGGAAATATAAGATAAAATCTGTTAGTTTGCAATTTAACAAAGAAATGTTGGTGAGAAAATAATTTATTGCATCTGTTATGCATAAATTGTATCTAAATCTTGATGAGAAAAATAAAGCAAATTTAGATTGTTTTTTCGAATTTGGACTAGAAATACTACGAACTATCTTTTAAATTTCAAACCTCCTTTGTGTATCTAAGTCGGTTTCGATAATGAGCTATGTAAGTTATGGCAACTAACAATCCTACTGGCAGAGCAAAAAAGATGTGCACTTGGATTAGTCCTGCTATCATTCCTAAGATTCCACCTAAAAATTGAATGACGACAAGGTTTCCACCTGTATTGTCTAAGATCATTTTTTCCAGTTCGTCTGTATCCAATTCCATAACACGTTCTTCAACGAGGGCAGTCACATTGATCTTATGTACGAACTTTTCAATGTTCTTTTTGAGGTATACCTTTCCTTCCTCACTGTTCATAAATTCCAAAAGACGGCGGATTACCCAATCTGTGGCCCGCAAAAAGTTTTTATCGATCTCCTCCCAATTGTTTGGATCATCCAAATAAGACTGCAATCTTTCAATCCCCGTCGGCAGTAAATTTTGTCTCGCATAATCACCGCTTGCTTCGAGCCAATCGGAAATTTTTCGAGTAATGAAATCTTGGGTTTCTTTAGAATTCAATCTCTCTTGCAATCGGCGCATCACTTCATCCATCATTCCCATGAATTGGCCAGATGTTTCGGGGTCTTGTACAAATCGTTCGAGTAATTCTCGGATAGCTTCATCATTAAAGGAAAAGATTTTTTTAACTCCAATACCGATTTTACCAAGAGTGTTTCTAGTGCGGAGGTATTCTTCCAAACCTTCGTTTAGCATATTTGCTAGTTTGGGCATTTCTTCCAAAAGTAGCACTCGCAACTGGTTTCCAATTTCTTCTCTGTTGGATTGTTCTGTTAAATATTCTGAAATCTTATTGCGTGTATAGATCCAGAGTTTCTGCACTTCCTCTGGGCGTTGGGCCATCTTTTTGATTGTCTCTTCCGAAAAATCAAAAACTACCTCAAGAATTTCTGGACCCCTTTCTTTTAAGAGAGTGATGATTTTTGTAACTAGAATTTCACGGATTTCGTCATTATGCAAAGCTTCATCGATCTCTTTAGCAATCTTTTGTAATCCAGACTCGACTAAATTTCTTTCATAGATATAGGCAAGGATGATATCAGGGTGCAATAGATTTGTTTGGATACTTTCACCCAATGACTTGGCAATCTTTGGTTTGTTCTTGGGGACAAGCCCTGACCAGCCAAGCACCTTTCCATGCTTTGGTTGGAATAACATTTTTATGGCCAAAAAATTTGTGAAGTATCCTACAATACCTGCCATTAAGACCACAAAACAGGCATTAATCCATAAATTACTTTCCCAATACACTTGTAGTCCGCCCGCAATGAGGGAAAAGATTACAAGTAATTTTCTATACCAATTATCTAATTTAGCGACATCCATCCCAACTAGCCACTTGTATCCATAAATTTACCGGCACCTTTTCGGATCCAAGATCTTGGTAACAAACCTGTGAGTCCGACAACACCTTGGTTTACCATACCAGTGATGCATACTGCTTGGTTATGGTACAAGGCTCGCAAGGATTCTTCAGCGACCTCTTTTGCATCTTGCCACATAAAGCCTGGGTATTTGGATTTTTCTATACCTGCTCTTTGGTGGAATTGTGAATGAGTTAGGCCAGGACATAACGCTTGCACATGGATACCATGCGGGATTGCTTCTTCGTGGATAGCTTCCGTAAATGATTTAACATATGCTTTAGTGGCGGCATAGGTTGCACTCCCTGGTGCTGGTAAAAAACCTGCTATCGAAGCTACGTTGATGATAAATCCTTTTTTACGTGGTTTAAAGGCATTGAGTGCCGTATGACTCAAACTCACCAAGGCTTTTACATTCAAATTGATTTGGTCGAGTTCTTTTTCGAGATCAAGATTTGCAAATTCACCAACAGTGCCGAAGCCCGCATTGTTAATCAAAAATTCAAAGTCTTTATCCTTTCGCATCACATCCGATAGTTCTTCCCATGATTTTTTTTTGCTCAAATCATAAGCTAAAGGTTTTAAAATCCCTCTCGATGTCGGTTCCAATTCTGCAATTGTTTTATTTAGATCTGACAATGATCGAGAGATAAGAAATACGTTATAGTCTTTTGCTATTGCCTTTACAAACTCTTTCCCTATGCCTTGGGAGGCTCCTGTTACGTATGCATTTTTCATTAATTTGGTTTCCTTTTCATTAAAATTGCTGTCTCACCGTTGGGATAATAGTTTTTACGAGTTTCTAAAATACCAAATCCAACTTTCTGGTAAAGATTGAGTGCGGTCTTGTTGTTTTCTCTGAGCTCTAAAAAAAAATCTTTGCTAGGAAATTCTTGGAAGAGGCTATGCAATAAAAATGTTGCAACACCTAACCTATGATAGTTGGGAAGTGTTGCAATTCTAAAAATTTCTACTTCCCAAGGAGTTTCGCAAATGAGTGCATAGCCCTGCGCCCTCTCGCCAAATGCTAGATAGGCAGCATGGAACTCCAGGTGGTTCAGGAGCATTTTTTTTGTCCAGGCATCCTCGGGAAAACAGAGCATTTCCCAAGTCTCAAGATCAGAAAGATCTTTTTCTGAAATTGGGCGCATTTCAAGAGACATAATCTCATTTTTTTCTAGCCAGGCGAAAGAAAGAAACTAAAATCGAGATTCATGGCGAGAAAAGTTCTCATACCTCTCCTTTTCCTTTCCCTTCTTTCCTGTGATGGTATCAAAAACCTTGGAAAATCTCGCTGGGAAAAACAAAAATCTGATCCTGGGGCGGATGAAAAGGACCTGGTGCGCTGGTCTGAGAAATTGGCATTGGAAGAGGCCGAAATTTCTGAGATGGATGAAAAAATCCGTAAGATGGTGCAAAAATCAAACCAGGCCGGAGCCCTTGCTTGGAAGATTGCACGAGGTTATATGAGGGCTGGTTCCTTTGAACGAAGTAGCCAATACTACCAAGAGGCCTTGCAGGTGGAATCAAAACAAGCTGGTTACGAAATCCATTCCTTTGAATCTGCACTTCCGTTCTTTGAGAAAGCCATCCAAATGGGCAAGTTAGATAAACAGTTGTTATTCGAGGCAGCTCTTGCATATGCAAATGCATCAAAAGATATGGGATGGGAGCCTGGTCGCAGAAAAAGAGCGATAGAACTTTTCCAATCTCTCACTCGTTTGGACCCGAAAGATAGTCGATTTCCATTTCAATTGGCGCTCATCTATTTTGATTCCAGTCTTCGTTCGGAAGCCTGGGAAGGGAAGGGCAATCCAGGATATGGAAACTTAGAAGAAGCTTTCGAATTGTTGGACTCGATACTGAAAGTAGAACCCTATAACATACCTGCTCGGTTTGCGAAGGCCAATTTTTTATACCAGATTGGAATGATGTCGGGAGCCCAAGCCGAATATAGCAAAATCAAATCAGATCTGGAATATTTAAAACAGCAGGGACAAATCAGAGAGCCCCTCGAGAAAAACCAATCCTATCAAAATGTCCTAAAAAATCTAAGTACTATCCAAAGCCAGAATCCTAATCTCTGAACCTTTCTCTATGTGTATTTAGAGTCATTCTTTGCTCAAGCCTCAGTTGCCTCTTTCTGTCACAAAACCGGTATTTGGCGAAATAATGATTCTTTGGATTCCCTATACCAAACTTGTAAAAATTTTTTCCCAAGAGATCGTTTTACTCTTCTAAAGGCGAGAGCTGATTCCTTAGCGAAGAGCCTACTTGGGCAAAATTTTATAAACATCTATTCAAAAGCCTACCCTGAGCTACTGAGAGAGATCTATGACCCTCCTCTCGTACTCTCCTTTATCGGGGATCTATCCCTCTTTTCACTTCCAAAGGTTGCCATTGTGGGCACAAGAAAGGCTTCGCCAGTTTCCTTACTGGCAACAAAACTATTGGTTGAGAGGCTTGGTGAAACTAGTATTCCTACTCTTGCGCTTGTATCCGGGATGGCCATGGGAGTTGACAGACAAGTTTTTATAACCGCCATGGACCAAGGTTTGGCTGTGATTGGTTTACTTGGCACAAGCATCCAAGAAGAGTATCCTCCTTCCAACCGAGATTTATACAAAAAAGTGAAAGCGTATCAAAAACACCTTCTCCTAACAGAATATATCCATGAGCAGAGTCCGAGTCCCTGGACATTCCCAAAACGAAACCGATTGATTTCGGGACTCGCTCCAATCGTCTACATCATGGAATCAGGGAAAAAATCAGGGACTATATCTACCGCACATAGTGCACTCTCACAAAATCGCGAAATCGTTGTCTTTGATCATTCTTTACAATACGACAATGAAGGCGGGAGAGTTTTGGTCTCAGAAGGAGCGGATGTACTCAACTTTGAAGATTTAATAGAAGGAAAGGGGCAAGTGATTCGCAGCGATGTCTATCCAAAGAAGGTCCTAAGCTTCCAGGAGTGGCAGGTCTATGCAAAAAAGGAAACTAGTTTTGCATTGCAACCCGAGCTCACTCCCTTGGGTTCAGGATATATATGGAAGCCGTTTACTTAAAGAAATACCCTGCGACTGTTGCCAGTACATAAATCACCAAAAGGATTACACCAATCGGTCGTTTGATGGTGTCTTTTGAAGCAAAGATACCAACTCGAAATATGATTAAAACAAGTAACATTGCCGGAAAATAGAATTGGAAGAAGTTTACGGGAGCTTCTAAACCATTTGCCGTCACCGCCGCTGAGGCTCCAGATACAAAAAGTACGTTGAGAATATCTGCTCCTATGATGTTTCCCATCGCTAACTCCGAATGGCCTCGTCTAGATGCTTGGATAGCAGTCACGAGCTCCGGTAAAGATGTCCCAAACGCAACTAATGTGGCTCCAATGATTGCATCTGGAATGTATAAAGTTTTAGCAGTTATTTCAACTGCAGGAATTAAAATCTGGGAAGAAATGATCACAACACCAATCGCAATCAACAATTTGATAATGACAATTATGGCAGAGGAATCATCAACATCTGTCGTATCATCAATACCTTCTTCCAATTCACCAGGTTTGGATCTGGACCATCGGATGCTGAAGTAGATATAAAGTCCGAGTAAAAAGAGAAAGAAGATACCTGTTGCCTGTGTAATTCTTCCGCCTAAGGTAAAGGTAGAGTTGAGATCAAACCAAGGTATGGCAGCAAAGAATAACAAAAAACCTGCTCCCACTTGGATCCAACCTTGTCTATTAACCAATCGTCTGTCTATGCTAGGTGGCGAGATAAGTATTGCAATGCCCAAGATCAATCCAGTATCACAAATGATAGAGCCCACGGCATTTCCCAAAGCGATTCCGGGATTCCCCTCGAGGGAAGAAATAACCGAAACAGAAACCTCAGGCAAGGTGGTTCCTAAACTTACTAAAGTAGCCCCTATGATCATTTTGGGAACACCCCATCGCAATGAGAGAGAAACTGCCTCGTCAACGAGTACGTCCGCTGCCTTCCCAAGTGCCAATATGGCAAGAAGGATCACAAGAAATAAGAGCGGAAGAGGAAATGCTTGAAAGGTTATGTGTAGAAATTCATCCATGGATAGAGACCAATTTATGATTTGCCCAAACCGATTTCGAGTCTTTCTTCTACTTTTTTTTGCCGCAAACATTCTATTTGCTCAACCAAAAGCTCCGCAGGAGCCGACCTCACCAAAAATACCAGGAGAGCAAAGGTTGGAAGAACGCAACGTGAGAGGTGAGGTAACCGAAGCGAATGTCATCCGCACGATCACTCTCTGCGACGGACGTACCCTACGTGGCCAAACAAAGGAGCAAAACGATGGGTTTAGTTTTTTGCATACAAAGGATGGGATTGAATATAAAAAACAACTCAAATGGTCCGAGGTGCAGATGATCAAGATTGATTCTTGGGAATTGAAGCAAAAAAAAGAAGAGAAGAAAGGTATCACCTATGAGGCGCTTCCCAAAAAAATCCGAATTAGAACCAAACAGGGCGAATTTTTCTACAAAGAAAGTGGATTGGCTGATCTAAAACTTCTAAGTCTAAGTATAGAAAACCAAAACGGGGTCGCTACCGTTTATTCTTATTGGGTAGATCTTTTGTATCCGAATCAGACATGGTATTCTGGCTTACCCAATCCAAAGGGAGACAAACTAGTGAGAGAGGATTGTTATAAAGATGTAGTTAGGATGATAGAGTGGGAATGAGTCCTTTCTCAACTAAATACGCAGAGATCACCAAACAAATCCAAAATCTAGATCCAGTCTTATATGGAAAAACTAGAAATTACATAGATGGAAAGGTTTCTTATCTTTCCCCTTATCTCTCGAGGGGCCTTATTAGTACAAAACGGATCTTCGATCATATACTTTCCTTGGGATATAAACGTTATCAAATCAGCTCTTTTTTGCAAGAGTTAGCTTGGCGCGAATACTACCAAAGGATTTGGTCAGCCAAGGGGGATGGTATTTTCCAAGACTTGAAACGAGAGCAGCCAGATGTCCATCACTTCGGTATCCCGAAATCTGTCCTCTTGGCAAGAACTGGGATTGAAGGAATAGACAAAGAGATCCAAAAACTCTACTCCATCGGCTACATGCACAATCATGTAAGAATGTACCTTGCCTCCCTTGTTTGCAACATCGCTAGAGCACATTGGTATGAGCCATCTCGGTGGCTTTATTATCATTTGTTAGATGGAGATCTGGCAAGTAATACATGCAGTTGGCAGTGGGTAGCCGGAGCATTTAGTAACAAAAAGTACATAATGAACCAAGAGAACATTAATAGGTATACACACACCTTACAATTCCAAACACCTCTGGATAAAAGTTATGAAGAGATTATGACTATGGATTGCCCAGAAGAATGGTCGGAATTAGAAAACCCGATCTTGGAAATAGATTTACTTAAGTGGTCAGAAAGATTAGCTCCAGATCTTCTAAAGAGATTTCTCTCCAAAGAAGATTTACAAAATGACTTCCAAGCAGATGTCCAAAATAAAAACATTTTTCTCTATCATTTTTACCACCTAGATCCAGAATGGAGGTCTCTTGAAGAAGGGAATCGTTATTTGGTATTGCCTCCAAGTCTGTTTAAAAAACATCCTGTGTCAGAACAAGTTCTTCAATTTACAATTTCTCTTGCCCTTGAGAATCTTCCGAACTTGCAAATCTTAATTCAAGAATGGGAAGATATTTTGCCTATTTTGGCAGCTAACAAAATATATACGCGAGAACACCCAAGTCTTCCCCATTTAGATATCCATCTAGACGAACGGGAATGGATGTATCCCAACGTGAACGGCTTTTATCCTAGTTTTTTTAATTACTGGAAGCGATGTGAAAAGTACCTAGATACGTTTTTTGGGTAAGTATTTATAGTATTCCATTTCAATCGTGTTGATGAGATAGGTATAGTATTTGACCATCTTCTTATCAAACTTCTTTTTGTTCATCTCATCGCGATAGAAGTCAGCTAACTGGTCACGGAAGAGGGCTGCCTTTAAGTCGTTTCTGTTGATATAGATTGTACTTGGTTGGTCTTTGACGGCAACTTCGTCTGGAATAAGAATAGTGGCTACAGATTGTAAAACCGCATACTCCACAGTAGATGCCACCTTGTCATCATTCGTTTCTTTGGCCAAACTCATATGATTGCGTTTGATATTGTCCAAGTTTTCATAGATCCGAGTTTTTAGTGTTTTTGGATCTAAAACCTTGTCTGTAATCTTATTGAATCGTTTTGGGAAGACAAAATTATCAGCCGCCTTGTAAATATGGGCGATTTTTTCTTCTTTAGGATTGCTATCTTCGTCTTTACCAACTGAAGAACCAAGTGAACTGCCAGAACTAGACCCTGGTTTTCCCCATTCTGACAAAGCCCCAAACTTACCTGAGTTCTTTATATCCTCACGAATCTCGTCCTGCGATTTTTCTCGAAAGAATAAGGCAGCCATAAAACCAGCGACTACCGAGAACGGTACGCCAAAAAACAGTGGCATCGCTGAACGCAAATAATAGGCGGCTGTGACAAAGATCAAAGTTGAGACTATGAAGGTCATGACACCAGAAACAATGTTGAAACGACTTCTGATATCCTCTTGTTTTGCGCGTTCCGCTTCTTGGATTTCCAATTCGCGGATACCTGCGTTCATTTTGGAGATGGCATCTGGCCTTAACTTGCTGTTTAATCCAGGGTGTTTTGGATTGGAGAGTCTATGGTTGATGATTTTAGCGTATTCTAATTGTTTTTCTAATTCGGGATTTCCTTTGCCTTCAAAGGAAAGTTTGTGAATAACGGCCGCTAAATAACCGTGGTCCACAACATAGTAGATGGTCCTGCCATTTTCCTGCTTTTCTTCATAATAAGAAAACTCTGAGAAGACATCGTCTTTTAGTCTTTTGATATATTCCTTTGCCTTTTCTTCAGAGGTGATACCAGCTTGTGCTACCTCATCTTCGAAATTAATTCTCAGAAGTGTATGGTTGTTCTTTGTATACTCAGGAATTTTTGACATGACGGTTTGTTTTACAGAAGAATAGATATTGTCATCTTTCCTATGTAATACGGAACCTTTTTCCTCACAAAGCCTTCTTAAGATTTTGATACTTGTGTCAACAGTTTCTCTGACTTGGTCGCTCAAACCACCCTTTCCAGAAGTAAAAGGGAAAGATTCAACGAGAGTCAGAAATTTTTTGACCCTCTCTTCTGGATTCATCTTGTCTTCGATAGAAGTAAAATGATTTGTCTGGAAATACTCGTTTATTCTTTGTAAGAATGATTCATATTTGGCATCTGTTGCCATCTTTATCAGATATTCTTTTGTAAATGTTTCAAGAGCATCCAACTGCGAAAGGATTTGATTGACCACTTCTGGTAACTTTTTGAATTTTCCATCTGGATGAATGTCCAATTCATCAATGACAATGTGATAATCACTCAAGATTGGCAATGCTAGACTTTGTTCTTTGGCAAAATTTACGAAATCAATCAAAAAATCAGCCATTGGTAAGTACGGAATGTTCCCAAATCCCTTCCTTACTAAAGATGTGACTTCCGACTCAAGGCTACCCAACTTCGGATAGAGCCAAGGTTTACCATCTCGGTTCTTTTGGATGAGAATATTCCCTGGATTTTGTTCATCCCAGTTTCTACCTTTTTTGGCTCGGTTGTCCAAAAGGAGTTTCACTAGCTCTTGCGAAAATCGAAAGCAAGCTTGGCGGTATGGGATGGTATCTGTTTTGTTTTCTTTCTGTGGGGCAATGAGTGCGATTTTACTAGCGATTTTACTCCCGTTTTTTATCAAATAGGGGTAAGCATACATGACTCGATTGGTACCCCTATGGTCAATGTCCAATAACAGGCGTAAGGCGTGATAAATAGCATTCTCAGTTTTGCCTTGGGCACCCAAATTGTTGTACTTACCCAAAGCTTCTGGGACCTTATCGAGTGTAAGGAGGTAGGATGGATGCACTTCCTTACTCCCATGTTTTTCAACACGTTTGTGCCAATCTTTGAGTTCATCTAAAATACACCTAGCAGTGGGGCTGAGGCTGCCAATAGCATCCGATAGTTGGATGTAGGATTGTGAGCTAGGTGTCTGCACCTCTGCTGGGGCCCGGGTTTCCTCTTTCCCAAAGCTGATATCTAGTTCATCTGAATCGTTCATTTGGCTTATGAATGTTTTGCCACAAGTTGGGCAAGGATTTTACTCCCGTAGGCTATTTCCTCCTCGCTACGGCAATATGTCAAACGTATGCATTTCTCTCTGTGTGAAAAGTGCTCTACTAAACCAGGGAAAAAGTAATGTCCCGAAACAATGGTAACGGATTCTTCTTTGCAAAGTTCATATAGCTCCTGGTTCGTGATCGAAATACTAGGGAAATACAACCATACAAAAAATCCACCGAGAGGTTTGTGGATCAGGTAATCTATTTTTTCAGTTTGGAACACTCCTTCCAGGATCTCGAGGGCCATTTGTAATTTAGTATCGTAGTACGGGCGTAAGATGTGATTGGACAAATATTCCAATGTGCGTTCTTTCCAAAAGATTCGCGCAAAGGCTGGACCAATATTGCCCGCACTTAGATTCCCTGTCGCCGCAAAGGAGGAGAGGAGCTCGATGACGGGAGGATCGGCAACCACGATCCCAAATCGTAATCCTGGCAGTCCAATTTTGGAGAAACTTAAACTTAAGACCATCCCAGGAGAGAAGTGTATTGGTTCCTCTTTGCCGATGAGATTTGGGAATGGATTTCCATAGGCAAGGTCGATTAAAAATGGTATCTTCCTTTTCACACAGAGGCTATGCAAATCCTTGATTTCTCGGAGGGAAAGCACGTTCCCGCTTGGGTTTGTCGGGCGTGAAATGACCAAGACTCCTAAATCGTCCGGGTACTCTTGCTTTGCATTCAATGTATACCGAAAACGGTTCGGACCGTCCTGTTCTACATTGGGAAGGAATGCTGCAAAGACTCCCGCTTCATTTGTTTGGTCCGCATAACCAATGTACTCTGGGACGATGGGCAATCCAATGCGACGGAAGGTTCCATCGGGCATAGTGCCAGAAAACGCATTCAACAAAAAGTAAAAGGCATTTTGGCTGCCATTGAAAAAGGCTATGTGTTCCTTTGTGAGCGGGAAGTTCAATTCCAAGGCGAGGGCTTCGGCGGCTAGGGAGCGGAGGTCTTCATTGCCAATCGGTCCACTGTAATCCCCTAAAATGCTGCGTAGATGGGACTTGTCCCTGCCGATCGCTTCGTAGGTTTGGGCAAAGATTTCTTCTGCTTCTGGGATGGAGGCAGGGTTTCCCCCTCCCAAAAATGCCATCCTTTCTCCCCTGTGGGTGAGGGCCTCTTTGAGGTCTTCCATGAGGCTCAGGATGCCATTTTGGGTCTGGATTTTTTGCGAAAGCCTTGAAATCTGCACTATTTTCCTGCCTGATCGCCAAGATTCTGGCCCCCAAACCAAGCTTCATTAAAAATTATGTTCTCATATCTAAAAATGAAGTGACATAATTCAGAAGTACCGATGTAAAGTGACATAATAAAGGAAGCTTGTTGGATGAGCACCGAAACAATACAAAGACCCATCAAAAAATTAAAAGAAATCGAATTCCACAAACCCACCCTCTCACGCGAGGACTTAAAAGGTGTTTTGGAATGTTTGGTAGAAGAGCACCTGTCCACTGGAGAAATCGTGGATAGATTTGAAAAGTCATTTTGCCATACCTTTAAGACCAAACATGCTGTCTCGGTCAATTCACTCACTTCAGCGTATCATCTCTCTTTACTTGCCTTAGGTGTCCAAGAAGGGGATAAAATTTTACTTTCTTCCTTTGCTCCTATTGCTGCTCTTGATGCCATCTTTTTGTTACGAGCCAAACCGATATTAGTAGATCTTGGGAAGAATTCTTTTCACCCAGATCCAGAATCATTCCATACGAAGCGTCTATCTTCAGAGGCTAAGGTCGCCATTTTAGACCATAGTTTTGGTTCTCTACTGTCTTTAAAAAATTACCAAGCAGAGGGCCTGCAAATCATTGAAGATTACACGGAAGTGATTGGGGCTATCTCGGAAACAATACCTGTCGGGAAACAAGGTTCGATTTCCATAGCTGGATTGGATGCTGAGAATATGATCACAACCGGTAATGGAGCAATGATCACCTCTGCGGAAACACAACTTGTTCAGAAGATCCGATCCTTTAAATCTGGACCAAACGTAAAACGAGTATTTGGTGAACCCAAGTTTGATTACCATTTAGTTGATTACCAAGCTGCTTTGGGCATCGAACAGCTTTCCAAACTTGGTGTGATCCTTGACCGCCAAAGAAAAATCGCATTTGCCTATTTACAAGCTGTTCAAAATTCAAGGCTTGAAACTTATTTTTCAAATCCGAATGAAGACACCTTTCATCGCTTTCCTATCATTGTCTCTAACCGAGGTTATGAAGAAGTGAATAGATACTTTAAGTCGATACACATTGAGACACAGAGAACCATTCAGGAACCGTTACATTCGATTTTAGAAGAGAATCGATTGGACTTTCCAAATGCAGAGAGACTTTACCAAAGAGGTCACTGTATTCCTGTCTATCCCAACCTAACAAAAGATAATGTACAGAGAATAGCAACGGCTATTCGTAGGATCTATTAGAGCGGTTTGGCTTTCCTTTATTCACTTGATCCACTCTTTGAATATAGGCTTCTTGAACCAAAGATATCTTTAGACAAATCAACTGAGAGGAGAAGGGAGTCATTGGAGACTCTTTTTTTCCTCTTGGCTCGTCCTGATGATTTTGTTCACCTGACGGGCAATCCTCATCCAAGTTATTTCCATTTTTTAAAAAGATTTGGAATTGAACCTGCAAACATTTGGAAGGAGGGAGATCTCTTGTCCCCCTCGATTCAATGGAAGGAATGGGGCAGACTCCATGATCTCGACAATGGTGTTATCACAGAAAATTTAGACAAACGCAAAGAATCCCAATACCTAAATTCAAAGATCACCCAAACAATTTGGAAAGAATCCTTACCTGAGTACGTTATCCGAGCAAAGATCTTACATTCGGAAGATGGCCTCTTCGACTACTTACAAGAGCATAGCTCAACAGCAATGGTTGTGAAGGGGAGGTATGGGATTGCAGGTAGAAACCATCTTATCTTGGAAAACCCTGGGCAAGTTTGGAAGTTGCAACAAATCAAACATAAGTTATTTGATTTTCCTATTTTTGTAGAAGAGTGGTTTGGAAAAGAAAGGTTTTATGATTTTTCAAGCCTCTGGGATTTTGACGAGGTAGGCCCCCAAGGAATTGAGCTTACCCATATGTATGTCGATGAGAAGGGGGGCTTTCTGGGCATTTCCATTTCAAAAGAAAATTCAGCCTATTTACAAACATACTTCCCCGAGATCCAGAAAGTCATCCAATCTGTCTACCAGCTTTTAGAAGTCCCTTACCAGGGACCTTTAGCTATGGATGGATTTTTGTATAAAAAAAATGGAACACTGCACATCCAGTGTTTTTCTGAGATTAATTTTCGTTATTCGATCGGCAGAGTCTTGTATGAGTTTAAGAAGAGAAGGAATACATTTGGTGAAACGGTAGGATTTTTGTTTCTGCCCGTTCGTTCTGTTCAACTAAAAGCAATTGAATCTTGGTTAGAGGCTATAGAATCAGAACATAATTGTTTTTTAAACTTTGTGACCCCTTTTATGGACCAAAAAAATAAAGCCTACCAAAATGTAGGCCTGTATTGGGAAACAAAGGGCGATGAAAGTTCACTCTTAGAGGAGATTAGGCTTTCTTGGCGCGATACCTTTGTTTAAACTTCATTGTTTCTGATGAACCGATGTTTCCCATTGATTTCGATGTAGGGATCTGAGCCTGATCGGTTGAATTTCAATTCTAAACGATCTGTATCCGTAAGTGGTAGCTTTGCCTCCAACTGAACTAAAACTTTGTCGCCTTTTTCAGACCAAGTGCATAACATTCTCGCTGATTCATAACCCATTTCACAGGTACCATCGTTGTGTAGTGAAATCCTTGCTATATTGGATTCGGTTTTCCATTTGCCTATTGCCCAGGTATTTTTGGGAGGGCTTAAGATAAGACCAGATTGTTCGGAAAGAAACTTAAGTTCTGCGATCGCGGCACCACTTTCCTGTTTTCCTTTGTAGACTTCTAAAATTGTCAATGTAATCGACTTGGCATTGGATTCCGTTTTGAGATCCAATTTTTGCATGGATAAACTATCCTTAAGTAAAAAGGTCTCTTCCGTTCCCGTATTGGTGCTCAACTTTAGTTTTTTGATTCTGTTGTGGTTGCCCCATTCTTTCGGATCCCCAAAACCATTGTAAATTGCCAGGGTTTTGAATTTAAGATCGCTCTTATAGCTGATTGTTAAGCTCTCGCCTATCCCATCGCCATTCGTACCTTCTACCCAACTCGACTCTAATTTACCATCCATTGCAAATGAAGGAGGAAATTTATTGGTATTTCCAATCCGAAAACTACTGGAAGAGATAGCAGGTATGTTTACTGGATCAGCCCATAAGGTCAATGAGATCAAAAGAGAGGTGAGGTAAAACGATCTTTGGGTCATAATGGGAGTAAACTAAATGATAGAAAGAAATCGGCAAGTAAGAAATATTTGGTGTATGGCGAGAATCTTTCTAGTTTACATCACAACCCGCGATGAGGCAGAGGCTGAAAAGATCGGTGAGGCTTTGGTCTTGGAACATTTGGCTGCTTGCGCCAATGTCATCCCCAAAATAAAAAGTATCTACAATTGGAATGGTAGTTTGCAAAGAGACAGTGAAAGTCTCCTGCTACTCAAAGTAAAGGAATCCAAATTGGACGAGCTGATCAAACGAGCCAAGGAATTACATTCTTACGAACTCCCCTGTATCGTTAGTTATCTTTCTGGGCCATCTAATCCAGATTATGTGGAATGGGTTCTAAATTCATGATAAAATTCTCTTATTCGGTCCAAAAGAAAGTCGATGTCCAAAGATCGTTTCCACTCCAAAAAGCCTTTTGGCATTTCTGCTGAAAGAAACCAATCTGTTGCCGGCGCTTTTTCTGGCAAAGCGAGTGCTCCCAACAAACTGGAAATCGTTAGGTCCACCCGACCAAATGATATTCCATTATAAAATTTTCGCTTTTTATAAACGGTTTGGATCTCTTGAGCGTATTCATTTACCCTTGTCAGAACAGATTCCACATTCTTTGGATTGATTTTATACTTTTTTCGTAAAACAAGAGAGACTAGGTCAAATCGTTCGGGCGGGGGGATTACTTCCTCTGGTTTTGGTTTTTGTAAGGAGAAGAGTTTGCCTACAATTTCGGGACTCGGGAGTACGTAGTAGTATAGAATGGTTTGTAAGCCTTTTCCTAAAATTTCGTCTATTTTCTCTTCCTCTGCTCTTTCATTGGCCTCTGCTTTCTTTCCGAAGGCTTTTTCTTCTACCAAATCCAGGACCAAACTAGAGCCTTGGATCCATCCTTTTTCAGTTTCTAAAACGGGAACAGAAGTTTCGGGCACTTTGTCCTTTAAAATTTGAATGTGTTCTCCGGGATAAAGCAATTGTAGATCGTAACTGTACCCAGCTCTGTCCAAAGCAAATCTTGCTTTTTCTGAAAAGTGAGAAATGGGGAAGGCATACAATTTAGGTTTCATTTGCAAAATCTTATCAGAGATAGAATTCATGTCAGCTCTGATTCTGCTTGACCAGTGATTTATTTGGAATAAAATACCTTGCAAACAAAAAAGGAAACGAAATGAAAAAGTTTTTTTTATTTTTGCTGGGTTTGACTGCTATTCTTTTTTTTATAGTCAGCATCATATACATTCAAACCAATTCTAGGCTAACAAAAGTTATAGAGGGTGTAGGAGAGATATCTGTTTTTCCTCCTGGAGCTAATGATCTTGTAGAGGGCAAACGTCTCTATGTGACAAGAGGTTGTCCAGATTGCCATGGGCTCCAGGGGCAAGGTGTGACCTTTATCAATGACCCGCTACTAGGAACATTCACTGGCTCAAATCTAACCAAAGGACAGGGTGGACTCGGGAAAAAAAGTTTTCAGGATTTTGTTTTGGCTCTACGGCATGGCATTGGCACAAACAAACAACCTCTGCATTTTATGCCTTCTACAGATTTCCAAGCAATGACTGATGAAGATGTGGGAAAGATATATAGTTATCTCCTATCTTTACCACCCGTCGAAGAAACTTCGGCAGAAATCAAAATAGGTCCTCTTGCAAGAGTATTATTTTTGACGGGGAATCTTCCGCATCTTGCGAGTGCCCTCTTCATTGACCATTCTGTACAAGCGGCCTCCAAACAAGAAAAAACTCTTTCCCTTTCTTTTGGAAAGTATTTAGCAGATACTTGTACCGGTTGCCATGGAGCCAATTTAAAAGGAGGTCCGATCCCAGGTGCCCCGCCAGAATGGCCAGAGGCAACCAATATCACCAAACAGGGGATTGGTGCTTGGTCAGAAGATCAATTTGTGTCGGCGATACGAACTGGTATCACTCCGGATGGAAGAGAAATGAGAGCGCCCATGCCATGGAAAAACTTTGCCTATATGACTGATGTAGAACTAAAATCGATACGAATGTATTTGATGAGTTTATAAATCTCTCTTAAGCGCTTTGCCCAGTTCAAACTGTACGTAAATAGACCATGGATTGGTGCTATTCCCGATCTGTACTGGTGAGAATATATGCACCAGACCAGATCGGTCAGTAAAATCATAAGGACGACCTTCCATAACAGCAATTTTTGCCTCCTCTGGGATCGAATTTAATTTTGTCCCAAGCAAATCAGTATTTGGTGAGGCTGCAAACACACTTTCATTAGAGAGGAGTGAAGAACTTCCGGCATTAAAAATCTTTCTTTGGGATAGATTGGCTTGTAGTTGTTCCAAAGAAAAGTCAGCACCCATGATTCCAGCAAATTTCCCATGGATAATCAAATTTGTCATCAAACTCGTCATGCGAACCATCTCTCCATCAATAGGATAGACATATGGTTCCATCATCACATCTCTCCCTAAGGCACGCGGAAGTTCATACCATTCATTTTCACCTTCCACATCATATCCTTGCAATGGTTCAATGGCTATCTTACCTCTATGTCGATTGCAATAGGGTACAAATCGTCCGTTTGTATCATGTCCTTCGTCATTTGTGTGTAGGTGGTCGTTAGCATCGACTACATTTGGCTCGAAACAACATGCATATGCTAATTGTTGTGGGTTCTGTTCCAGATACTCTCTCATTAGAATGAGTATCTGTTTACGGGTAAGCCCACTCTCAGATTGTATCATACTTTGGATCAGAAACTTCAATCCATAGAGAGAAGTAGCCATGATATAAAACTTTGCTTCTAAATCAGAGGCGACTTGTGCAGACCAGATCCTTGCATATTCGAGGATGGCATCAATTTCAAAATGTTCCACTTCTTGTGCAGCACTTTCTGTCTCTCCGTAAATTCTACTTAGGATTTCATTGATTTTCTTTGTGGCTTCGGAAGTCCTATAAGAAAGTTTGGATACTTCATTGGCAACAACTTCGAAACCTTTGCCTGAGTCTCCAGCTCGAGCCGCTTCGATTGCGGCATTGAGGGCTAATAAATTGGTTTGTTTGGCAATTTGTTGGATAGCGGTCGCGACAGAACCGATCTCTTTGGAGCGGGCGCCAAAGGCAGAGATCATCTGCCTAAGACGTATCATACTATGATTTGAATACTCATCTGCCATGGTTCCTTAAATAGAACCATGGAGTCTACATCACAGCAAGCATTAATTCTTAGAATCAAACACCGCCGATCATGACGTGTTTGGTGACTAAATAATCGGAAACTGATTCCGAGGATAGATCCTTTCCAAACCCAGATTGTTTGAACCCACCATGTGGAGCTTCCGATGCTAATGGTAAATGGTCATTGACCCAAACGGTTCCAAATTCCAGTCGTTTGGAGACTCGCATGGCACGCGCAACATCTTTTGTCCAAATAGAAGAGGCAAGTCCATAGTTTACATCGTTCGCAAGTTGGATAGCTTCCTCTTCCGTTTCAAAGGGGAGTATGGTAAGAACAGGTCCAAAGATTTCATTTTGGACAACCTCCGCCGTTTGGCTTACTCCTGAGATGACGGTAGGCTCAACGAAATACCCTTTTTCAATTGTTTTTGGGCTTCCTCCACCTGTTAAAATCTTGGCACCCGATTGTTTTGCCCGGTCCAAAAAACCCATGATGTGGTTTTTTTGTTTGAGTGAAACGATGGAACCCATTTCTGTTGCATCATCAAACGGATTTCCCACTTTAACTGATTTCATAGCCTCAACTAACATCTCTGTAGCGTCTTTTAAAAGTTTGTTCTGAACATACACTCTTGTTGCGGCCGTACAATCCTGTCCTGAATTGCAAGTTGCGCCAAATGTAGCTTTTTGAGCGAATAAAGCAAGATCGACATCATCAAAGACAAGTAGAGGAGCTTTACCACCTAACTCTAAGTGGACTCGTTTGAGGGATTGAGAGGCAGACTGCATGATACGTTTTCCGGTTTGTGTAGAGCCAGTAAGAGAAACCATTCGTACCTTTGGGTGATCAACCAATGCCTGTCCCGCTTCATTTCCTCCTGCTACGACATTTAGAACGCCGTCTGGGATACCTGCCTCTTTGGAAAGTTCAGCAAGCATCAATGTCGTTAATGGGGTGTTAGGCGCTGGTTTTAAAACAAGCGTACAACCAGCAGCTAGGGCAGGGCCTAATTTCCATACTGCCATCAGGATGGGGTAGTTCCAAGGAGTGATCTGGCCAACAACACCTACTGGCTCTTTTCGAAATAGAGAGGTATAGCCAGGAAAGTATTCACCAGCTCGTGAACCATGAACTTCTCTTGCTGCACCTGCAAAAAACCTGAGGTTATCAATAGCAAAAGGAATATCTCCCGCCAAACTTAAGTTTTTGTAAGGTTTGCCCACGTTTTCTGATTCTACTTTTGCAAATTCTTCTGTGTGTTTTGCCAAAAGATCAGCCAATCGATAAAGAGCATTTGATCTCTCCCCTGGACTAAGCATTGACCAACGACCATCATAGAATGCTTTGTCCGCGACTGTTACAGCCGCATCAATATCTTCTGGAGATCCTTCGCTAACCTCGGCAATGATTTCTTCGGTGGCTGGGTTTTCGATTTTGGAAGTTTTTTTGGATTTAGATTCTGTCCACTTTCCATTGATCCAATGTTGGTATTGTTTCATGATTAACCTTCTATTTCCTTTAATGATGATTCAATGATTTTCATGCCCTCTTCTAAAACAGGGTCTTCCACAGTGATCGGCACGAGGATTCGAATCACATTTCCGTAGACTCCGCAGGACAAAAGTACAAGCCCTTTTTCGAGTGCCTTTGCTGTTAATTTTTTGGCTAGATCTGCGGACGGTTTGTGCGCATTTCCATTTTCAACTAATTCAAAGGCGACCATGCCCCCAAGGCCTCTAATTTCTCCGACTGATTTTGCATCTCTTTGGATTTCTTTGAGTCTTTTGATGAGTTTGTTCCCTAAGGCCTCAGATTTGCTCAGGATATTTTCTTCATCAATGAGGTCCATGATTGCAATCGCAGCTGCACAGGCTACGGGGTTGCCCGCATAGGTTCCACCTAATCCACCAGGTTCCACTGAGTCCATGAGACTTGCTTTTCCAATAACAGCGGATAGAGGCATTCCACCTGCTAGCGATTTGGCGGTAGTAATCAAATCTGGTTCGATTCCGCTATGCTCTATCGCAAAAAGTTTTCCGGTTCTAGCAAAACCAGATTGCACTTCGTCAGCGATCAATAGGATTCCATGCTCATCACAAATGGATCGTAATCGTTTCAGGAAACTAGAGGATGCAATGTAAAAGCCACCTTCGCCTTGTACTGGTTCAATGGCTATTGCTGCAATTTTTGCTGGGTCAATGTCTGCCTTGAACAGATTTTGTAAGGCTTTGATGGAGTCATCTTCCGAGACTCCATGGTATTCCATTGGGTAGGGAATATGGTATACATCTCCAGGAAATGGACCAAAACCTTTTTTATAAGGTATCACCTTCCCTGTGAGTGCTAAGGCCATCATCGTCCTTCCGTGGAATCCACCAATAAACGAAATAAATCCGGTTCTACCTGTAGCTGCTCTTGCAATCTTCACTGCATTTTCAAGAGCCTCTGCTCCCGAAGAAAACAAAATAGTCTTTTTATTTCCTGCGATGGGAGCCTTCGCATTGAGTCGTTCGCACAGCTCAATGTAAGGTGCATATGGCATGATTTGAAAGGCTGTGTGTAAGTAAGCATCCACTTGTTTATGAATGGCCTCTATGACCTTTGGGTGGCAATGCCCCGTATTCATTACCCCGATTCCGCCTCCAAAATCAATATAGCGTTTTCCTTCTACGTCCCAAATTTCAGCATTCTTAGCTGATTTTGCAAAGACGGGATAAGCGGTGCTCACCCCTCTTGGGACATTGCTTACTCGTCTTTCCCAAAGATTTGCATTGGTAAGCGTTTCTACTGTCATCATGTGATTCCTCCTAAACATAAGTACTTCGTAACAATATAATCTTCGATTCCATATTTAGAACCCTCTCTACCCATACCAGAAAACTTGACTCCACCAAAAGGAACCTGTTCCGATGAGATCAATCCTTCATTAATTCCCACCATTCCATATTCAAGTCCTTCGGCAACTCGAAAGAGCCTAGCTATATTTGAGGTAAAAACATAGGAAGCTAAACCAAATTCCGTATCGTTGGCAATTTGGATGGCTTCTTCTTCTGTCCGAAACGTCTGAATAGAGGAGACAGGACCAAAGGTCTCTTCTTTGGAGACTAACATTTGTTGGTTGACAGGATACAATACGGTTGGCTCAAAAAATGTCCCGCCCATGGGATGGGGCTTTCCTCCAGTAAGGATTTTTGCTCCCTTCGCAGTTGCATCTTTGATATGTTCTTCTACTTTTTTGAGTGCAGGTTCATTGATAAGAGGCCCTTGTTGGACTCCTTCTGAAAAACCATCACCTACTTTCAATTGACTCGCTAACTTTGCCAATCGTTCCGAAAATTCCTGAGCAATTGATTCTTGTACGATAAATCGATTCACACAAACACAGGTCTGCCCTGTGTTTCGGTATTTGGATAGCATTGCACCTTTTAAACTTGCTTCTATGTCTGCATCTTCAAAAACGATAAAGGGAGCGTTGCCTCCTAATTCTAAGGAGAGTTTTTTGAGTGTCTTTGCCGATTTTTCCATCAGGTAAATGCCGGTGCGAGTAGAACCAGTGAAGCTCAGCTTACGGACGATAGGTGAATTGAGAAGAGATTCTCCAATTTCTTTTGGTTCACCAAAGACCAAATTCCAAACTCCTTTGGGCAGGCCAGCTCTTGTAGCCAGTTCGCACATTGCCGATGCAGAATATGGAGTAAGCTCCGAGGGCTTTGAGACTACCGTGCAACCGGCTGCTAGAGCTGGTGCCACTTTCCTTGCCAACATTGCCGATGGAAAGTTCCAAGGAGTAATCGTTGCAACCACACCAATTGGCTCTTTCAATACCATAATCCTTGTATCAGTCCGATGGGAAGGGATAATATCACCATACACGCGTTTTGCTTCTTCGGAAAACCATTCTATGTAAGAAGCGGCATATAGGATTTCGCCCTTAGCTTCCGCGAGAGGTTTGCCTTGTTCTGAGGTTAAGATACGTGCGAGATCATCTGCATTTTCGATCATCAGCTGGAACCATTTGCGGAGGATTTGCGACCTTTCCTTGGCAGTGGTTTTTTTCCAGAGGTAGAGTGCGGACTGTGCGGAACGGATTGCGCTTTCAGTTTCTTGGGTGCCTGACTTAGGGATGGTACCTATGGTAGATCTAGTCGAGGGGTTCTGAACGGATAAAGTTTCGCCAGAAACTGCTTTTGTCCATTCACCGTTAATATAGTTAGACTGTCGAAATAAAGTTTGATCGAAAAGTTCGTTCATATCTTATGCTTTTTTAAATTTCGGAAAGAAAAATCCTACCATTTTTTAAAATCTTTCGGAAATGCTTGCCAGCAGTTTACTCTCTGAGATCGTTTCGCATTGAAACGGATCAAATACAAAGGAGTAAACGATCAAATGACAAAATCATTTTTGAAACGACTCACGGCAGTGTCTCTAGTCCTAGTCTTTGGACTACTGATCTCTTGTGGCAAAAAGGAAAAAATTACCGCAATCGGTGCAACGGAAGGTGAGGTTTCTATCGTTGCTTGGCCTGGCTACATCGAAAGAGGGGAAACAGACAAAGCCTACGACTGGGTGACTGAATTTGAAAAATCTAGCGGCTGTAAAGTGACGGTAAAAACCGCTGCGACATCTGATGAGATGGTTGCACTCATGAATGAGGGTGGTTTTGATTTAGTAACTGCTTCTGGAGATGCTTCGCTTCGCTTGATCGCTGGTGGGAAAGTGCAAGAAATCAATATCGACTTGATCCCTAGCTGGAAAGAAGTAGATGCAAGATTACAAAATGCACCTTGGCATACAGTTGACGGAAAACACTACGGAGTTCCTTACCAGTGGGGACCAAACGTTCTTATGTACAATAAAAAGGTATTTAAAACTGCCCCTACATCATGGAATGTTGTGTTCGAAGAGCAAAAACTTCCTGATGGAAAAACAAACAAAGGCCGTGTGCAAGCATTTGATGGACCCATTTACATTGCTGATGCAGCTCTTTACCTAAAGAAGGCAAAACCTGAACTAGGTATCAATGATCCTTATGAGTTAGATGAGAAGCAATACAACGCTGCGATTGAACTACTTAAAAAACAAAGACAACTTGTTCCTAAATATTGGCATGATGCTATGGTTCAAGTAGATGATTTCAAAAAAGAAGGTTTAGTTGCCTCTTCTACCTGGCCATTCCAAGTGAACCTACTTACAGCAGACAAACAACCTGTAGGATCCGTTGTTCCAGTGGAAGGTGCAACTGGTTGGGCAGATACTACAATGTTACACAAAGATTCTAAACACGTTAACTGTGCTTACAAGTGGATGGAACATTCCATCAGTGCAAAAGTTCAAGGCGATTTAGCTTCTTGGTTTGGTTCCGTACCTTCTGTACCTGCAGCTTGTAAAGGTAACGCATTGCTAACTGATGAAGGTTGTGCAACAAATGGTTTTGACAACTTTGAAAAAATTTCTTTCTGGAGAACTCCAGTAGAAAATTGCTCAGGTGGAAGGAAATGTGTTCCTTACAAAAAATGGGCAGAGGATTACATTGCTATCATAGGTAGCAAATAACAAGGATTTAGGTAGGAAGCATTGGAAAACGTGTTAGATGTTGAATTAATCGAGGTTACTAAAAATTTCGGAGATTTTCTGGCTGTGGACCGAGCTTCCTTCGGAATCAAAAAAGGAGAATTTTTCTCCATGTTGGGACCATCTGGTTCCGGAAAGACAACCTGCCTACGTATGGTGGCAGGTTTTTATGATCCTTCGGCTGGGAAAATATTACTCGGCGGACAAGATGTTCGAGGCATTCCTCCATACAAACGAAATGTAAATACGGTATTCCAAGACTATGCACTCTTTCCCCATATGAGCATCGCTGAAAATGTCGGCTATGGTCTAATGGTGAAAAATGTTTCCAAGAAAGAGATCGCCTCCAGAGTCCAACATATGTTGGAAATGGTGCGGCTTCCCGATGTTGGAAAACGAAAACCATCAGAACTTTCTGGTGGCCAAAGACAAAGGATTGCCCTTGCGCGAGCTCTGATCAACCAACCCCAAATCCTTCTCTTGGATGAACCTTTAGGAGCCCTGGACTTAAAATTGCGTGAAGAAATGCAAATTGAGTTAAAAGCGATCCAAAAGACTGTTGGGATTACGTTTATATTTGTGACCCATGACCAAGAAGAGGCACTTTCGATGTCAGACCGCATTGCCGTCTTTAACCAGGGTAAGGTGGAGCAAATCGGAAGCCCTTGGGAAATATATGAGAAGCCTAATACTTCTTTTGTTGCCAATTTTGTGGGAACTTCCAATATCTTTGATGAACAAACAACGTCCTCATTTATCCAAAGATCCTCAAAAACGATGATCCGTCCGGAAAAGATCCGCATCTTGTCTCCCATGGATCCGAAAGATGGGCTGATTACAGTGCCGGCTACTTTACTCAATGAAGTGTATTCTGGAGCAAATTCTAGACTTGTGGTGCAGACAAAGGCTGGCCAAAGAATCATCGTATCCAAACAAAATTCAAATTTAAAAGCAATGGAAGCCTCTTCTGAATTGATTGTGGCTTGGAAAGAAGAAGACATGCATCTCATTCAGGCTTAAAGATATGTCAGGAGCCATGGATCGTATTTTTACTTTCTTATTTTATCGTAAGTCTCTCGCCATCTTCCTTCTTCTAAGCCCACTTTTGATATGGCTAGGGATTGTTTATATTGGTTCTCTGTTTACTTTACTCATACAAAGTTTCTTCTCTGTAGATTCCTTTTCTGGTGTCATCAAACACGAGTTTACCCTCGAAACTTATTACGATCTTTTCAAACTATCGACAAATTGGGATATTTTTATCCGTACGAGTTTGATGGCACTTTCTGTCACAATCATGAGTGCGATTTTAGCTTTCCCTGTCGCTTATTATATGGCGATGTATGCAGGGCCAAAACTTAGACCGATTTTGTATTTAGGTATCATGTTACCTCTTTGGTCTAGTTATCTGGTAAAAGTTTATGCTTGGAAGATGTTGATGGCTAAAGAAGGCATCATCACATGGGTTTTAGAAAAGATTGGCCTCACCTTTGTTTTAGATGGAATTCTTTCGATTCCTGTGATCGGTGGACCAAGCCTCTCCTTTTCATACATTGGAATGTTTCTTGTGTTTCTGTACCTTTGGTTGCCTTATATGATCCTGCCTATCCAAGCATCTTTAGAGCGAATCCCAAAATCCTTATTAGAAGCATCTTCCGATTTGGGTGGCAATCCTTCCATTACGTTTCGAAAAGTAGTCTTTCCTTTAGCTTTCCCAGGAGTCGTGGCGGGCTCGATCTTTACTTTCTCTCTGACTTTGGGTGATTATATCATCCCGACCATCATTGGCAATTCGAGTTATTTCATAGGGATGGCAGTATACACCCACCAAGGAACAGCCGGTAACATACCTTTGGCGGCAGCTTTTTCTGTGGTCCCTATCATCATCATGATGGTATACCTAAACATAGCAAAAAGGTTAGGTGCGTTTGATGCTCTCTAAACTCCTCGGAAAAAACTTAGGTTTGAAGATATCGACACTTTTAGTCTTTATGTTCATTCATATCCCCATCGGCTTTATCATCATCTATGCTTTTTCTACTGATGAAAAGACCTTTCAATTTCCGATTCCAGGATTCACGACAAAGTGGTTTGGTGTCGCATGGGATCGCAAGGATATCTGGGATGCGATTATCTTATCTGTACAAGTAGCAAGTATCTCCACCTTACTAGCAATTTTCCTTGGCACTTTGGCAAGCCTTGCGGTCTACAGAAGTCAGTTTTTTGGAAAGGAGATCATTTCATTTTTAGTGATTTTACCGATCGCACTTCCAGGGATTGTAACCGGTATTTCCTTGAGATCTGCACTCAATTTATTAGGGATTCCTTTTAGCACCTGGACAATCGTCATCGCGCACGCTACATTTTGTATTGTCACTGTCTATAATAATGTTCTAGCAAGGCTTAGGCGAAGTTCCCATTCTCTTGTTGAAGCATCTATGGATTTAGGAGCCAGCCCTTGGCAGACCTTCCGATTTGTTGTCCTACCAAACGTTGCGACTGCTTTGCTTGCAGGAGGGATGTTGTCTTTTGCACTTTCTTTCGATGAAGTCATTGTGACTACCTTTACGGCAGGCCAACAGTCCACGGTTCCTATCTGGATGTTAACAGAATTTGTGCGTCCAAGGCAGAGACCAGTCACGAACGTAGTGGCAGTCTTTGTAATCCTTGTAACAACCTTGCCTATCTTAGCTGCGTATTTTCTGACGAGAGAAGACGACAGAAGCAAATAAATTCATTCATTAAAGCTGAGTTCTTTTTTTAGTAAGTCAGCAAATTCTAAGATGAGGTCATACTCTCTGTTTTTTTCATCATCTATGGGCCGTAGTCCTGTGATACTGATGGTATTTAAGCGGTTTCTGTAAAAAATTTTGAATAGAACGTCTGCTTGGTAATCATCTTGAGGCAGACGTTTTGAATACAAACTGATGTTCATATCGGAAATCAAATGGTTTTTGTCCAAAAATTCTTCTAACTTCTTTGTAGACTTCATCAAAATCGTTCTTTTGATCTCTCTCGGATAATCTACGTTAGGATGGTTGCCGAGATACTTCCATTCATAAAACAATCTGTTGTTTTTGACTGAAAATGTCTCGGAAGTTGAGTATTTGTGTTTCGTTGTTTCTGCATAAGTCAAAGTCAAATCAAAGTAGAACCGATCCTCAGCTGAAGGAAGCGAGGAGGCAGCTAACAAAAAAATGACGATGATTACTTTTGCAGAGAGTTTCATTTTTGGTATCGTATCGTTGTCTCAGGTGGTTTTTTATCCATAACACAGGAAAAATCAATAACGGCAGATTCATTCCCGCTAAAATCTCTAGCTTTGAATTCTAAACTTATATTTGAATGAAATGGAAAAAATTTTTCTAAGTCAAATTGCCTTTCTGTAACATTCCAATTCTCAGCGTTCTTTTCTCTCCAGAGAATGTCCTTTACCTCTGTCCATTGGTCTTTGGCTAAAAGATTGATCTTTGTATAGCGTGGGCAGACTAGGTTTTCGTTTTCTTGGATCAGTTTAGGAATGGTATTGAGGCTCAGACTTGGAGCAGAGGCATCGACCAGCCAAGCGATTTCCCAACGTCTTGAAATGTTCTTTACCTGGTCAAAGGCAAATGCAACTAATCTATGTTTGCCTTCTTCTTTAGTCTGGATTTGAAAGTCTTTCCCCGCCGCAAACAATTGCTCCTCTCCGTCATCTAATGATACGACCAAATTCTGGATCCCACTCTCTTCGTCTGAGGCACGGATCACTAATTCATTGTTTGTTTGAACGATGTATTGGTCATTCCATAGCTTTGGAAGGTACCGCCAATTGACACTTAATTTAGGTGAGGTGCGGTCTACATACAGATTGATTTTGTTTTCAGATTCTTTATTTCCGACTGGATCTTCTGCATAGAAAAATAACTCATTCCAGCCGAGTATTGGCGGAACCAATGGTTCCGAATACTCAATCCAAGGATCGTCATTCCACTTTACAAAAAACTTTGTATTGGCTTCGTTTTTTTCCCATGTTAGACGGTAAAACTCATTTACGAAGAGAGTCCCATCGGACGCTTGGTAACTTGCAGGCACTAAGTTTTTGATATAGAGGCTGTCTGGTTTTTCTGCAGAAAACACCATGCAGGCAACGAAGACGAATGATAGAGAAAAAATACGCTTCATGGGAGAAAGTATCTCGAAACCGAAGGAAGTAGGCAAGGAGTTTCTGCCCTAAAAAATCTGACTCGACCAAAAAGGAAAGACTTGGGACTTTGTGGCATTGAATGATTTCTGTTGGCAATGACATCGTTGAAAACTCCAGGATCCGAGAACTTCTGGATCGCTATGGGGATCGTTTTCTCAATCGGGTCTATACCCAAGATGAGGTTCTGTACTGCCAATCCCATAATGACCCTGTTCCCTTTTTAGCTGGCAGATTTGCTTGTAAGGAGGCCGTCATCAAGGCTATGTCGCTTGCACCCGGTGAGGTACTAGACATGCGCGAGATCGAACTTGCAGGTACTGGATTTGGGAAAAAAACGCTAGTCATCCACGGCAAAACTGAAACATTTTTCAAAGAAAAAGGATTCACTTCCAGCTCTGTATCGATCAGCCATGCTGACCATTACTCCACTGCGGTTGTGATTCTCTATAAGGAGTGAGCATGATCGTTTCTGAAAAGATGACAAAAGTTTTGGCTTTATACAATGAGGGTTTATCTCTCTATAAAAACCGAAAGTTTGTGGAAGCGAAGGCTAATTTCCAAAAGGCACTTGAGATTGAGCCAAACGATGGCCCCTCACTTCTCTACATCGAACGCTGTGATGACTACATTGCGGACCCACCTCCTGAGGATTGGGACGGCGTTTACAATATGAAAACAAAGTAATCAAATATGACAAAAAAAACCACTCAACCTATCATCACAGAACATGGCGTCATTGCCACGATCTTTGGAAAAGAAACTACATTTAATGGCACTCTTCTGTTTAAGAAACCACTCCAAATCTCTGGAGAATTTGTGGGTGAAATCATCTCTGATGGTTATTTAGTCATCAGCGAAGGGGCCCGCGTCAAAGCAAACATCAAAGCTGGCACGGTCGTAGTCGGTGGCACAATCATTGGAAATGTGACCGCTACCCAGAGATTGGAAATGTTGGCTACTGGAAAGGTACAAGGAAACATACGGACAGCAAAACTACAAATCGCAGATGGCGTTGTCTTTGACGGAAATTGTGAAATGATACAAGAGTTAGAATCATAGTCCTTGTGGCAGTTCCACCCTTATAGTCTCTTATTAGGCTTTGCCTTTTTTCTCAATCTGCTTTTGGCGTTCTATTTGGTACGCCTTCTGCGCATCCAAATCGGACGCTATCTCTTCACTATGGTGCTTGGCTGTCTCTTATGGACAGGGCCATATGCACTCGATTATCTATTCATCCATCCTTTTTGGCATAGAGTATTTTTGTATTTGGTGCATACGGGAGTTGTGATTGCATGTTTGGGAGCCGTATTAACAGGTGTTGGATTTACACAAAAATATAATATTCTAACAAAGAATCTCTGGTTTGTTCTTTTTATCTTACCTTTTTCTATGTTGGTTTTGATTGTTTTCGATCCCGTTTACCATACTTTACTGAAAGCGACCTACCTAACAACGATTGAGGGAAGAACGCAATGGATACAAGTTCTGCCTTGGACAACTTATCTCGTTGAGTATGTAGGCACGGGCATCTGGTCATTTGTCATCATCCTCCACATATTGAGAGAGTCCAGGAATGACAAACCAGAAATGCGAAGAAAATATTTCTTCTTTTTACTTCCGTATTCGATTGTTTGGATAGTTGCCATTGCTCATCTCATTGGCCTCCGCCCTTTTCCAGGCTTGAATGCCACTCCCGTCACTCTCTCTTTGCTATCGATTTGGATTTTCTTTTCAATAAATTACTTTCGCGTTTATGATATAGTACAACTTGCACGCGCTGAGATCATAGATGCCTTAGATGAACCTGTCATCATCATAGATACCAAAGAACGCGTTGTAGATTGGAACTTTGCAGCCGAAAGGATTTTTTTATTGGATAGAAAATTCTATTCCTTAGACCAAGCTTCCGAATTTTTCAAATACACCCCTGAACTCCACCTCAAGTTAAAACACCTTCCAGAAAAAAAACCTGAGCATTCCTGGCAGTGGACTTCCAGCACTCCAACACGTAACTGGGAAGTAAAATCCAAAAAGATTCGAGATAAAGACCGAAACAATATCGGTCTCATCCTCTCCTTTCGGGATGTCACCGAACAAAGATTATTGGAAGCAAAAATGGCAGAAGCAAATCGAGCTCTACAACTCGGGAATGCAACTAAAGATCGGTTTTTGTCCATTATATCTCACGATTTAAGAGGCCCTCTCATAGGTATTAAATCCCTTCTCAAAATTTTAAACGAACGTATGGACAAACAGGATAAAACTGTTTCCGAAATGACAGAATCCTTGGTGGATGCAACGGAATCTATTTTTTCACTATTAGAGAATCTATTGGAATGGTCCAAATTGCAGAGAGGCCAAGAAGACTTTAGCCCGAGCAATCTTTCCCTACTTACTTTGGTAGAGGAGGCGACCAATCTATTTGAGCTGAATGCAGGAAATAAAGACCTCCATTTCGTAATCCAAATCCCTACCGTGGCACTCGTATATTGCGATAACAGAATGATCTACACGGTATTACGAAACTTGATTTCGAATGCAATTAAATTCAGTTTTCGTGGATCAAAGATTGAAATCAAAGCAACAGAATTCCCAAAAGAGTGGCAATTGGACATCAAAGATGAAGGAGTGGGTATGGAAAAACAAACCATTGCTAAACTCTTTCAAGTGGGAGAGGTTGTCAAATCACTGGGTACACAAGGTGAAACAGGCAATGGTATCGGACTGTTATTGTGCAAAGAGTTTATAGAAAAAAATAACGGAACCTTGTTTGCCGACTCGGACGGTTTGCACGGTTCTACATTTTCCATCCGTTTACCAAAAGCCATGATTGAAGTATGAGGGAGAGATTATGAATCAAAACCAATGGATTTGCATAACTGGTTGCACAGACGGTATCGGCCGTATCAGTGCGCTCGAACTGGCCAAAAAAGGATATCCCTTGGTCTTAGTGGCAAGGAACAGTCAAAAGTTAGAAAACTTAAAAAAAGAATTACTCCAAATACGAAATGAACCAGATGCCTTCGTTCTTTTTGTATGTGATTTATCTATTCTCTCAAATGTTCGTAGTACTTCTCAGGAGATTCTGAACCGATTTCCGAAACTTTATTGCCTATTGAATAATGCGGGCGCCTTTTTCCAAGAAAGGACTCTGAGTGCGGAAGGGAAAGAAATGACCTATGCATTGAATCACTTGCATTACTTTTTGCTTACCAATTCTCTTTTACCCGCCTTACAAGCATTTGGAAAAGCAAGGATTGTAAATGTTGCTTCTCGCGCTCATAAAGGAGTAGAGCTTGATTTCCAAAACATCGAAGGAGAGAGGCTGTACTCAGGTTGGAAACAATACCAAAGGTCTAAGTTGATGAATATCTATTTTACTTACCACCTTGCCGAAAGATTGAAAGGCACTTCCGTGACAGCGAATTGCCTTCACCCTGGCTTTGTAAAAACCAAGTTCGGTTGGAACAACGAAGGTTTAGCAAAGCTTCTTGTGACCTGGGGTCAAAATCTTTTAGCCATCAGTGAAGAAGAAGGAGCAAAGACTTCAGTGTATCTTGCAAGTTCAGCTGAAGTGGATGGGATCACAGGGAAGTACTTTGTAAAGTGCAAACCAGAAAGAAGTTCAAAGGTCTCATATGACTCTGCCATCGCTAAAGAGCTATGGGAACATTCCGAAAAAACTTTGAAAGCTATTTTGGCCTAAACCAAAGGTTCTCCTTAGCCTCATCTTCACAAAATGAGAAATCCTTGGGCGGTGGATCTGTTGGTTATAGAAAACGATTTGCTTTCTCCTAGAAACCGTCCAATCAATTGACGAATCCGAATGGATTTGTTCTTTTACTTTCATGAACTGGCACCACCAAACCAAACCCATCTCAATACCCGTTCCTGGGGGAAAGACCATTGAAGAGCACTTTGGCATCCCTTCAACAAACACCACTGGCATATCCATAGCCCATATGGTTGCTCCGTCTGGATGGGGAGAACCCTTCCAAACTCCCGAGTTTGATGAATACACATTGATGGTGCGTGGACGAAAGCAAATTGAATTGGATGGCAGGGTCATTGTTCTATCTGCCGGAGAATCCCTTTTCATCGGGAAGGGAACTAGAGTTCGTTACTCCAATCCATTTCCCGAAGATGCTGAGTACTGGTCTGTCTGCCATCCAGCCTTCAATATAGAATCTGTTCATAGAGAAGGGGAGTGATGAACCCTTTCTACCTCCTGGAACTTGCGGGGATCACTGTCTTTGCCATCTCGGGAGCTTTAGCTGCTTTGGAGAGGAGAGAGCACCACCATGATTTTTTTTCTGTGTTTTTCACAGGATTCATCACAGCCATAGGTGGCGGGACCTTGCGAGACATCACTCTAGGGAACTATCCTGTTTCTTGGGTGCGAGACCAGAATGTACTCTGGGCAATTTTTGTCGGATTTATGCTCACAATTGGAATCCCTCGTTTGCTTCTCAAACTTCGCAAGGAAGTCTTTCTCTTCGACACCGTAGGCATTGGAATCTACACCATACTCGGAACAAAGATATCTCTGGCCCAGAATGTAAATCCGTTTGCAGCCATTATCTTAGGAATGGTCTCCGCAATCTTTGGTGGAGTGATCCGTGATACCTTGATGAACCAGGTGCCCTTTATCTTCCGGAAAGAAATTTACGCGACGGCCTGCCTATTGGGAGCCTTTGTTTACATTAGTTTGCGCGCCTGGGGAATCTCCGAGGGCATGAATGCATTTGTGTCTGTTTCCTTGGTCGTATTGGTCCGTATAGCTGCTGTTAAGTTTAAATTGAGCTTACCAAAAATCTATCTACCCAAAGTATAAAGACAAAATGAAATAAATTTCACTACAATCCTTGGGATATGTCCCAAGCTGCATTTAGGTACCTGGAAGAGTATTTTTGTAATGAATATAAAAAGATTTACGTCTACTTAGGATAGAATTACCTATAGATAGAAACAGGGAATCAAAAGACTTACCGCAGTTATACTAGGAGTTCTACGTATTTCCGCTCAAGAGTTTGGGAGTATGATATGTCGCAAGCGAAACCAGTTCAATTAGAATATAGAGAAAATCTTGGGCTTCATTCTAATATTTCAGATATTAATGACCCTATTCAGGAAAATCATCCATTCCACTTTAAGTTTTTTAACATGAATGAAAGTGTTGAGAACACTTTGTACCAAACTCTGGATCGATTTTTATTGCAGTTAGATGTGATATCTGTTCGTGAATCCATCGTTGCCGCCGTAAAAGAGATGGTTACCAATGCCATCAAGGCAAATGCTAAACGAGTCTACTTCCACACACAATCTGCCAACATTCAAAATGAGCAGGAATACCAGTCCAAGATGACTGACTTCAAAAAAGAATATCTTGAGAAGAGAGATGAATTTGAAGAAGGCCTTCTCAAACACAATTATGGCGTGTATGTTTCCTTTATCCACAATAAGAATCTCATGCGCATACGCATCATGAATAACGTTGAGTTGACTGCCGATGAAGTGGATAGAATTAAATACCGAATCGAAAGGGCAAAATCTTATAATGATTTGGCGGAAGCCTTCATGGACGCGAGCAACGAACAGGAAGGTGCGGGACTAGGTCTCATCATGACACTCATGATGCTAAAAAATGATGGTTTAAGTGATTCAGCTTTTAAATTTGAAAGTTCTGGAAACAAGACAATCTTTACGATTGATATACCCGCTCAGTTGACTAAAGAGGTGAGTCAATCTTCCAAATTGGACCGTTTGATTGATGAGTTGGACCAGTTGCCAACATTCCCAAAAACCATCCAAGATATCCAAGCTGCCATTGACAAACCAAACTCAAGTATTGGCCAAATTGCAGAGATGATCAAACGAGACATTGCACTATCTGCTAACATTTTGAAACTTTCCAACTCTGCTGCCTTTAGAAGAGGTGCAAAGGTTGAATCTTTAGATAGAGCGATACAGCTGATTGGCCTAAAAGAGTTACAATCATTATTGTATTCTTTGGGAACCAAACAGATATTAGAAGATAAATTCCCTGTATTCAATGAGATTTGGGAAAAGTCAAATGAGGCTGCCTTCTATGCAAAAATGATCTCACAAAAAATGGGGATGAACAAAAACTCTCAGAGTAACCTCATCGCATCTACATTGTTGCATGACATAGGAGAGATCGTACTTCTTTCTCTCGAACCAAACCATATGGGAAAGATTAAGAGTTATTCATCCTCAAAGGAGATTGCGACTGCGATTTCTTTAGAAGAATCTGCTTTTGGCATCACACATTCTAAACTTGGTGCGCTAGTGGGTAGCAAGTGGAGTTTTCCAGATGTTTATATCAGAGCTATGGAATACCACCACAGACCACTTCTCGCGGAAGATTTTTACCAAGAAGTGGTGTTCCCCATTTACCTTGCGGATATGATGATATTGATAAACCACAAAGAAGCAAAGTCATCTGAAATCCCACATGAGATTTTACAATATTGTAAATTCGCTTCAAAAGGTGAATTTGATTCCTTCCGCACGAAAATCAGAGAGCAGTACCAAGCAGTTTAAATAAACTGCTTGTTTACTTTCGCTTTTCTTTCCAAGCGGAATAATCTTTTTTGAATCGTTCGTATCGAGGCATGGACACTGCCCGCACATAAGATTGGTTCGGATTTTTTTCTATGAAATCTTGGTGGTACTCCTCTGCAATGTAGAAGGCATCGATTTTTTTTATTTCCGAAACAATCGGAGAAGGAAGTGGGAATTCTTTTGCAAATTTTTGTTTTACGGATTCTGCGGTCTTCTTTTCGTTTTCTGTACTGAAAAATAGGATCGATCGATACGAATTGCCTATGTCCGGCCCTTGTCTATCAGGTGTTGTGGGGTCATGAGATAAAAAGAAAATATAACAAAGTTCTTCAAAACTAACTTTTTTAGGATCATATAGAACGCGAACGGTTTCCGCATGCCCTGTCGTTTCCGTATTCACATCTTCATAGGAAGGATTGACTGTATGTCCTCCCGCATAACCAGAGATCACTTCTTCGACACCTTCAATGGATTCGAAGATATGCTCAGAGCACCAAAAACATCCTTCCGCAAAGTAGGCATAGGCTTTTGAGGTTGGTGGAGTGGGAGATAGTTTGGTATCCGAACCATTGGGTCTGAGAGTTTGTTTGCAAACACTTAGGCAAGAGATTAGAACTAGGAAGACCAAAAGGAGGGGGAGCCGAAGCCGTTTTTTGTGGACCATGGTCTTTAGACATCTTGGACTCTCTCTATTCCATCGCATTCACTGGCTTTTCAGCCTCCCCTATGCCAAAAAAAAGAAGTGGAGAGCGAAAATAAATCACCTAATGACTTGACAAGGAAACATATGTGTAGTATTTTGAGTCTAGGCTTTCCAACCATTTGATCTGTGGGTTTGTTTGTTTGATATGCAAGCAAATCCACATTTTTTTTGTACCGAGTCTTCCCCTCCCTTTATCTGATTCTTTCTCGACAAGCAAGAGCCTTCTCCCATAGTCAAAATCTGAATCCTAAAGGATGAGCTTTCTATGTCCATGTACAAATCTGAAAACGTTTTTGGGGAAGAACTCCTCCCTTGTTCGGCAAATCCTCTGACTGGTTTTTTCCGGGACTCTTGCTGCAATACTTCTGCGGAGGATTTGGGTTCGCATACCGTCTGTGTGGAAGCAACAGACGAGTTTTTATTGTCCCAGAGAGAGTCTGGCAATGACCTCATGACACCGAGGCCAGAATACCACTTCCCAGGGGTGCGCGCTGGCGAGCGTTGGTGCCTTTGTGCGAGTCGCTGGCTAGAAGCATACCGAAATGGTGTGGCTCCTCGTGTTTTTTTACGTTCTACTCACAAAAGAGCCTTGGAGATCATTCCACTCGAAACTCTAGAAAGATTTTCTGCAGACTAGAGCGAGAGAGAGCGCAAGTAGCGACGTGTGATGACATTGGTTCTGTAAAGAGCTTTTGCGAGGATCACATGGATCGGGTGGTTCTCCTCGTAAAGTGTTTCGTATTTGGGGATCTGTAGTTCTTCCAAAGATTCATCCAAATCTTCTCCGAGTTCATAGCTCCCCTTGCTGTAAGAGTTTCGGACCTCGGAAAATTGGAAGGGAGATTTTAGGTCCTCTTCCTTGCTTGTCTGCAGAGCTTTGAAGACAGGGTGGTTTACCTTTTGGTTGTGTATGAGATCTTTGATGAGAAAGTATTGGTATTCTTCGATGAGTGTATGTCGTTGTGTGACATGATCAATCATATTGTTCTTGGCACCTGTTAACCCAATCATTGCGAGAACTTGTACACCAATTTGTTTTCCCGCAGACACTCTTGGTAGGACGGAGGCATGGTAAGGTTGGCTAAGGTCTTGGAGATAGTGTAGCGCCCAACCAGCAAAACGGTAAGCCCAATAGTGGTGTCCCTTTTTCTTTGCGTATTCTGCAAGTTTGGTGAATTGGTAGATACGATATTCTGGATAGGTCCTTTTCAAAAAACCAGCTAAAGAAAAAATAATAGCAGGCTCATGGTAAAAACCCATGTGAAAGGGAGCCTGTGAGGAATACTCATACTTTGGATTGCCAAAGGATTGCTCCCCAAATCCATATTGTTTTCCAAATTCAGATTCGTTATCGGAAAAAAGATAGAGATCTAAATCATAGTCTGGTTCATCAACAGCTGTCACAAGCACATCCAATGGTGAAACAAATTGACCATCCTTTGTTTCTTCAAAGGTCTCCAATACTAATTTACCTTTATCATTTAAAATCGTTATTCGGTTGAGAAGTGGAGATTCTGTTTCTGCTCGGATGTTTACTTTTTGTATATAAGCAGTTGTTTGGTGGTTTGGGTTGACTCGAAGGGCGTGGAAAAACTTTTGTTTTGCGTTCTCTTGCGTAATACTTTCAGGTTGAAATAAGAAATGTGATGGAGTCTTTGGATAATGGGGAAGATCTTTTGCTATCGTTTCTTCTATTTCAGCAAATACTGCTGGCAGAGAATCTCTTTCCTTAATAATAAAATCTTCCAAAGATTCCACTGGGATTTGATTGGGGACACCTTGTTTCCAGTAGGAAGTTAAAATAATCTGTGTGAGTCCGGCATGGTTATTCCATGCTAATAAGGTATTGTGTGCAAATAATAGTAAGAGAATTATGCAGAGTATTTGTTTGCCTTTCATTTTTTTTCCTCCATATGTTTGCCGTTCCAAAGGTAGCGGACCGTATTAAATGAGTTTTCGGTTTCATCATCTATATTGTAGCTACGTGTGACTTCAAGGATCGTATTCTTTTCTCCTTGGTACTTCTTTCTTTTGATGCTTTTATCTTCTTTAAGGGTCTCGCCAGGAAAGACTAGCCAGGTGTCGGCGCAAGAAGGTGGATCACAACCACCCTGGGTCCAAGTAAAAAATTTGTTTATTTTTTGTTTAGAATCAATACTGAAAATGGTTTCTTCCGAGTAAGCATATTCGATCTCCGAAAAAATCAAATACCGTATTCCGATGAGCTTACCAGGGTTAGGTGAAAAAAAATCTCCAGAATAAAGCTGGTGAGACCAATTTTCATTCGAAACAGGACCTACTTTCAACTCAAATTGAGAGAGGATTTTTTGGTTTTCTACAAGTTTGATTTGGATCTTTCCTTCCGCCACTCCCAAGTTTCGGATCAATACTTGTTGTGATCCCAAGCTTACATCGTAGTCCGATAACAATCCACCCCATACGAAGCCTTTTTTGCCTTTTGCCTCAACCTCATACCAATACTCCTTTGTGTTCTGGGAGCTAAAGAGTTCATTTGTCTTTTTTAGGATTGAGACTGGCTCACCAACCTGTAATTTTAGGAGCGAGGCTGAACTTACGGAAGCAGACTTCCTTAGGTTTACATTTTCACCAAACACAAAGTATTTTTTTTCTGCAACTTTCTCTGGCATGACTTGGTCCCAATGGTTTTGTCCGTGGACAAACAATGGAAAACAGAGTAGAAGGAAGAGGCATTTGATTTGGGTGGCCATAGGAAGAAGTGTGCATAAAAATTGATCTGGTCAATCATTAATAAAGAAGGCCAAAATGAAGAAAGAGAGCTTTTTTTTCTTCCCTTTCGTTCCGAAAATAGTAACATTGGGTCGGATTTGCCATGTCATTTGTATATAAAGAACTCAAAGCGTTTTCCCCTAAAGACAACTTAAAAGTAAACGAAACATTTTCACTAGCTGGTGTGGGAAACTCGAGCGAAGACCCGATAGGTGATCTTTTAACTGAAACCCATGACCCAAACCATGCACCTGGTACTGCCTTCCTAAACTTTCGGACGAAGGCACCGATTACAGCAGGGATCATTACCTTCCCTTCCGATGATTCTGGATTGTTGTTACTCGTGAACCATAAAGGTGAAGTCATCTTACTCCAATCAAATGAAGATAAGGTAAACGTTCTCTGGAATATTACCATCCCTGGTGCTTTTTATCGCACGCCGGTGCTTGTGGGAGACAATGTATTTTTGGTCACCAAACAGGGCTTAATGGCGGCAATCAGTTTGAAGAAAGAAGGACAAGAAAAGTCCGATCAGGCAAACATTATCTGGAAAAGAGATCTGGGTCTAACCGTGTTTTCCAGGCTGATCACTACAGGTAGGATTTTGATTGTTGCTACGATCAATGGGATTCATGCCTATGATTGTTATGTTTCTGGTGAAGGAGAAACAGGCACATTTGGAAAACGTTTATGGGACCATCGCTTAGAGGGTATTGTCTCCTCACCATCGATTGATGGAAGCACACTTTTTATAGGTTCGGAAGATAGGCATTTTTATGCACTTCGGTATGGTGGAGAAGGTGCCAATTCACTTTGGTCATACAAGACAGAAGGTGCAATCCGTTCGAAGGCATGTGTCTCTCAGAAGGGAAATTTCGTACTCATAGGATCTTTGGATGGATTTGTATACTGTTTTGATCGAGTCAATGGAAATTTGATCTGGTCTTTTCCCGCAAGAAGTGCAGTACATTCGGATATCGTCTCCTATGTATTGGGCAATGATGAGTTCTTTTTGTTTGGCTCGGATGACGGTACATTTTTCTGTGTCAATGTGTACGGCAAGCAGCAATGGTCATTCAAAACAAACGGCAGAATCAGAAGTGAAGCTCTCGTTCACCAAGATACTGTATTTTTTGGTTCAGAAGACAATCATCTATATGGATTAAAAGTTCATACGGGTCAGTTGAGTTTAAAATACAATACTGATGGCAATATCAATGGTAGACCGGCTGTCATCGGCAATCGATTGTATGTAGGTTCTACGGATTCATTTTTACATGGGATATATATTTAAGAGGTGATTATGTTTTTAGCGCAATTGATAAATCCGTATTCCATCGATCAAGTTAAAGCACTCGAAGACAAAGTCAATTCTTATGAAACTTGGATTTTCTTCTTGGTTTTTGTTTCCGCTGCATTGGCGTTGATTGTCATTTTCCAAAGATTGACGATCAATAAAATGAAGTTCAAAGATGGTAGTGATATAAAGTATTACAACAAGCCAATTAAGCCAAAGGCAGAATCAGAAAAAAAAGTAAACAAAGACTTGGATACATTACCAGATATAAATACTATTACCCAAACAACACCTACTCATATCAACGACAACAACCCCAAGCCAAAAGATTTGCCTGATCCAGGATTGATCTTTAAGTATACCTTGAGTGGAGAAACAACGGAAAAGATAATCACAATTGGTCAAAAAGAAGGGACCATCAAAACATTTTCGACTGAAATTGTAGATCACCACCTTACTATTATGATACGAGCTTTGGATGCTTCACGTGGTCAGGATATCTATGATCTACCCGAAAAGATTGTAGAAAAATATGTCTTAGATTTTCGGAGAGAAGGAAAAGCTCTGATTGTCATGCCATTCTCCAAAGAAGTGCGTGAGATGGGCTCACGAGAAAGAGTGTATTTACAAGACCAGCCTGACGAGGCAGGTGACCCAAACTATCCATCCTTAGAGCATAACCAGCCCATTCGCTTTCGTCTTGGAGATAGACTGAGCCAAGAAGGCAAATTTCGAGCTGGTTACTTTGAGTTTCACTTATATACAAAAGATATAGAATCAAAAACCAAAGCCGGTATACCGAAAATTGAGAAACAGTTTTTCCTAAGATTGTATAAAATTTATCCGGGGTATGATACCGCAAAACAAAACTCAGATGGTCTTTTCCCGATGATAGATCCATTCGCAAAGGCTTGATATGGCAAATGTTCAAAATTCGATCCAAAGAGTTCTCTCCGGAGATAAACCTGCTGTAAGGAAATCGATCATTTTAGGTGTGGGTGGCTCTGGTATGAAAGGGGTACTTGCAGTAAAAAAATGGATGGAAGACACTCTTCCAAATGAAGCTTTTCATTATCTTCGTTATGTGGGAATTGACACTACTGATATTGAAACAAGCATAGAAGCAAAAGGTGCAAAGTATAGATTCCCATCCAATCAATTCTTGCAAGAAGATAGAAGGATGCTGTACATCCCTGCGCCGACTCCCGCCGAACTTTCCTTAGACTATCTACGGGATAAATTCCAAAACGACCCAGCCTATCGTTGGTTGCCAAATCCTGACGTGTATGACATTTCGACAAGATCTGGACAAGGTGCCAACCAAACCAGACCATTGGGAAGGCTTGCATTTTTTCAAAACGAACATCTCATACGAGAAACTTTGGTAAAAGAAAGAGATCGTTTAGCAAGTCTTTCTACGAATCCAAAGTATTTTCAGTTATTGGATGTGAAGGAGGAGGATCGAAAAGAAGAGGTGATTCGATTTTCCATAATAAAAGGAACGAGTCGATACTATTTTAAAGACAAAATTTCCTCCGACAGACAATTCATAAGCCTTGACCCCGATCCAAAAGCAAGAGCCATCCTTGCTCCTCAATCTGATAAACCTTTGGCCTTGGACTCATTTCCTTTGGATGAGAAAGGTTATTATTTTGAAGTCAATCCTAGCCATTTTGCTGGCCAAGAATTTCAGTTTAAGACAAGCCATATGCGGAGCTCTGCTCAAATTTCCATCTTCATCACTTGTTCCATAGTAGGTGGAACAGGGAATGGAATGATACTTGACTTGGCAGCAATGGTCAAAGATATCTTCAAAGACTTTTGGCCATCTCCTAGAATCTATGGCATTCTCGTTTTACCAGCAGCTTTTCAGAAAGTAGTCTACAATCGAAATGCGAGAGCAAATGCGTATGCCGCTCTAAAAGAAATAGATTATTTTATGAGTGGGAACGCATTCCGTGCAACCTATCCAGGTGGCCGAGAGGTTGTTGTGAATGACCAACTCTTTGACAATGGTATGCTATATTTGTTGGATATTGAAAACATGGCCTCCAATTCTCTCCAAGGTCGTGACCAAGTCCAAGAGTTGACGGGTCAATTTATTTCGACATTTGTAGCCTCTACAGTAGGTGGTGCCATAGAGGAACGGATGGTGAATGATTCAACACGTGTTAGCATTTATCTCCCCAAAGACCAGACTTCCAAAAGGAAAGCCTGTTACAATTCGTTCGGTATTTCGCGTGTTGTATATCCTGTTGATAAAATGGCGGAATTAGGATATAAAATAACAGCTGTAAAGGTGATTGAAAATTTTCTAAAAGAAGTGAGCTCAAAACTCTTACTAGAAACTTTAGGTGATCTCAATCGAGGTTTGGTGCGTGCACTAAGGCTGAACTGTTTGTCATTCTTTGAGAGACTCTATCCAGACTATGAATTGGATTTGGATGTTGAATTTAAATCTTATGGAACACGGATGAAAGGTCTCCTTGAAAAGAAAGACTTCCGTGGTGCAGTGAGCCTTATGGAGATACTTGTTAAGGATTATGGTCCTGAAGAGCAAGAAAAAATTAAGAACAATTTTCTTTCTAGAATAAGCAAACGAGCACAACTTGAGACCGATAAACTTAAGAGCATTCTGATTTCAGAAATTCACAAGTACCTTGCTGACCCTATGAAGGGGTATCTCTTTGCTGAAACAGCTATAAATCTAATATTAGAAAGACTAGAGATCTACCAAAACAAATACTACAAAGAGAAAGTGGCGCTTTCCCGTTACTCCACCGAGGATTTTGCAAAATGCATTGAAGCTGCTGAGAAAAATGGTCCTGAAAAACCTGAGCTCTTCCAGCAATTTTTAAATATGCAATCATTTAACTACCGTCAGTTGGTATTTGAGTCCATGCTCACAGCCTCGGAGAATTTTATCCGTGACTTAAAGGCAAATCTTTTTGAAATCAAAAACAAGGAAATAGTTCTCTTAAAAGAGAAACTTTTAGAATTGAAAAAGGATCTCGAAAATGAAATCAAAGAAGGAAAATTTGAACTGCTAGAAAAGAAAAATCCACTTTTCTTCTATTTGATCAATCCAGATGAGATAGACCAGTTTTTAAAGAAATACTTTTATTCCAGACTTTCCATTGAAGACCTTTCCTCGGAAGTAAATTTTTTACAGATGGACCGCGAAGATAATGCGATGCAATTATTAACTACCCATTTGATTGCCATCAAAGGTTTAAAAATTCTGGAAAAAAAACCAGATGAAATCAAATCCATGATTGAGCATGCTTATCCTCATTTACTCAAACTTTCGGGAGATGAGGTAAAAGCGGCACTTGCCAAAGAAATGGAGAGTGCGGAGGACAAGTTAGAGGTTTCTGAATCCACTCAGCTAAAAATCGAAATTGAGAGTATACGTTCCAAATTATTTCAAATTATCTATACAAAGTTAGCTGGTATAAGTTTTGAAACTATATCGATCAAACAAGTTCTCGAAGAGAAAAAAATACCACTTAAAAAATTATTGGAAAAATTGGATTCTTATTCTAGGCCCTATATCAAAGTAAATGCTTCTGGTACGGAAGCCATGGAATACTATCGAACAGTTACAAACTTTCCTTTGAATGCCTATGAAGAGGGAGAGGACTTGGAACAAAAAAATGACCTTCCTTCACGAATGGACCATTATTCCAAACGAGCAAATACAAGCCCAGATATCAGTGTAGAAACATTTGAAGCAAGTACAGTTTGTAAACCATATGAGATGATTTCGATTGGTATTTTACTTGGTTTCCCCATTTATAAAATTTCCAGTCTGACTGCTTCTGTAAGAGATTATCATGAATTAATGGCGGAGAAATCGCACCCACTCCATTGTTTTAACCATCCTTCAGAAGACGCGAAGTACTTCCCAGACCCCATGAGAGCATTGAACTATATAAATCCTGCTAGGTTGTGGAATGGTCTTGTAAACTATGGCCTCTTAGTGCAAACTGAGGCGGGTTTTGCCTACGACAAAGGTCTCGAAGTGCGTATGAAAGAAATACATGCCAAAGAAGCTTACAAGGGAAATATCTTAGCGATCGAGACATTGATTACGAATGATGGTGGCATAGCCAAGATGAGTCCAAAGACTTTGCTTCAGGCAATCCATACTTTTGCTTTTTTATCCAAGACAAAATCGGGCAAAATTGGTTTTAGAAAAGAAATCGCAAACTTGATTGCTGACATCTTAGACGGTGATGAAACAGACCAACGCGCTAAAGAAAAACAAGTCAGTAAAGAAGAGTATATCAATACTTTCTTGAAAAAGCCTGAATTTTCAAATATGGAAGAGCTTCGAGATTTCATCTTCAAAGGTGACGAAAGAGTAAGGCAATTCCTTATCCAAGAGATTGAATCCGTAATCCAACGAACAAAAGGTAACGAAGAGGCCGGTGCCTCGGTGTCTTTGCCAAAATCTAAGATAGATGCGGCCAAACTCCCCACTTTCAAAGACCAATATCAATTTTACGAATACTTTGAAAAATTTGGTTCCTTGGAATGGCAAAATCTTTTGAAGAATGAAATCGTTACGAAACTGGCGGCCAAACTAGCTTCGTATGAGTTCCGAATGGATTATGACCCAACCTTACTTGATCGAAAGAAAGTACAAGACTTTCTCGAATCACAGAAACAGATTTTACCAGATGTTGTGATATGGGAAACAGCCGTTGAAAATAAGATCATTAAATAGATATATCACTCTACTCTTTCTCTTTTTAACTCCGCTTGTTATTTTCGGGGAAAAAGTGAACAGAAAATGCACAGAAGCCTGTCGGAGTAGAGGCTACCAGTATCATTATTGTGAGATGAAGTGCCTATCTAATCCTGCTTACCAGGATTTTTTTAATGATAACTCCCATGCACCTCTGGAAATAGATTATGATCCAAAATGTATGAACACTTGTATGCCAGAGAAAAAGAATTTCGCAAAATGTGAGGAGAAATGCAGGTATTAAAGTTTAGTATTTTTTTCGTTCTCTTTCACTTACTTCTAACTTCTCTTGATTCCAAGGATATCACAAGTTTCCATAAAGAGATTGTAGGCAAAGTAGAGTACAATAAGTACGGTATTGCGATCATCCTACGAGAAGAGGGTTGGTTTGCGATTGATAAAAAGAAAAAGATACTTTACCAGGTGTATACATTCGACAACGGACCAGACTACATTTCCGACGGTTTGTATCGGATTGTTGATGGCTCAAAATTTGGTTTTGCCAATGAAAAAGGGAAAGTGATTGTTCCACCTAAATATGATTTTGTTTGGCCATTTGAAGATAAAAGAGCTCAAGTTTGTATTGGTTGCCGTTTTCGAAAGGTAGGTGAACACACTGAAATCATTACAGAGGGAGCAACGGTTTTTTCTATCAACCAATCAGGGAAAGAAATTTCAAAATAATTTGATTCTGTTCTAATTCCAGAAAACAAATCTTGGGAAAAAAATGATTGAATCAAAATTCTTCGGAGGCTGTAGTAAGTATCCAGGAGAATATCTATGAAAAAAATAATCGTTGCGACTGCATTTCTTTCGGTCTTTCTTTTTAACTGTGGTGGCTCTTCTGTACAAGCACCGGATCCTAAACGAGTTGGCTGTGAAAATACCTGTGGTCCTATCGCAAACAAAGCCGTTGATGAATGTAAGAAAAAGAAGAAAGCAGAGGATGTTTGTAAAGCAGCTGGCACCGCAGCAGAAAGTAAGTGTATCGATGAGTGTATGGCGAAGTAGTCTCTCGAGTTCATAAAAAAAAGCCCGAAGGATTTTCCTCGGGCTTTTTTTTTGTTCGTATGGAATCGAAAGATTTAAGCTCTTTCGACTACCATTGAGCCTGCAACTCCACCGTGTGCACACGCAGTGATGAGGACTTTCTTCGCATCTTTGTTTTCATGGAAATCCATGATTGCATTGTGGAGTAGTCTAACACCTGTTGCCCCAAATGGATGTCCGATCGCGATGGATCCACCATTAGGATTGATTTTCTTTGCATCAAAATTCTTTTCCCAATCAAAACCTGTTCTGATTTTGATCTCTTCCAAAGCAGCTACAGCTGTAGCTGCAAACGCTTCGTGGATTTCAATGACATCGATGTTTTCAATTTTTTCTCCGATTTCTTGGAGAAGTGCTAGGGTAGATTCAGCTTGGCCTAAACCCATGAGATTGGGTGCGACTCCTTTCATATGGAATCCGGACACATAAGCTTCAGCCTTGAGTCCTAGTTTTTTAGCTGCTTCTTCAGAAGCAACAATGATCCCAGCAGCTCCGTCGGAACGAGGGCTTGCGTTGAAGATCGAAACAGTAGGTCCATGGCTTTTCTTTAAGTCCTTTCCATACTTTTCTTTCCAAGCATCAAACTTCATCCCTGGATTGTCGAACATAAGCATAGCTCTTCCCATTCGAGTTGGGTTTTTCACGAGACCTTCCCTAAGAAGAACTGCTTCATCAGCTTGTAATGGATTGCCTTCATCGTCTTTCACTTCCATGATGAACGGTTTGTATCTTCCTTCTTGCGTAGCTTCATATGCTCTTTTGAAAGACTCATAAGCTACTTTGTCTTGCGTTTCTCTTGGGATTGCATAATTTTGCGCTAAAATTTCTGCAGTTACCTGCATACCATAACTTGTTTCACCATCGCCCAATCCATCTTCGAGAGTGTCTCGGACTTCCACACCTTCTGGAAGTTCGTTGGGAAGGAGTTTGAGGAGTGAATCTAAACTATTTGTCTTTTTGTTGAGTCTTGCATTCTTCACAACGAAAGGCATAGAAGTTTGTGATTCTTCTCCGATGACAAGATACACTTGTCCTTCGCCAAGAAGGATTCTTCTTGTTGCTTCGGCTACCGCTTCCATTCCAGAAACGCAGTTATTGGCAACGGTAAGGCAGGGAATTTCTAGAGGGAGGTTAAGTAAATTTGCAATGACACGTGCAGAGTTAGGAGCATTGGAAAAACCTTCACCCACGATCACCCCATCAATGTCAGTGGTTTTTAATCCACTTCGTTTCATCACTTCTTCTCCAACTAGTTTGCCTAGATGGTGGCCTTGGTATTGTGCAAGAGCCTTTCCGATCTGCGCGAAGGGGGTCCTTGCTGGACTTGAGAGAACGACTTTTTGGTTCACTTTCATGGTTTTGTTCCTTTTCTTGGCTTCTAAATCTGTCTACTTTGCTAACCACTTCATCATCGAACGAAGTTTGGTTCCTACTGCTTCAATAGGGTGAGCGGCATTTTGCTCTTTTAATTTTTTATACTCTGGGTACCCGGCTTTGGTATCAGCAATCCAACGTTTTGCGAACGCTGCTCCTTTATCCTTTTGGATATCATTGAGCACTTCCTTCATGCGAGCTTTGACTCCTGCATCAATGATGCGAGGTCCACTCACATAATCTCCATACTCGGCAGTGTCCGAAATGGAAAAACGCATTCTTGCTAATCCACCTTCATAAATCAAATCAGTGATCAACTTAACTTCATGAAGGCATTCAAAATAGGCGATTTCTGGATCATATCCAGCTTCAGTTAAGGTTTCAAAACCTTTCATAATTAGGTTAGCTACTCCACCACAGAGTACAACCTGTTCGCCAAAAAGATCCGTTTCTGTTTCTTCACGGAAACTTGTTTCTAGGATACCAGCTCTTCCTCCACCAACACCTGCAGCATGCGCAAGAGCCCTTGCTTTTGCCGTTCCAGTGGCATCTTGGTAAATCGCGATAAGGCATGGTACACCACCGCCTTCTGCATATACTCTCCGAACCAAATGGCCTGGACCCTTTGGAGCAACCATGTATACATCTACATTTTTGGGAGGAGTGATGAGATCGTAGTGGATGTTAAATCCATGAGAAAAGACAAGAGCCTTACCTTCACTTAAGTTAGGTTCGATTTCATTTTTGTACATGTCTGCCTGGATTGTATCTGGGGCGAGGATTTGGATGATGTCCGCTTTTTTTGCTGCTTCCGAAACAGAATACACTTCAAAACCAGCTTCTTTTGCATCCTTGACAGATTTGGACCCATCACGGAGTCCGATGATGACTTTTAGGCCCGAATCCTTCATGTTCTGGGCTTGTGCGTGGCCTTGGCTACCGTAGCCAATCACTGCAATGGTTTTTCCTTTGAGAGTATTGAGATCGCAACTGTCGTCGTAATAGATATTTGCCATGAATGGGCACTCTTCCTGAGAATTTTTTTACTGATTTCTCCATATTTTGGAAAATAGGGGTGGGAAACAAGAAGGATTTACAGCAGGTTTTCAGGCATAACACGCTAGCTGGGAGGGTGCCTTCCACTATATCCTTTGCACATTTTGTCACATCGGAAAGAGAAACGAAAAAAGGGTTCTTACTTCATTAGGTGTTCCCAAAGTACCTTTGCCCCTATGCCCAACAAAAGCATGGCTCCTAATCCTTCCGCCCATCGTTTGATCTTATTGCCCGTAAAGAAACCCAAGTAAAGCCCGAGGAAGGAAAATAGAAAGGTCGTGGTTGCGATGATGAGAGAGGAGCTCAGGATCTCGATTTGCATGAGAGCAAAGGTTCCACCGATGGCAAATGCATCCACACTGACAGCGAATGATAAAATGAGGAGTTTCTTTAGAGAAATAGAATGTTTGGAGAGAGGTTTTGCCGTTGGCTCCACGGTAAAAGCATCTCGTAACATTTTCAAACCAATGCCCCATAGGATAAAACAAATCAGCCAATGGTCATAGGCTTCCAAAGATTCTGAGACTACACTGCCCAAACTGTATCCTATAACAGGCATAAGTCCTTGGAAACAGCCGAAACTTAAGGAAATGTGGAGTGCTCGTTTGGTATCGAAAATACGAAAGGCCAATCCTTCTGATACGGCGACAGCAAAGGCATCCATAGAGAGACCTATGGATACTAAAAGGAGTTCAAAGAGTCCCATTCGATGGCTTCAAAATTTTGTTTGGAGAGGTTTGACGTTGTTTATTGATTTTCGAAGAAGAATCGTAAGAAAGTAATTCCATCCTCGTGAATGGACAAAATTCCAAAACCAAGCTAGAGGGTAGGTAAAACTTGGAGTTCTCGGATTACCGAAATTAGATGGTCTTTCTTCCAAGGTTTTGTGATTACATAATCAACTCCGCCAACTCGTTTTGCTCTTTCTAAGGAAGCGGGATCTACCTGGCCAGTTAGAAGGATTTTTTTGATATTGGGAAAGTTTAACTCCAGGTGGATCATAAATTCATCACCTTTCATACCCGGCATTAACCAATCACTCACAACGATTACAATTGAGTTGTTGGGGTCCAAAGTATCGTCAATGATGTCAATGGCCTCTGCCGCTGATTCGGCTGTTTCATAAAGGAAAGAATTGCCGAAGGCATTTCGAAGTTGCTCTTTGAGACTTTCTAGGACAGTCACTTCATCATCCACACAGAGAAACATAAACTTTCTTTCGGAATTCAAAGGGGCAACCTCACTCTGAAATTGGTTCCAATCCCAACCTCTGAATGAAACATAATCTCTCCCTGGTGCTTTTCAATGATTTTTTTCACAATCCCGAGCCCTAGGCCTGTCCCTTCCCCTCGGCCCTTTGTTGTGAAAAAAGGATCAAAGATCTTGTCCTGGACCTCAGGAGGGATGCCTTTGCCACTATCCTGGATGCTTACAGTGACGAAATTTGGATTTGGATCGCGTTCGATACGGATTAGAATCTCACCATTTCCGTCCATAGCCTGCACTGCGTTGTGGATGAGGTTTGTCCAAACCTGGCTCAATTCGTCCGCATAACCTGAAATATTTCCAGCCCACTGAAAATCCTTTATGATCTCAATTCCAGATTTAATCATACTTTTATAAATCACAAGAACGGTTTCTATACTCTCGGCTAGTGAGATATTTGTTTTCTCACCTGAATTGTCTCGGTGTGAATAGCTCTTCAATGCAAAGACAATTTTTGATGCTCTCTCAACCGAGTTATCAATATTGTGCGCATTCGAATAGAGACGAGATATTTTATGTAATAACTCTAGAGAGCTCGCTCCATGTTTCTCCTGTAATAATGCAAGCCATGTTTCGAAAGGAAAAGACATCTCGATATCTAAAATGAGATCGGCAGCGTGTTCCGCATTGGCTATATTATGCGAAAGAAATAACTCGGCGAATTCTTTTTTCTTTTGGCGTCGTTCTTTGCCTGAGAGATAGTTTGATCTAGGTTCAGCATCTCTTTCCATGATGGATTTAAGTAGTGTATGGGCCGAGAGTGATATTTGCTCAAAAGGGAAATTGAGAATATAAGTCATGGCATCTTCTACATTGGAGATTGCCGTACGGATAGTACCCAGTGGAGTGTTAATTTCATGTGCAACTCCTGCGACCAATTGACCAAGAGTAGACATTTTTTCTGAATGGATCAACTGCTCCTCAGCCGCTTTGAGTTCTACAAGAGCTTGGGAAAGATCTTGGTTGGATTTAGAGAGATTTAAATTGGACTCGTTGATATCTTGTATCAAGGAAGAAATCTTTTCTTTTAAAATTCGAAAGGCAGAGGCCAATCTGCCAATTTCGTCTTTGGATTCATACTGGATTTGAACAGACCAGTTTTGATTTCCAATTTCATGCGCAACCTTTGTCAACTGGTCAATAGGGTTACTGACTTTATCTTTGATTACGATAAATGAAAAAGATAAACTGATGATCAACAAAATGATGACCCCAATCATGGACGATATTAAATAAATACTGGTTTTCTCCAGTTTACGAACATTGTCATTGGTCCGTTTTTCTAAAAGTTGGAAGAACTCATCAATTGGTTGCATGATTTCTTTTTTTGATTTATGATAATCCAATCCATGCATGAGAGAAATTGCATATTCCCGGTTCGGTGTGGCTCGTTTTGTAAAATTTCCTTTGCTGTCTTGGTAAATGCCTTTGATGGCATTCATCGCGATGTTTTCCAAATTCACAAGTTCATCAGAATTGAATTGTGCCTTCTTTAGTTTTTGGAATTCTTCGTTGGTAAAACCTGCTTCAATCATTCGCGATTGAAGAGACTGTTTTGTACCGGTTGTTGTTTGAATGTCCTCAGGTCCTATGACAAAATCCCAATAGATACGGTCATAATTTTCAGGTCTTTCTTTCTCTCCGTTGCGGATGGCTAATATTTCATTGAAAATTTTCTCATAAAAATCGTTTCCAGTGACCACATAGGTGCGAGCAAATCTTGTTAAATCATCAGAACTCTGTCTAAGTTCATCTGCTAGTTTGATAGACTTAAGCCTTGTTTCTTGGCTCTTTGCTAATGATGATTGCACTCGGAATAAGGCAATGGAAAGACCAGCTAATAAAAGTAAGAGGATGATATTTACGGAAAAGATTAAATAAAAGAGCCTTTTGATACTCATAGGTCACCTATTCACCGTCAGATCAACCGACACCAAACATACATCGTCATTTAAATCAGAATCTTGTAAAAATTCCATGAGATCAGAAAAAATACCAGCAATGAGAGACTCACTATCTTCCGTTCTATGTTTCATTAAAAAATCATGAAGAAGTTCTTCGTAGAATTTCAGGCCTCTTTTCTCGGAGCAGGCTTCCAAAAGCCCATCGGTAAAAAAAAGAATCCGAGAGGCTCCCCGTAAACTGATCTCTTCATTGATATAATGAGCTTGTTTTGAGCTTAGCACCTCAGAGCTTAAGATTCCTAAGGGCTTTCGTTTGTGCTTTAACTTTAATTCTTTGACCGTATCCATATTGAATACATAAGGGTATGGGTGGCCTGCATGTGAACAGACCATATCTCCCGTTTCAAAATCTATTACCGCATAAAGTGCCGTGACAAATCTTCCATCGGAGTAGGTAAGGATTACATCATTCAATAGTGATAGAAGTTCGGAAGGGTTGTCCATCACTTCTTCTGGCATTTGGTGAATCGTACTCTTGATAATGGCTGTAATGAAGGCAGAAGCGACACCATGACCGGCTACATCGCTGATGAAGATTCCAATTTTATTGGGATTTGTGAAAGATAAAAAATCAAAAAAGTCACCTCCCACCTTTTCTAAAGGTAGGTATAAAGTGGAAATGTATTTCTTTGCGCGTCCGGGAGGTAGTAGAGCATTTTGGATCCCAGCCGCTAAGGTTAAGTCCTTTTTCATCAGTAAATTTTGCTGTAAAATCTCTTTTGATTTTTTTGCGAGATCCTTTTCGGTGCGTTTTTTTTCTGTCACATCTACTATGGTAAGCCTGATCAATATCGCTTCACCTGGAGGAGAAACAATTTTGCCGGAGAGGTAGACATCCAAGGAATTCCCATCTTTTTTGTGTAAGGTGAACTCTTGGTTGTTTGTTTGGCCACCTGCTTTGATCCAGGAAAAATCCTTTTCAAATTGTGCCGTTTGTGATTTTAAAAGAAGATTTTGAAACTCAGAGAATTGGAGTAGTTCTTTCCGAGTAAAACCTAACCAGTCTAAGAAGGTGACATTCGCCTTTAGAATGTGACCTTTCTCATCCAAGTTGACATAGCCAGTGGGGGAGTTATTAAAAAAGTCATCTAGAAGAACATTTTGGATAAGGATTTGGTACTTTAGTTGCTCAATTTCCTTTTGGAGGGCAAGGTTCTCTCCCAAAATCTGCTCATTCCCTTCCAAGGCCATATCCCTCCAATACAAGAATTTTTGAAAATCGCTCAATACTTTTCTGGCCTTCGAGAAGGATCTTTTTGAAAAAGATGCAGAGCATGTACTAGGAAATCTTCTGAATATGATTTGGCTTCTATTTGCTCTAAGACCTCGTTTTCATCTGGGGAAAATTACGGAACTACTGACCTAATTTTGTATGTTTAATAAGTAGACTGATGAGTTCACATTTTTAATCTATGTAGATGGGTTAAAACGAATAAAAAGGAGTTACCTATGGATATACAGAACAACAAAAAGATTGTGGCTGAATTTTTTTCAAATTTGAACGCACGCGATATGAACGCAGCATTTGCTCTCTTGGACGAGAGTTTGCATTGGTGGATTTTAGGCAATATACCGGTGTCAGGTGACTATGATCTAAAAAAGATTAGCCTTGGTCTAAAATTGATCTTTAGAGCTTTTGACAATTTTCAGTTTACTTGTAAACAATTTACAGGAGAGGAAGACCGCGTGAGCCTCATTGCTGAGTCTCATGGAATTCGGAAATCCACAGGCAAAGCATATAACAACCAATATCACTTTCTCTTTACCATCAAGAATGGGAAGATAATAAAGGTGCAGGAGTACTTTGATACCGTACACGCTGTCTGGGTAGAGAGTCCTTGATCGAAAATAAAAGAGTTGCCAAACATTGGCTAGGCTACTTCTTTTGGAACATTCTAACGAACGAATGGAGATCATATGGATACATTGTATTGGGCCTTAGGTGGTTTTGTGTTTTGGACTTTACTCGTAGGCTTTAGCCTTACAACTTACCGGAGTATCTTTGTGCTTACAGGCAAAAAGAAATCCAATGAATTCCCTGCGGGCGTGCAGCACGGTTCAGAGTTCAATTGGCGTTTTAACAGAGCACATATGAATTGTTTGGAGAATGTTCCTTTGTTTGTTGCCGTTGCGTTTTTAAGTGTAAGTTTACAAAAAGTTGATTCTTTTGTTAACCAAGCAGCTTTGCTCATTTTAGCCGCAAGAGTTTTGCAAACTACTACTCATTTGATATCCGGTTCCCCTTGGTTTGTAAACATTCGGTTTACATTTTACTCGATCCAAATTATTTCTTACGCGGCTATTCTTCTCCACATATTCTCCATTCTGTAGCTGAAATAAATTTCCAAGTAAATGCACCTTGCAAAAAGGTGCACTTTTTTTTGCTTGAAAAATATACGCGTATATTCTATAGTCAGGAAATGGTGACGCGGTCTATATCGAGAAAAAAATTCCTGATTGGTTCTTTTGGTGCCCTGGGACTTTACTTTGCCCTAAGTCCGTATTTGGGTAAGCGGCTAAAAACCTTATTTTTATCTAAAACTCAATCTGAGGTAATATGGGTGTATCTTTCGGCACTTTTACCTCTTGGCTACATGGAACAGCCTAATTATCGCAATTCTGTCATCCAGAGAGTGGATGAAGAGCTTTATTTTGTAAATGAATCGATTCAGTCAGAATTTGACAGCGCCATACTTCTAATTGAATTTTATCCTTGGGTCTTGGGTTATTGGTCCTCATTTTCAAAGCTGAAACGGGAGGAGGCCTTAGAATGTATCCAAAAAGGGATCCAAAGCAAAAACCTGTCTGTAAGGGCAGCTTTCTCTAGTTTACGAATGTTATGTTATCTAGTCCACTACGGACAAAAGGAATCCTGGAAAGATATACAGTATGAAGGTCCATTTGCCGCATTTCCGGAAAAAATCTCAGAATCAAGAGCCTATTACAAAGAACAGGTGAGGGGCTAATGATGAAATATTTGTTCGAATGGAAGGATTATCCCCAAGTGAGTGAGATCAGAACAAAGGTTTGTATCATTGGTTCTGGATGTGGAGGAGCTACCCTTGCACTAGAGTTACAAAAATCGGGTATCGATACGATCATCATTGAGAAAGGTGGCTATTACCCAACTTCTAGTTTTGACAATTGGGAGTTAAACATGGCGGGGAAAATCTCCGCAGAGCGAAATCTGCAAATGGACACCCAATACTCTATGAATTTGGTATACGGGAACAATGTTGGAGGTGCCTCTGTTCACTACTGGGCTGATAGTTATCGTACGCCTGAGGATCGTTTGGTGCGTTGGCAAGAGAAATTTGGCATCAAACACCATGGCCCCAAAGACTTAAATCCATACTGGGATATTTTAGAAAAGCGACTCAATGTCCATGAGCCTAAAAAAGAATATTATAATTTAATGAATCAGAAAATGAAATTGGCTTCCCAAGGACTCTCTTGGTCGGGTCACCCTGTTCCCCAAGCCCGAAAAAATTGCCAAAAGTCCGGCCATTGTATGCAGGGGTGTGCCTTTGGAGCAAAACAGTCTCAACTTGTAACTCATATTGAAGAGTTTATGCAAGTCGGTGGGCGTATCTTTGCTGATTTGGAAGCAGATGTTTTTGGAACAGAGGATGGGCAAAAAGCGAAGAAAATAAATTCGTTGAAAGCATCAGTAATCGATAGAGCTAAAGGCAAAAAGAACGGCCAGACAATCGAAATTCTCGCAGATGTTTATGTCGTGGCAGCAGGTGGTTTCCAAAGCTCAGCTCTACTTTTGAAACAAGGTTGGAAACAAAATTTACCAGCATTAGGCGAATATTTTGGAATGAATGCTTCACCGATGGTACACGCCTTGTTTGAGGAAAGTATGATCACTTACCGAAATATACCCGCAGCCTTTGGAATAGACGAGTTCCGATTAGCGAGATTTAACGAAAAGAACGAATATACGGAAGGAGGATTTATGCTCATGGCAAACCAACTCCAGCCCGGAACATTTGCTTCGATGATTCCTTTCGTTGGCGAAAAGCATTTTGAATGGATGCGCTCCTACAAACAAGTCGGAGGAACTATCGGGTGGATTGATGATTTTTCCGATGAACTGGGTCGGGTAGAAATGGATGGTAAAAAGAGATTGGTGCAAGCACCTGATGGAAAAAAGACCAGAAAACAAATGTTAGATCTTTTGAAAAAACAAGTGATTCTCAACTTTAAGGTGGGCGCCAAAAAGGTTCTGGTTGCTACAGTTACAGGAATCGAAATGAAATCCATTGATGAAATCTCCAGATTAGATTCCCAAGAATTGCCTCCTCATTCTTTACTCATGGCGGCCCCTCACCCTTTTGGAGGATGCCGTATGGGTGAGGATCAAAAAGTATCAGTTGTTGATTTTGAGCACAAAGTCCATGGATTTAGAAATCTTTATGTTGCTGATTCTTCTGTTTTTCCAACAGGACCTTCCGTGGACCCAAGTTTTACAATTATGGCGTTTAGCATGCGTTTAGCTGATTTTTTAAAAGAAAGACTTACATGAAGATACTACTTAGAAGTTTATTGAGTGCTGTTGTTTTTACCAGTCTTTGGAGTACTTGGGCTTATTTTGCGAATGCAAATTTTGGTTCTGAGTATGCAAAAAAAGCAGCTATTACACAAGGAAGTTTTACTCTAATCAATTCTTTTGTGTATACAGTTATTTTGGAATTTCTTTTAAATCGTTTCGAAGGGAAGAAACGCTGGATTGCATTTTTCATTCCAAATCTCATTGTCTCAATCATATTACCTCTGTTGCATATTAAGAGAGGTACACCAAATGTATTTTTTACTGTTTTGCCTGTTTTACTCATTATCTATTTGATCTCTGGGCTCTACACCTACAGAAGGGAAGCGGTTAAAAAATGAAATTTTTTTTATCACTTAATGTATACGCGTATATAAATATTGGATACCATGATGGTCTGTATTTTTTTTATGCCTGCTTTCGAAGGTTGTCTTTCCAAAAACAAATTTCAAAGCTGAACATTATATTCCTTTCCTACTCTTACTGCTTGTAGCGGCCTGTATTAGAATTTTCTCATTCTTTGCATATGATCATTTAAAAAACAAAAGAGTGCTCCTTCCATGAATGAATTGGGAAAAGACTACACGAACCATTATGTGACACGCATTGGAGATATAGACTACAACGAACATGTGAATGGTTCTCGTTATGAGTTTTTTGCTGAAGATGCGAGAATGCAAACACTTAGCAAAATGGGAATTGACATAAAAAAATTGATCAAAAACCATATTGCTCTCCAACACAAAGGATCACATTTTCAATTTCTCAAACAAAGGACATGGAATGAAATTCTAAAAATTGAAACTACATGTGATTGGATTGAGAATGGCAAGATCCAATGGAATCATCTTATTTATGAGCTGGAATCGGGCGACTTAGCGGCTAAACTTGTAAGAGTAGATTCTTTAGAAGAGTTTGAAGCAAAAGACAGAGATTTGATTCAGTTCTATGCCGAGAAAAATAATGAATTGCGCATCCGAGAGCAGAACACCGAGCTCAATCCGGAGAGTAATGTATTGGAGTTTTCTTTGCGTGCAAATACTTCCGATCGAAATGGATTCCATGCCTATCCATTGCACCAGTTATTTAAACTTGTGGAGGAAGTTCGTTGGCTTTTTAGTGAAGGAATGGGTTTGAGTTTAGAAGCCGCAAAAGAGATGGATTGTATTTTTTTCACTACAGAGAGTAACCTCATCGAAACATCCAAGATTTACCCAGGTCAAAATATTCAGGTAAAAGCCTTTATTTCCGATTATAAAAAAGTAGCCTGCACCTTGCAGCAGTTATTCTTCCAGGGAAATGAGGCAAAGCCATTTTTATCAGTCAAAGAAACAATGCTTGCGATCTCACCATCGAGAATGGCTCCACGTAGGATACCAGACGAATTGATCCATCGCTTTCTAAAATCTCCTTGAAACAAACAAAATTCTTTGCCCTATGGTTGGTAGGTGCAAAAGAAAGAAAATCCAAGGTCCAAATCCTCCCGTTCTAAATCCAAGAGCTCATCCTCTCCGAGTAAGGAGAAGGATCTATTTGTCCGAGCTCAGATTTTAGAGGTCGCAAGAAAGACAGTCCTCAAAAAAGGTTACGAGGCTCTTTCCATACGTACCTTGATGGCGGAACTCGACTATTCTCCTATGGTCTTCTATCGTTACTTTACAAACAAAAGAGCCTTACTCCATCACTTATGGGTCGATATCTTTGAGGCATTGATTCGTTCCATTGAAAAACATCTGGATCTCAAAAAACCTGAATCTGACTCTCGCATCAAAAAAATTGTCATCGGAAATATAGAATTTTGGCTTAAGCACCCAGATAAGTATAAGATCGTCTATTTGCATCCTGACTATATTGAAGAAGAGGAAGAGGATCGGTTCTTTGTGGATTCTCCCCTGATCCAATCTTACCTTGAGAGGTTGATCCAGGTGGTCGTATGGGAAAAACAATCACGAAAAATTGGAAAGGATTTATCGGAGATGGATATCCTTCGGTCAATGGTTATCCTAGTGCAAGGGGTTTGCCATTCTTTGGTAACGGTAGGTGAATTTCCATGGGGCTCGCATAAAAAATTGTACCAGACAATGGTGAATATCTGGTACAAAGGGCTTAAGTGATGGTAGGATTTAGAAATGATACCCTATACCTAAATTTAATTGAGGTGCATCCGTATATATTTTGTTATCCTCTCTAAATTGGTAGCGGCTCCCCGATAGTTCCAGATTTAGATAAAGACTTTCTGTCATAAAGTAACGAGTTCCTAGACCGATGCCATATTGCCAGAGGTCTGCTCCTCTTCCAAAACCAGTCAACTGGCCACCTCCACCTAATAACCGTATGTATGGTTTCCAGTCCGTACCAATGGCAAACTGGTATCCTAGAGATAAAGTGGCAGTTGCAACTGAAATCTCTGTAGACCTGGCGAAACCAAATCGATTTTCGTCTTTTTCGGCTTGGATCCGAATGTACTGGGCAGAGAGTCCAATTAAAAATGACTCTCCTAATATCCGTTCATATGACAATAATGCAAGCGGTTGAGTTTTGTTTTCGATTTGTACGGCCCCCAATCGGAGGTCAAGATAGTTAGCTTTAGGACTCGGGCCCTCCGCCGAAAGGCTAAAAGAGATCAAAAAAAGAAGCAATAAAAAAATAGAAAAAGGTTTCATACAGTTACTATACGCGTAGATATTTTTTGGTAAATGAAAAAAAACAAAAGTTCGATTTTATTTAGATTTCTAATAAAGATTGCTACAAATGTAATTTATTGACAAAGTTAATGCTATTTACATTTTACATCGATTTAATCCGAATTTTAACTTCCTAACGAATTCTTTGACAAAATTTGCTTTGTGTCACAGAGAATGCACTGGATATCCCGGAAATTGGAGCATTTTACCTCCAAACGACTCTAAGTTTTCAATATCGCAACTTTTTAAAAAATTCAAAACCTAAGCCAAGCCCATCTTAAAAAACTTGACGCAGGTTAATGTTATTAACTATTTGGTTAATATGATTAACCAAATTTCAGAATCTAAGGTAAGGATTATGGAAACGGCGGTGGGTATTGCAAACGCAGAGGGATGGGATTCTTTGAGTGTCAAAAAAATTGCAGACCAACTATCGATTACCTCAGCCGCACTCTATAAACACTTTGAAAGTTTCGAAGATTTAAAAATCCATATAAGTCTATTCTGTTTTCAGGAGATTTCAGAGCTCTTGGAAGAGGTAACACTATTACGTGCAAATTCTTCTGCCCGTTTGGAATACCTTGCCTTGTTACTCCGAAAGTTTGCAGTCAAACAACCTGGATTATTCCAAGCAAGTCTCTTCCGAGGAGAGAAGGAACCTAAGGAGTTGGCAAGTTTACGGAACCGTTCCCAAAAACTTTTACAAGATCTATTTAGAGATTATTCTATCCCTGAAGACAGATTGCTCTCTGTTAGTCGTTCTTATCGGGCACTTATATTTGGCATTTTGTCTCTTGAAATAAAAAAATCCTTCGGACTCCCAGAAAAGCCTGAAGTGAGTTTCAGAGAAGCCGTTTCCATCTTTTTAGCTGGCCTGGCAAGTAAATACCCTGAAGGAAGGATTGTATGAATCTTTTGCCTAAATCATTTCGCTCCCGTTTCTATCCATTTTACAATGAAGTGTATTTGCCAGAACACAGAGATCCTCGGACCGTACTATTCCATGTTATAGGGACAGTGATGGGTCTAGTATGGATTCCCTTCGCCACTTTTTACCTTCATCCTATAATGCTTGTTTGTTTTCCAATCATCCACGGTCTACCGGGTATACTTGCCCATCGGTTGTTTGAAAGGAATGAGGAGGTTGGAGACCTTAGGATCAATCGTAAGGATTATCCAAACCTATGGTTTGTCATAGCGAACCATATCATTACTTTTCAATTGGTCTTCTATTTTTCTCGGAGAAAATTGCATGAAAACAACGAAGAATCCGTTCGTTGAATGGAAACAAAAACTGAAAGGTATATATGATTCACCCTGTATTGATGCCTGCGATTTTAAAAATGAAAATAAACAATGCCCTAATTGTGGATTATTGCGGTTTGAAAAAAAAGAATGGAAGTATTACTCTCCGGAAGAAAAAAGCAAAGTCATAGACTTGTGTGCATTTCGTCGAAAGAATTCTTTTTTGTGATCGAATATAAAATTTGCCAAAGAGAGCTCCTTACATTTTCTTAACTTCTGTATGCTCCTTAAGCCAAAATTTTTGAAATACATAGTTTCTATTTGCATTCTCCTTATTTTCGCGCAATGCCGAACCACACAAATGCAAACCAAAGAGATTTCTGACTCCAAAGAAACGAGTCCCATTCTTCCTTTTTTTGAATCGAAAGATGAAAAAATAGAAAGCAAGAATATCAGTTTTAAGGCAGTAGGAGATACCATTCCTGGTACAAATTACCCCGAAAACAAATTGATCGATGATGAAAAGCGATTGTTTGCTGCCATACAAGAAACTCTATCCGGAGCCGACATCTTGTTTGGAAATTTTGAGAGTACACTTACAGAATACCCACATTCGGGCAAGGATGTCTCTCGGCCCAACACTTATGCTTTTCGCACCCCACCTGCCTATGCCAACTTACTGAAATCAGTTGGCTTTGATGTAATGAGTGTTGTGAATAACCACTCTTATGATTTTAAAGAAGCTGGTTTTTTGGATACACTTCGTAACTTAAACCAAGCAGGGATTCTGGCGGTAGGTGGAAAGAATACCATTCAATACCTGAACAAAAAAGGCAAAAAGATTGCCTTTATCGGTTTTAGTTACCAAACCTATCACAATTCCATCACGAGGATGGAGGAAGCAGAGGTTTTAGTCAAAGAAGCCGTTGCCAATGCTGACATTGTGGTTCTTTCGATCCATGCAGGAGCAGAGGCAAACGCGATCCACACTCCTGATGCAGAGGAGATATTTCTAGGAGAGAACCGAGGCAATATGGTAAAGTTCTCACATCGCATGATTGATCTGGGAGCTGATTTGGTTTTGGGGCATGGCCCACATGTCCCGAGAGGGATGGAAATTTACAAGGACCGTTTGATTGCCTATTCATTGGGGAACTTTATGGGTTACCGCTCTCTTTCCTCCAAGGGCGACAATGGTTTGTCCTTGGTCTTGGAAGTTCTTGTGGATGAACAAGGCGGCTTTGTATCAGGGAAAATCCACCCCGTCTTAATGAAAGATCCAGGCATTCCTTTCCCCGACCCTGAGAAAAAAAGCATCCGTTTCATCCGGCAATTGAGTAAAGAGGATTTTCCGAATTCTCCCCTTACCATTGACGAAGAAGGCAATGTGGGCAAAATTACCGAAGCCCTTCCTGGTTGAGCTAACTCTCCAGAAGGACATTTTTTCAAAAAAAAGGTGTCCTTTTTTTCGCATCAAATTATACTTTCAGCGTTTTGGAGTGTACTATGCCCCATCGCGAAGAGATACAAAGATTATACAATGCTTATGAAAGCATCGACCACCAAGACCTACCAACTAGACTCAATACTTTGGACCAAATCCTAAGCCTTGACCCCAAATTCCCACATGCCTTGCGAGAGAAAGCGATGATTCTTTCTCGTATGAACCAGAAGTCTCAGGCCAAGGACTTGATGAAGGAATACCTCAAACATGTGAATCCTAGTTTTACGGCAGGTGCCTATTTCTTCATCGCGGAGATTTGCCATGAAGAGAAACATTTGCAAGATGCCCTGCAATACTGCAATGAAGCTTTGCACATCCAAAAAGACTTTGAGCCTGCTCTTGAGTTACGTGCCGAGGTATACGAAAAATTAGGAGAACATAAAAAATCGGAACAAGATTTACTTCTTCTAAAGAAGTTACGAGATGAGGAAGCTGCCAAATGGGCTGATCCCAATCATTACTATCACTACAAATAAAAATATCTCGAATCACAATCTACTTTACATTCATCCTACGCTTATTTAAAATATAGCTGGTCAAACGATTGGTTCGACTAAAGTTCTAAGGAGCATTCATGGATCATCAATCTGAATTCAAACCCTCACGCTGGACGATTCGGATCAAGCTCATCAGCATTATTTCCTTCATCATTATCTTTGGACTATCAACAATGATTTTGTTAGCGTCTTCCTTTTTTAAGGATGATTCTGAAAAAAGAATCCAAGAGACAAATCTACAATTGGTAGATGTGATCGGCCAAAAAGTGGAAGATGAATTTTATTCCATTGCCTACAAAATCAATAATATGGCCATCATTTTGGACCAATCACTGCGGAAAGAACAAACTGCACTTTTAACAGATCTCTTTTTCAAAAATAATGAAGATTTTATCTACATGGCGATTGCGGAAAAGAGGGGAGACTCCTTACTAATCAAAAATAAAATCGTCAATGAAACATTTTTAAAAGAAAACAATCTTTCCGAAGAAACGTTTTTACAAATGAACAGTGTGTTCGGAGATGAATTTGGAAGATCAGCCGATGGAGCTACGGTTGTGCTCAATGTTAGCCCTAGTTGTTTAAGTCCCTGTTTGGGATTGAGCATACCTTACGGAAGGCCTGGCCAGAGTCAGTTAGTACTTCTCTACATGGATGCGGCAAATTTTTTGAAAGCATTCCAGTCATCCGGGATCACAACCACTTATTTGATCAATGAAAAAGCGGACCTACTTGCTCACCCTGATCGAGATGCAGTTTTAGCTGGAAAGAGTATGTTAGAGTTCCCGATTGTGAAATCCTTATTGGAAAGTAAGGTAGACAATGGCCAAACACGGTATGAACGTGAGAGTGAGTTCTACTTAGGTTCATATAAAAAAATGGGCCTTGCTGGACTTGGAGTTGTGTCAACCGTAAAGGAGGATGATGCATTTTTAGCTGTCTACAATATCCAGAGAAGAAATATCTACATACTTCTCATTATTTTAAATGTATCCGTCATCATAGTATTTTTCTTTTCCCGAACCATTTCGGCTCCTATCATCCGACTTGTTTCTGCCACAAAACAAATTGAAGGTGGTGACTTCCATGTAAAAATCCGTCCGTCTACCCGAGATGAAGTAGGTGTCTTGACCAACTCATTCATAGGCATGGCGCAAGGCTTGGAAGAAAGGGAAAAGGTGAAAAGTATCCTTGGAAACATGATCGATCCAACAGTTGTGCAAGAAGCAATGATTGATATGGCTGCGCTTAAACGTGGTAGCGAAAAACAAATTACTGCATTCTTTTCGGATGTTGCAGGCTTTTCCACCATCAGTGAGCAGTTAAAGTCAGAAGATTTGGCGGCTTTGTTAAATGAATACTTATCTGCTATGACCATCATATTAAAACAATATGATGGAGTTCTAGATAAGTACATAGGTGATGCGATTGTGGGGATTTTCAATGCACCAGTAGATGTAGACAATCACCCTTTGAAGGCTGCAAAGGCATCTATAGATATGATTCGCAAATTGAATGATTTGCGAGCTTATTGGACAGCAAATCAGTTATATACGGAAGAAGCTCGGGTCATGGATGCACGGATTGGTCTCAATACAGGACCAGCTAAAGTTGGTTTCATGGGGACAGACGCTTTGGCCTCTTATACTATGATGGGCGATACGGTGAACTTAGCAGCGCGTTTAGAAGCAGCGGGAAAGGATTACGGTGTTAACATTCTTATCAGTGAATCCACAAAATCTAGAATTGAATCTGAACTATTCACAAGACGTCTTGATTTAGTGCGAGTGAAAGGAAAAAATGAGCCGGTGCAATTGTTTGAGCTCATTGCCTCACATTCGGAAGTCGATCCGATCATCAAAGAAAGTGCTGAAGCGTATGAAAAAGGGTTTGAACTTTATTTAAAAAAGAATTTTGCAAAAGCAATTACAACCTTAAACGAAGCCATTAAAATCAAGGCGCAAAAATTTGGTAAAGATAAGGCAGCTCTAATGTTAATTGAGCGCTGTGAAGAGTACAAAGAATCCCCACCTGCATCTGGATGGGATGGAGTATTTACTAGGACTCACAAATAATTATGGCATTCAGTCTCAGCGAAAAACTTTGGATTCTATTTCAGATAACAGTGCTATGTTTTCTTTCTTTTTTGCTCTACCAAGACTTTAACCAAAGGATCAACGTAGAAGGGGAAAAGGTCATTGGAACCATTACCTTTAAGAACAAAACAGTACAGAGAAAGTATGCAAGCCATGTCGTATGGGAGGATTTAGAAAAAGACTTTCCTCTCAGAAATCGGGATTCCATTCGAACGACTTCGGAAGCAGATGCAGAAATCACATTGAATGATGGTACCAAAATCAATTTGAGTGAAAACAGTATGATCCTTCTCAACTTGGAGGACGAAAAAACGGATATCGACTTCGCCTATGGTTCCGTTTCCGCCAAAACAGAAGGGGCAACAGGGAGTTCTAATCTACGAATTAAATCTGGCGATAGTTCCGTGGCTGTTGGAGCCGGGGACGTTAAGTTATCCAAGACTGAGAATAAAGGATTGGATGTAACGGTTGAAAAAGGTGTCGCTGAGATTTTTTCCTTTGGAGGGAGTGGACAAAAGATTGGCCAAGACCAGAAGGCTTCATTGGGAGCAGACAATGGCAAATTAGAGATCAAAAAAGTTGAATTAAAGCTCGTTAGTCCTGCGGATAATACTCGCTATTTTTCTCAATCCAATACTTTTCCTGTATCATTCGAATTTTCAAAGGATACAAATGTACAAACTGTAACCTTTCAAATCGCGTCCTCTTCCGATTTTAAAACAGGGCTACAAAGCAAAAAGACAAATGACAAACAAGTCTCTCTTCCTTTGAAAGAGGGCACATACTACTGGCGAATTTCTGCGGGCAATGACTTAAGCCCTACTCGTAAAGTTACCATTTACCAAAACAAATCAGTTACACTCGTTTCACCTTCCAAAGAATATACTCTTGCAGTTCCCGTAGAAAATGCATACGTAAGTTTTTCGTGGACAAAGAATGATCTCGCTTCCAATTATCGATTAGATGTTTCCCCAAGCCCAGATTTTAATTCGAATCTGAAATCATCTGTTACAAAGGTAAATTATCTTTCGATGGAAATACCTAAAGGGAAATTCTATTGGCGAGTTGGTGCAAATCTCCCAACTGGTTCTGGTTCTTATGAATTCTTATATTCGAATATTCAAAGTTTTGAAATTACTGATCCAAAAAAAGCGAAACCACCAGTTTTATTTAACCCTTCTCCCAAGTCAGTGGTATATTCGATCTTAATGGAAAAAAAGGGTCTCTTTTTCAACTGGTCTGGAGACCAAAGTCTTTCGGGATATGAATTCCAATTGTCCAAAGATTTAAAATTTGATTCCATTTTGCAAAAAAAATCTCTCAACTCCAACTTCCTTGAACTCAAAGAAAGTTTATCGGCTGGGATTTACTATTGGCGTGTTCTTGGAAAAACAAAAGATGGGCAAGATACCGATTTGTCTCAAGTTTCTAACTTTGAGGTAAAAGATATTAATTCGATCAAAACGTTTTCTCCTGAACCAAACATAAGTCTCTCTGACGTGGATTTGAAAGAGAAGGGCTTGGTCTTCTCTTGGGAAAAACTTCCCATCAAAGGGAAATACCAATTGCTAATTGCAGAAGATCCTGACTTTAAGAAGGTCATCAAAACAAGTTCTACAGAAAATCATCGATTAGTGATAAAGGAAATTGGAGACGGAACCTTTTATTGGAAGGTAGCTTTGCTTTCCAATTCTTCCGAGAGCTATCTAAATTCCAATGTTTCTAATTTTTCCGTACGATATGCACCAGAACCGATTCGTTTATTCGCGCCAAAAGTGAATGCAAAAGTCAAACTAGCACAGGCCCCACTTCTTTTCCAATGGAGTAAGGGCAATACCAGTAGCTATGAGTTCAAACTGTTTGTAAAAGACGGCGACCAGACAAAAGAGATTCATTCCAAAATACTCACGAGCAATGAGTATAAATTGGATATAAAAGAAATTGAATCTTTTTCTGGTCCCATGGAATGGTCTGTTCTTGGCATTGCAAGTAGTGGAGAAAAAAGTAAAGAAACACGCTCCAAGTTCATCCTAGAAGGAAAAGAGATTAAAGGAGAAAATGATGTTCAGGACGTACGTTCTGTCACTTTACTTCTACCACTAGAGGCACAATCTATCAATATTTCAAAATCAAATGAGATATTATTTAAATGGAGTCCTATCCCAGGTATTAAAAAGTATAAGTTTAGCCTTTATGACAACAAAAAGGAAATTTATAATACTACGGTTTCCAAGTCTGACTTCCGATTTAGTAAATTAGATTTATTAGATAGAAAGACCTTTCGATGGGCAGTGAGTCCATTGACCGATCAGGAGAATGGACCGGAAACCTCCGGAACCTTTAAAATAGAACTAGATGCGATCAAAGAGGATATTGAGATTTTATCACCGGATGTTCAATATGAAGAAGATTAGATTACTAGTCATTCTGATTGGGCTTGCACCTCAATTTATCTTTGCAGAGTCGTTTCACACCATTCGTTGGAAAGGAATTCCATCAGCATCTGCGTATTCAGTTGAACTTAAGGACCCAAAGGGACAAGTCACAAATTATAAAACAAAGAAACCCGAAGTCACTTTAAAAATGAACAAAGGGGTCTACCAATACCGTGTAGGTGTATTAAATAAATTAAGCGCGGTTGAAAAATGGTCTGAGTGGCATGATCTAGAAGTGAAATCTCTCGCGGCTCCTGTCGTTGACGAGGACAGTTCCCGTGTCACAACAGAAGGTGGAAAAGAAAAGATATACTTTACAAGTGAAAATGTCTATGAAGGCACAAAAGCATTTGTGATTCAAAACGGAAAAAAAATTCCAGCCAAAGTTGAAACAACTCAAGATGGCAAGACAAGTATAGTTATCGTTGATCGGAAGTTAGTTGATCCAACAAAAGATCATAAGGTAGTTTTGACAAACGCAAAGTATGAACCCATAGAGGTTCTGATACCTGGAGAACTTGTTGAGAAAAAGGATACGGAAGGAAAGCTCACACTAGAAAAAAAAGAAGACCAAGATTTTTCTCCGGAGTCAGGAAAATCACTTTGGTCTATGCTGTGGAGACAAGCCGTACTACCCGGTTGGGGCCATCAATATGCGGGGCATGAAAAGACATCCTATGTTTACTATGGTCTATTGGGAGGCTCTCTCATCAATTTAGGCGTACAAGAGTCCCGTTTGGTTCGCAGAGAAGGTAGTTTTCGAACGGCAGAAGATATTTCAGAAGGCCTACGCTTTGCAACAGAACCATTCCAACCAGCCGTTTTATTCTATATGGATACAAGAGAATCGCGGCTGGAAGAACAAAAACAAAGAGTGAACCAATCCCTTGTAGGCGTAGGAGCGGTTTATTCAACAGCATTACTGCATATTCTCTATACTGGTACGAAAAATTCTTTAGGAACTCGGAAGTTGACATTTTGGGAAATGTTGGGTAGACAAATCCTTTTGCCTGGTTGGGGACACGATGCGGTAGGAGATCATAAGACGGCTTATTTTTATTATAGTTTAATGGCTGCTAGTTTAAGCAATTTAGCCTACCAGAATTATCTTTATCGGAAAGAGTCATCCAGCTATCGGACAGAAAAAGATTTAAGTGAGGGCGGCTTTCTTTTAGACCCAAGCAGCCCTTTCTTTTTAATTTTGATGGATACGAAAACGCAAAAGATTGAAGACCGAGAAGCGCGTGTGAATCGATCTCTAAGCGCAGTTGGAGCAATCTATGCTACTTCCATTTTGCATATTATGCTATCGGCTCACCTAAAACGGTATATTGGTGGCGGTGAAACCTCTTTTTTCTTTGGGATCAGACCCGATGATCAAGTCTATAGCTTTCGCCCTCTCGACTGGAACCAAGTTAGAGCTGACATAAGATTGAATTTTTATTTCTAAATCATAGCAAAATTTCTCTAAATCATTCTCGCTAAAAAACGGAAATCCAGAGACTTAGTCAATGTATCCTTACATTTGATTCACATGAGTTTGCTATCCAAAATACTGCTAATTTTGTGTATTTTTGCCACAAATCTTGGGGCAGAGGCATACCATGTCATAAAATGGGCACCCATAGAATCTGCGTTTGGTTATACGATCGAGATTAAAGATGCAAATGGAAAAACCATATTTGAAAATGCAAAAGAGCCAAGTGTCCGCATAAAATTAAGCAAAGGAAAGTACCTATACCGAGTCGCCGTCCTAAACAAATTCAAAAAAATTGAAAAGTGGTCGGGTTGGAACGAGCTCGAAATTCGCCCTGTGGCACTGCCTATTGTGACCAGTGCCACTTCAGAAGTGCAATCGGAAGGAAATGTAGACAAGATCACTTTTAATGGAGAAAACATCTACGAGGGCACCAAAGCTTTTGTCATTCAGGATGGGAAAAAAATACCCGCAGAGATCCAAACAAGTCGCGATGGCAAGGTCAGTGTAGTTTCAATTAACCAGGAGCAAGTTGATAGGAAAAAGAATTATAAAGTTACATTAGAAAATCCTAATTTTGATCCAATCGAGGTTCCCATAGTGGGAAAACAAACAGCCACTTGGGAGGATCCTAGAGCGGAGACGCATGTATCCGAGACGGCAAAACCTGTAGATGATTTGAAAAAGAATATATGGCCAATGTTTTGGCGGCAAGCCTTGCTGCCTGGATGGGGTCATTACTACATAGGAGAAAAGAAAACAGCCTATGCTTATATGTCGATTTTTGGTTTATTTGCTTTCAATACGCTTCGAGAGTACAGAGAGTATCGTTTAGATTACATTGATTTTAAGAGCAACCAAGAGAATTGGCAAGCCATCCGAGCACTCGATCCCTCTGGGAACCAAATCCCCTTTTTCACGACAAGTATTATTGAAGAGATTGCACTTTCTAAATTAGAAGAAAGGGAAAATAAAGTAAGGCAATCCATAAACCTTATGGGTATAGTCTACTTAGGTTCTTTACTTCATATTCTTTATACTGGGTATTCGCATCAGTCAAAAGACCTTAACCAATCGAACAACTTTCAAATGGGATTTAGATATGAAGAGCCAAATCTGCACATCAGGTCGCAAGATAAAAACCAGATGAGAGTTGACTTACGGTATACATTTTTTTATTAAGCTCGACTATATCTCATCAAGACAAGAGTTAAATCATCTTGGATTTGGTCTATACCTCCGGAATAATCAAGCACCTTTTGAAATACATAATTGCGAATATCATCCAAACTTTCTTTTCTTTTTTCTGTTATGATTTGAAGGAAATTTTCTTCCCCAAACATCTTTGCATCTTCTTGTGGTGAGGCTTCTGTTAAACCATCGGTAAGGAGCACGATCAAATCACCGGATTCTAATTCATATTGTTCTGATTTTGCGAGCAATGGAAAGAAAGGAGTTATCAATCTACCTGTCGGACGCAGAGAGATGAGGCTTCCATCCTTTTTTATGATGTATAAAGGGAAGTGTCCAGCACGTGCAAATATTAACTTGCCAGTATCTAAATCAATATGAGCCATACTAGCAGTAATAAAATGATCCTTTAAATTGCTTGAAAGTTGTGTGCGAATGTGTTCCAAGCTTTCTATTACTTCCTTGGGATGTCTTCTCCAATGGTCCAATGCCATCTTCATCAAAGCAGACAAAAAGGCAGCGGGTATCCCATGTCCGGAAACATCTGCTATAAACACTCCAATTTCTTTGTCTTGTTTGTTCCATATGATATCGAAAAGATCTCCTCCCACTTTCATCATAGGAACATTTCGAAAACTGATTTCAATATTTTCTAAATCGCTTGGTTTTGCAGGGAAAAGAGATTCTTGGATCCGTTTCGCAATGTCTAATTGTTTATCGATTTCCGCTTTTTGTGCTTCAATCACCAGAGTACGTTCTGTAACTTTTCTCTCAAGTTCCTCATTTGCTATTTCTTTCAAGCGATTTAAAATTTCAAGAGATTCGAGGGCATGTTTTTGAGCGCGCTCTCTTTCTTTCGATGCAGTTACCAAAAAGAAGGCAATCCCATTTACGCTGAAGAGAAACGCATCTAAAAAGATCAGGGAATCATTGATGGATATGGAACCTTCACTTTTCCGAGCAAAGACGCCTATGCCCTGGATTGTTTGAACAACGGCTGTGAAAGAAAGAACTGCACCTGATAAAGTTGCTCCATATTGTTGGAAGCGCAGACTTGTTAAAATAACAAAAGGAATGGGCAAAAATAGTAATGGCAATTCATCGGAGAATGCGATTCGGCCCGAAAGATAAACCAACACACACCAAAGAAAAAGTTCAATTTTTTTGTACCATCGGACTTTCATTTCCTCTTCAGGGTTTAGCCAAACATATAACAAAGGTGCTACGATTAGAAAACCTTGCATTTCTCCAGAAAACCAAGTGAAGAGCACATTCCAATACACTTCGTAGGGTAAAAATCCATAGACGAGAAGACTAGTCACTCCGATGCCTGCCGACAAAAGAGAACCAGGTATCGTGCAAAAGGTTAAAAAATAAAGGAGTCCTCTCGTTGAATATAGAATATCTCTTTGTCCTGTCAGTCGCACTAACAAATAATAGGTGAGAGAAGAACTTAAGGTATTCCCAATCCCGATCAAAAGCGCAGTCGGCAGATGGGGGTTGTTTAGGTAGTTGGCAAGACTTGCTCCTAGAAAAATCCCAGGGATAGAAATTTTACCGAGCAGGAGAAGGGCTGTCAGTGCCATGCCTTCCGGAGGCCAGACAGGAGAAACTTGGCTGTTTAAAAAGGCTAGTTGAAAGCCTATTTTGGAAAATATGACATAACCGAATGTGAGAAGTGCAGTCCAAAACAGTGCCTTCGGTTGGAGGAAAATTTTCACGTGGCATAGCCTATCACAAGTTGAAGGCAGAGTCGAGACTTTTACAGGTTATTGGCTTAATTTATGCATATAGACACCTCTTGCAAAGGAACCGTTGATTGTTGTAAAGACACCACCTAAAAATAAATAGGAACCCGACTTTTGGATGCTCCTCACTTCACCGTTTGCATTTAAGGTGAGAGGATTTACAACGAAGGTATCATCAGAACGAACAGTCACGTGGGCAAAGTTTGCGCGAGTGTTCCCATTGACTGTGGTGATGGAGGTTCCACCAAAGTAGATGTCTTGCCCATCCACTAAAAATCCATAGAGGGAAGGGCCCGTTGTGATCGGGATATTTGTGGTTCTCAAGGTTGTAGTGCCAACAGTAATGGAAGCCAGACCATTCCTCGCGCTACCTAATATATTCGTATAATTTCCGAATACGAAGAGCTTTTGGTCGGGACCTGCTTTGATCCCGTAGACGGGTTGGTTAATCGTATACACCTGAGACAGGGCAACACCAGTACTCGGATTGACAACACCTAGATAGGCTCTATCTCCCAAACCATTCAGATTGGTAAAATCTCCCGAGATGTAGAGTTCATTGTTTGTGGTCTTAAAGAAAGAGCGGACATTGGTATTGGCCGTGGCAGTGAAAAGGGAGTCAACCTTCGCTGTCTCAAGATTAAACTTCACAACATTTGTATGGGTTTCTCCACCGACTGTTGCAAAATTACCTCCTGCATACAATTGTCCATCAGCCTGATAAAGACCAGTCACAAAATTGGAGCCAGTGATGGCAAAATTTCCGTTCCAAGGATCTAATTTTCTTTCTTTGATATTCCATGCAGCTAACATTGGTTTTGTTTCGCCATTTACCTTTTGGAACCCTCCGCCAAAAAATACTCTGTTGTCCACTCGTAGAAGAGAGTAAAGCTCAGAACTCAAATTGACAGTCACGTTCGGATCAGCGATTCCTGTGGATATATCTATGGCCCCAAAATTTAAAGTGGGATGAAGTCTAGGATACAAAAAGTCACCGACGATGATAAAACTAGTGTCTGTTGAGATAAGGTCATATATCCTTCCATTGGCGTTGATACTTGTGGATTCGTCTATCCGTCTGTTTTGTATATCATACTTTAAAAATGAAAATACCGCAGTATTATCGGATTTAACGTAGGTTAAGTTTGCGCCTAAAAATAACAATTGACCATCTTTGATTAGTAGTGAATCGGCAAGTGTAGACCCACCTAATTGGTTGCTCCTAATGAACGGATCGTCGGATAGAAGTGTTGAACTACTCAAATCATAGGCAAAAAAATTGGTTCGGTTTTGTCCAAAGGCCGTCGTGAAATTTCCACTTGCATACAGAACATTCCCAGAAATGGCAAGGGCTTGCGCCGAAAATCCTGATTGGAAAGGATTGAAACTGAGATCTAAGGTGCCGTTAGAGAGGTTGTATTTTCCAATTCCATAGTTTGTATTGAATTGATCATCGGCTGCAACAAAGACCCCAAAATTCGTTACCACAAAGCTTTTTGGAATTTCTACGTTGTTGTAATCTGTTGCAGCAAAGCTCGTATCTGCATTGGAAGATCCAAGATTAAGTCGACAAACGAGTCCTGAGTTATGTGTATTTGCCCCACAAGTTGCTAGAGCACCCAATAGAACATAAATTTGGTTGTTGAAAATTTGTATATCAACAACGGATTGGTTTGGATTTGGCGCCCAAGAGGTAACTGTGTTTGAATTTAAATCAATCTCTGCCAAGCGATTCCGTGCAAAGCCTCCAAAGGTTGTGAAGTTTCCTCCCACCAAAAGCTTTGATCCAACAACCAAGAGTTTGTTGATAGCTGCATCTACTGTAAAAGAGATAGGAGACAGAGAACCATCAGGTAACACTTTGGCAATGTATGTTCTTGTGGAAGAAACTCCTTTGTCTGTAATCGAGGTAAAGTTCCCTCCTATCCATAAGCCTCCATTAGGATCTGGAGCAATCGTATACACGGAGCTATTTGGGACAACTGTCGTTTGGCCTCGGTTAAGACCCGTTTTGGGGAGTATAGAGAGAAAGGGTTCGAAATACCCGATGCCTTTAAAATTCCCAGCGATGAATAATTGATTACAAAATAATTCAATTTGGCGAAGTGATGTGATCGCAGCAGGAGAATCGACAAGTTTTGGCTCACCAGTATCGTAACCTCTGGTATATAGAACTTCTTTCCCTTGTTTGCTACCATTCAGGCCTGAAATATCACCTAACATCTTAATCTTAAATCCAGTATTGGAAACACAGACATTTCCTGGGTTTGGGTAAACTTCAATAGTCGGATTTTTGGAAGCATCAATAGTTCCACCCAAACAACTCGCAAAATTATCTTTTGATAGTTGAAAATTGCCAGTGCAAGGTCCGTTTTCGGACTGCATGGTGAAGGTACTCGTATTTACAAGGCTTGAATAAGTGGCACGGATCGGTATGCCTGCCGGAACGCCTTGGCTCCCATCGATGGGACTTAAGGCTAAAAGTTCAAAGCCCCTCCCACAATTGGGAGCTGTCAAAATACATTCTAAGAGGCGGGCTTTCCAAAAGGAATCTGAATTTGGATCACCTTGGTTGTTCAAATCTACCGTACAAAAAGTACATAAATGTAAAACAAAAAAGACGGTATAGAATCTAACCGGATAGGGTATCCCATTCTGCATATTTTTCTTCAATTTTAGCATTCAAGTCCTGGATGAGTTTATCTATTTCTGCAAGCTTGGTATGATCACTCATAAACTCTTCTAAGCTCTTTTCTAAATCCTTTTTAGACTTTTCTAATATTTCAATATCTTTTTCTAAATTTTTACGTTCCTTCTCTTTTTTATTAGAAACTTTTACGTTTATATTTTTGTTAGGTTTTTCCTTGGGCGTTGGCTCAACATTCTTTTTGGATTCTAAAAATGAAGTGTATGAGCCAGTAAAGTTGCGGATGTGTCCCTCTTCTTCAAATACCAGCAAACTTTCTGCCACACGATCCATAAAATAACGATCGTGTGACACAGTTAGCACAGTTCCTGGAAAATCTTCCAAAAATGTTTCCAAGATAGAAAGCGTTTGGATATCCAAATCATTGGTTGGCTCATCTAGGATCAAAAAATTTGGCCCAATCATTAAGACTTGCACAAGATACAGCCTTCGTTTTTCTCCACCTGACAATTTGTAAATGGGTGTATGCTGTAACTTACCATCGAAGAGAAATCTTTCCAGTACTTTGGATGCAGTAAGCTTTTCTCCATTCTCACTTTCAATCATCTCTCCTGCAGTCTCTTTGATGTAAGCTAAAACCGTTTTTTGTTCCGGGAGTTCTTTGCTTGTCTGGTCAAAGTAGCCAATTTTTGTATTCAAACCTGGTTTGATCATTCCTTGGTCTGGGCTTAACCTTCCAGCGATCAAATTTAGTAAAGTGGATTTACCAACTCCGTTTTTGCCAACAACACCTAACCTCTCTTTAGCTTTGAATACATAGGAAAAGTTTTGGATGAGCTTTTTTTCGGAAAAGGATTTTTGCAGGTTTTGGATTTCGAGAATTGTCTTTCCTTGCCTTTTATTGATGACAATGAGTTCTAACTCTTTTTGTAGTTCAAATTTTTCTCTTTGGCCAAGCTCTTCTGCTCTATCAATCCGAGCCTTTTGTTTTGTTGTCCTGGCCTTTGGTTGTCGCTTTAGCCATTTCAGCTCCTGTTTGAGGTGTTGTTTGATTTTCTCTTCCTGTTTGATGAGTGTTTCCTCTCTCTCTGCTTTGCGCTGAAGGTATATTGAGTAGTTTCCATCATAAAGATAATGTTTGCCTTGGTGGATTTCTAAAATTTTATCTACAACTCGATCCAAAAAATAACGGTCATGTGTGATCAGTAGGACAGCTTTGTCAGTGTTGGCCAAAAAATCCTCAAGCCAAAGAATTGCTTCCACATCCAGATGGTTTGTAGGTTCATCTAAAATCAAAAGATTGCATTCTTCTATCAAGGATTTTGCTAACTCAACTTTTTTCAACATCCCGCCGGATAAGTCTTTCATCTGTAGATTTAAATTTGGTACACCTAATTCGCGTAATATGTTTTTAATTTGAGTTTCAAATTCCCAAGCAGAGAGGCGGTCCATCTCAGACATTAAAAAAGTATAGGTCTCTAAGTCTTTCTCCGTGGCAGATTCTAATCTTTGGCAGGCTTCCGTATAATCATGGATTAGGCGGATCAAAGCACCGCCGCCTTGGTAGATATGATCTAAAATTTTCTCCTCGGGCTTAAATTTCGGATTTTGTTCGAGAAGAGATATTTTCAGTTCTCGATTTGCTATGATCTGGCCTCCGTCTGGTTCTTCTTGTTTTAATATGCAGCGCAAAAGTGTGGACTTACCCGAACCATTGACTCCGACGATGGCACATTTTTCTCCCTCAGAAATCCCGAAATCAAGGTTTTGAAAGAGTACCTTTTCGCCGATGGTTTTGGAAACTTTTGAAAGTGAGAGTAACATATCGAGTGCCTAGAAGGGAAGTTTCTGCCAGTTTTGCACGGGGGAAGCAGAAATGCAAACCTTAGACTTATGTCACTTGACCAATTTGCTTTCTTCTGAAAGATTGATGCAGTGATGGTTTGGCTTAGGATCCTGTTTTGTTTCTCTTGCCTTCTCTTTGGCTCCCTTGGTTTGTCTGCAGAGTCGAAGCGATTCCATGGATGGTCTGTTTCCTCTCAATCTGCAAATTTGATGATCGCAGGAATTGAGACCAACTCTTCTCGCGATGGTTTTCGTTTTAAGATCCCAAATGCTCTTCCCGCCAACTATGAGATAGACTACTATCTTATGTTAGGTGAAGTTTATCTTAGAAAAAAAGACAAAGTTGGAATGGCGAACATTCTGTATGAACTTCGAAGCAAAAAAGGTGATTTCGCCTTCGCAGATGCTCTGCTCACATCTTTATGGAAGCAGGCGCAAGGTGATGAAGCTCAGGCAGAGAAAATTTTAGATACTTATATCCAAAAAGAAGCAAATACTTACTTTCGCAATTTAGCAAAAAATATGCGGACAAATCTATTTTTGTCAGGTGAAGATGAAAAAAAATCTATGATCCGCATGGACTGTTCCAAGAACAAACCATACTACTCGCTTTGCCGAGTATTTCGGATGCAATACTATATCGATATTCCGAATGGCAAGGAAAAGGATATGCACAAACATTATGTGAATATCATTCGAGTGTCCTCGCCATTTTTTGAAGATCCATATTTAGAATGGATTCCATTACTGGATCGTATTGATGAGGATCTTCCCTCTAAGTTTGCATTTTTAGGTTTCGCAAAAGAGGCAATTTATTTCCAAAAGATGATGATGGATCTGGAGTATACGAGTGATGGCCAGATCGGCGAAAATTCATTGGAAAGATTGTCTTTTTTTCAAGTCCTTGCTTCTGATTATTCCGCGGCAGAAGAATCTTTAAACCAATATCTAAATGTAACCAAAGGCAAGAAGTCTTCCTTTACTAATAGAATCTATGTAAAATTAGGTGTTCTGTCTTATTTGCAAAAGGATTATAAAAAATCCCTCTCGTATTATTTAAAGTTGGATTTTGGAAACTGGTCAAACAACGTACTCCATCCTATTTTGAATGAGCCACTTAGTATATCTGGCGCGAAAGACTTGATTTCCGTTACAGTTTGGAAACAGCAAGGAACAGAGGCGGCCATCAAAGCACTCCAAAAAATCCAAGATCCTGAAAAGTTAGGTGAGGATGATCTCTGGCCAAAATTAAGAACTGCACAATTTTTAGCAGAACAAAACCCTGAATTAGCATCTCGCATAACAGATGAGATCATTTATATGGCCCAGGGCAAAGGTTGGCGTAAAATTGAATATATGGCCACGATTCTACAAGGCTATACTCAAATCCTTCGAAGAGAATACAGACGTTCAACAATTGAGCTAACTAAAAGTCGAGGCATCTTAAACGATGAAAATCGATACCTTGGATCTGAGTTCATCCGTAATTTCGGTTTCGTGTTTGCCCATTCAGCTTCCGGAAAAAGAGGTCCCATATCAGGAAATATCAAAGAGGCATTGTTGGATTATCAAAATACGGCAGCATATGAAGATATATTCTTTATTCGAAACTACCGTGCTATTCAATTCACAACAGAGCTATTTTGGGAGCAGGCCACACAATTTCTAAAAGATGAAAATGACGCATGGTCTCTTTTGGATAGCCTATATAAATGGAACCAAATCCGATCTCAACTGTCCTCACAAACAAAGCCATTTGCCATAGCTCAAGTCCGATTTATGGACAATCAGTTTAAGTATCTTTCTGGATTTCAATCGCCGAGAGAGTCAAAATTTTTTGATTCCACCTATGTTGAATCACGCATAACTGAATCGGCTTATCTAACAAAAATGGACGAAGAATCCGTACACAAAGCACTCGATTCTGCAAAAGTGCCAGCTGTGTTCGTTATGCCTTTTCGAGATTCGCTTTTTGTTTTTTTATACCAACCAAAGGAAGCAAAGAAAAATGCCTTGGTATGGAAAGAGATTCGAAACAATCGTTCAGACAGTTTTGAAGTTTTAGAAGCAGTTCGAGAGATGACCACCTCAGTAAAGGATGCAGAACAGATCCAATTCTACGGAAACTATGAAGGATTGATCACACTCAAATCCCTAAAAAAGGATTTTGGTGAGAAACAAATCAGTTCCTTTGTCTTTCTTTTCCCATCGATGGAGATTATAAAACCACAAAGCATTGTCTCTTGGAATTGTCCTTTCTCTGCTTCCCAATTCCCAAGTGGGACAGTACAGTTGGTGGACAAAGCGTACTTTGAAGGCTCAAGGATTTTGAAAGATAAAGAGAGGGCCCACCTTTGGGACTTTGTTTCCAGCAATAAAAATACGGACCTAGGCATTGACCGAACCTGGTCTTGTAAATCCAGTGAAGGGAATTGGGATGAGATATCTTTGTTTAGAATGTACCGTCGGATAGATTACCGCACCGTACCGAAAACTATTTTTTATTCACAAACGGTTTTGGGAAAATCCTTTTGGGAGGAGCCCGCAACACATTTGGATTGGCTGAGGTTTTGGTTACATTCGGGAACCAGATGGATCTTGTACCAACCTAAATGGAGGTATGCAGATTACACCAGCCCAAATGCCTATTCAGAATTCTTTCGATCAAAAGATGAGGGGATTTTGTTTACGCAGTCTCCTCTGTAATATCTGACATAAATTGGGAACTCTGGCCTTAGAGGCTGAGAATTTCCAAAAAATGATGCTGACAATCGGGTGCTAGGATACAATTCTATGTCTAATCCGCCTTCTAAGGAGGAAGGTTTCTAGATCCTCAATGGACCCCCATAGTTATCACTTCATTTCTTTTGTCGCATCTATCCCCTCTGGTGTTTTGTGGAATTTTTAGGCATTTTCCTCATCCTCTCACTTGTCTTCATTAACGGCTTCTTTGTAGCGGCTGAATTTGCAATGGTTTCGCTTAGGCCCTCCCGTTTGGAAGAGCTAGTGAAAGAAAATCGTTCCATGGCCTTGCTCACAAAAAAGGCTATCACCAAACTAGATGATATGTTATCTGTTTGTCAGGTTGGGATAACGATCGCTAGTCTTTTGTTAGGTTGGATTGGGGAAGAGATTTTTAGCAGAATCATCATCAATACTTTTTTACTCTTTCAGTTTCCTGTTGATCCCGTTACAATTCATAGCATAGCGATAGCTTTTGCATTTGGATTTATTACTCTTTTTCACGTAATCCTAGGTGAGCTTGTTCCAAAGACCCTCGCGATTCAAAATACAGAAAGTATTGCCCTGGGTGTTGCATTTCCGATGTGGGTTTTTTATTATCTTTTTTTCCCGGTGACCTTCGTCATGAATCGGCTGTCTGGTGGAGTGCTCACATTGTTTCGACTGCAAAGGACAGGAGATAAATATGTTCATTCTGCGGAAGAACTTATGATCATTATCGAGGAGCAAAGGAAACAGGGACGTATTGATAATGAAGAGATGCGTTTAATCCAGAAGACCTTTGATTTTTCAGAACACACTGCAAAAGATGTAATGACGCATAGGCTTTCCATAGTTGGTATTTCGCAAGATTCTACAATTGATAAAATGTTGCCTCTGATTGCGGAACACAATTTCTCTCGATATCCAGTTTATGACCAAACTTTAGATAAAATTACGGGCATTGTTCATGTTCAAAAGTACTTGAAGTGGCAAGCAGAACACATGACCAGTAAAGGTAAAAAAGAAAAGATAACAGCGATTATGGAAAAGCATTTTGCTCTAGTTCCAGAATCAATGTCTATCGAAAGAGTCATGAAGAAACTCCGAGAGAAAAAACAACACATGGCCATTGTGATCGATGAATATGGTGGTGTAGCGGGGCTTTTGACTTTGGAAGATATCATCGAAGAATTTTTTGGTGAAATTCGCGATGAGACAGATACTGATGAAAATGATGTGCCGCTTGTCAAAAAATCTAAAACAATTGTTTTGGATGGCGAAACTGAAATCGACAGTCTCATGTATATATTGGAAGGCGAGGAGCCTGACGATTTGCAAGAGGTGAGGACCATAGCAGGTTTTTTCTTGGATAAAAATGAGGACATGCCAAAAGAAGGCAGTACCATAAAAATCAAACGTGGTACTTTAAAGGTAAAGAAAATGGAAGGAAACAAAATTGTATCCATTTCCTTTACACCGAAGGGTGATATCTCACAGGAAGAAGAATCCGAGGTTGAGAGAGAATCTTCTTTGGAGGATCGCTGATCATGACAAAAGAAATCATAATTGCTGTTAGTGGGTCAATTGCGGCCTATAAAACTTGTGATTTAGTGAGAAGTCTCTCTAAAAAATCTTTACCTGTTCGCGTGATCATGACAAAACATGCAACTGAATTTGTGGGCAAAATTACATTTGAAGCCCTTACAGGCAAAGAAGTAAGGATTGATGAGTTTGATACTGGCATGGCTCATATAGAAATCAAAAATATTGCTTCTGTGTTTGCTGTTGTACCTGCATCCGCAAACATTATAGGCAAATTAGCAAATGGTATTGCGGATGATTTAGTTACTTCCACGTATTTGGCCAACACAAGTCCGGTGCTCATCGCTCCATCTATGAATCCTGGGATGTATATGCATCCAGCTGTCCAACGAAATTTAAAAATTTTGGAATCAGACGGTGTGCATATTGTACGTCCAGATAAAGGCATTGTCGTCTGTGGCGATGAAGGTTATGGAAAACTAGCAAGTATCGAGCAGATAGAATCAGAAATCATATCCTTGCACCAAAAACAGATTAGTTGATGGCATCCTTTAAAAAAATCATCATAACATCTGGCCCTACGCGTGAGTGGATCGACCCTGTCCGTTATATATCCAATGCCTCTTCTGGAAAGATGGGTTTTCACATTGCAAAACATTGCCTAACAAAAAACATCCCAGAAGTTGTTTATATCCATGGGATCACCATGGAGGCATATTCTAAAGTTCCTGGTGCAAAGAATCTATCTGTCGAAACCACGATACAAATGCGAGACCAGGTGTTGACAGAGCTCACACATGATAGCCTGCTAATCATGGCTGCGGCTCCTGCAGACTTTCGGCCGATCATGACGGCAGAGCACAAGATCAAAAAAGAAAATTCCTCTGGCACAAAGAAAGGTTTACTACTCGAGCTTGAAGAAAATCCAGATATTTTGATGCAAGCATCTGAATATGTGAACAGCCAAAACCTACAGAATGTACTGAGGGTTGGTTTTGCGGCTGAGACCCAATTGTTAAAGGAGCACGCTCTAGGAAAAATTAAAAAAAAGAACATCCAATGGATAGTTGGCAATTATGTAGGTCAGGGGAAAGGCTTTGGTGAAGCTGATTCCACGATTACAATTTTTAATGCTTTGGGACCACAAAAAGAAATAGGCCCACTCCCCAAGGAGCAACTTGCCTCTCAGCTTGTGGATTTTTTGTTAGCTGTTTGATTCATTGTTGAAGGCAAAGGCAAAGAGGACAGCTAAGAATAAACAAATAAAGCTAACGATGTAATTCCATTTAATCTTTTCTCCAAGAACAAAAATAGCAAAAACAATAAAGACGATAAGAGTTATCAATTCCTGTAAGATTTTAAGTTGAAAGCCAGCGAATTTGTATTCCGTATAGCCAATACGGTTGGCAGGCACCATCAGAACATATTCAAAAAATGCGATCCCCCACGAGATAAAAATCACTGCTATCATTTGGTGGTTTTTTAGATATTTTAAATGCCCATACCAGGCAAAGGTCATAAAGATGTTGGAAAAAATAAGGAGAATGATTGTCAGCATAAAGTCCAGTTCTCTAGGTTTTCATTGATTTGCAATCTGTTTGAGAAAAGGACTTCTCATTTTTCTGAAGTTCTTTTTTTTTAACAAAGATGGCAAATTTTTGGTCAGAGATACAATCTGATTTATCTCATATCATATCCAAACATCTTTATAGAAAGCCATATCCAATTGCTAATTTAGATTTTTGTTCCAATGATTATTTAGGTTTATCAAAACATCCAGAGTTACTGCAAGCTATGCACCAAAACTTGGATCAATTGGGTGCAGGTTCAACAGCTGCCCGTTTGGTGAGGGGTCATCGAACTGAGATTGATGATTTTGAAGCTGAGTTTTCACAGTTCATTCATTCAGAAGATTCACTCTTTGTAGCCAATGGATTCATAGCAAATATGGGTCTAATCGATACAATCGCAGATTCACAAACCTATGTTTTTACTGATCGACTCAACCATGCCTCTATTTTAGATGGAATCCGAATATCAGGAGCAAAGAAAAAATACTTCCACCACCTAGATTGTAATCACCTCGAGGAACAATTGGAAAAACTCGAAGCGTCTCCTTCAGAAAAAAGCAAAAGAAAGATCATAGTCTCTGAGACTTTATTCAGTATGGATGGAGATTCTCCTAATTTAAAAAAACTTTTGTTTCTCAAACAGAAATATTCATGTGTACTTGTGTTAGACGAAGCACATGCTCTTGGTGTTTATGGTCCTGAAGGTAAGGGAAAGATCTTTTCGGAGCTTACTGAAAGTGAGATCAAAGAGATTGACTTCCGAGTTTATACTCTAGGAAAAGCCTTTGGCTTAGAAGGCGGAATGATTTCCACAACACGGTTAGGCAAAGAGTACCTTACAAATCGTATGCGATCCTTTATCTACAGCACTGCTCCTCTCCCTTTAATCCCAGCCAGCGGACGCATAAGTTTGCAATTGGTAAGGCGGGCAGACAAAGAAAGAAAACACCTACATCTGATCTCGCAGACCTTACGTACGGGCTTGAAAGAGATAGGTTGTGAACTCACGAACACTGAGTCCCATATCATCCCTATCTTATTCCGAGATGAGGAAGAAACACTCACTTTCTCTAGAAAACTAAAGGATATGGGCTTTGACGTAAGAGCAATTCGGCCACCCACAGTACCAAGTCCCCGTTTAAGAATTAGCTTAAACTCTGGCATTACGGAAGAGCAAATCGCCTATTTTTTGAAAATTTGCCGAGACCTGAAACAAAAAATCTAAATCGTTAGCTCTGTTTTTTTGCCGATAGAAATCTTAGTGAGAGCTTTTGCTTACTTGATTCCTTTCTTTTTTCTCCTACCGTTTTCCTTTCTATTTGCGCAAGCGGCGGAGGGACAGCTGGCCTTTGCCTTTCGAAGCCAAGGGAGTCTTAACCCGAGTCGTATGATCATTGTGGGTGATGTCGTGGGAGTAGAAAAGGCTAGTTACTTTGAAGCTGATAAACATAAAATTGCAGCAGAGCTCCAGGTCGATACTAGACCAGATACCGTAACCATAAAAGTGCAAAGCGATAAGGGCCTAAGGCCTGGACAAACGCTCTACTTGCTAGAAAAAAATTCAGACCACAGAACCTACCGAGACGGAAACATTGTTGGAGAAATCACTGTTAAATCGGTTTTTAAGACAACCTTTTTTGGCTGGCAGGTAAGAGGGGAAGGTTACCTAAGATTGATCGAGGACCGCCCAGTATCTGCAGCACTCCCTCTTGACACGACCAAATATGAAGAAGCTGTTTTGTTTAAAAAGCAAGGTGATTATTTTGTTGCTAAAGGCAAAATGGATGAAGCAATCCGAATGTACAAAAAGTCTATTTCTTTGGACACAAAGTATCCAGACTCGCATTTTGCTTTGGGTAAAGTACACTGGTTAGATGGAGAAGGATATGTTTCAGCTGCCAATGAATTTAACCTAGCATGGAAGAATAAAGAAAGATTTTCCAACCAACAGGAAAAAATGATTTTTCTCTTAGAGTATATGCGATTCTTGTTATACTATTACAAAATAGAATTAAAAGAAAATCCCAATACCTTCAAAATACTTCCTGAAGTTGCAAAAGAAACAAGGATTTCCGATCCAAAGAACTTTGAGGCTTGGTTGTATAGTTTTGAAATTTCTTTTCTTCAATTTAAAAGAGCAAGCAACATGGCATCGGGTATTGACAATCGAAAGGAGATGGAGCGCTTACGTGAGGAAGCACAATCACACTTAGATAAAGCTTTGAGCATCAAAAAATCTGACTATTATCTACATAAGTTGGCCTGCGAATTTTACCACTCGAGATTAAAAGACGCAACAAATGATAAAGAACGTTTGGACTACCGAACAAAGTTAATCGATCATGGCAAACTGTTGAGAATCTATAACACAGGTGATTCTGAGATTCCAGACGAGCTTCTAGATGCGATTAGAAGAGCAGAAAAAGAAGCCGGCCTACTCCGATAGTATTTTCATACTTTTCTCAAACAAAAATTCTTCTAAATACAAGAGGTCATCTGGGGCAGCACTAAAATAATTCACACCCAGATGGAAGTAATCACCTCTATCTAAAAATCGTATGATTTCTCCCCGAAGGATTAACATTCTCTCTCGACGCAGAGGAATAAACATTTTGATAATGTTGTGACGTTTTAAGTATTGAAATAACCTTCTATCATGGATTTCAAATAGCAAACCATCTAAAGAAATGTCCACAACCCTAGTGGTGCTTTGCATGGTTTCAAAGCTCCCAACTTGAATCGCAACCTTTGTGAATGCATAACTAATAATTTCACTCAATTCATGGACATACATTGCTTGAGTTGGAGCAATGGTGAAACGATCCATTGCGGTGGAGTAGGCCTTTATATAGCCGACAACATCATCATATAATCGTATCGGTGCAATTACATAGGATACAAAAAAGTTCCTTGATTCATTCTTTCGTATTGTTTCAAAAAACTCGAAAGCCAATTCCTCTCCGATTTCATTACACATCGATTGGTATTCCCAGGAAAAACTGAACAATACATCGCTTTTGTATTCTTTAATATAAGAATCGATAGAGTTGCAATCTGCTACATAAAACGTTTTTCCTGTTTCTCTGATTGCATTTTCTAAAAACTTCTCCGCATCGGTTTGAAAATCTGCATCTTTAAAAAAGACAATATCGTAATCTTTGGATACTTTTTGGATTGCCTCTGTGAGAATTAAATTGAGTAATTTTAAATCTGGTCGATCTCTCCTAATTTCTTTCATTAAATTGGGAAATCTACTTTCAGCATAAAGATTTTTACCGACTTCCCGCGATCCACCAGCTAATGATCGAAATAGTATGATAAAATTCATGAAAAGGTCATCTACGGGAATTCTTTTATTGGTCCTGAGTTGGTAACTCTGTAATTCTGTAGGAGTACGAATGATGATTCTATCGTGATGGATATCGTTGATCACTACCTCAAATTGATAGTTGATATTCATCACTTCGAATCGAACTCTTGCTCTTCTCGATCCTTTCTCTACAAAGTCAGGAATGGTTAACATTACCGTACTTGTTTGGATATCCTCAACTGCAGCAATGAGTGGCTCTTCCTCATAAATGAATTCAAACTCACGATTATCTGCTTTTAGATAATAAAACAGGTGTTTAACGATGTTGACATCAGAACCGATGATAGTCTCTTCAAAATAAGATTCAAGAATTGTGATCAATTCCTGCATCGTGTCTGTTCTGCCGATCGCCATATGTTAATTATCGAATCAGGACTCTCCCAAAAATGAACCCCTTTTGCGAAATTTTGGTCTCGGAAACGACAGAATGCGCCGAAAGAGGAAGTATATGGCAGTGAGCATTCCCAATCAGGTAAATCCAGAACTTCTTCCCATGATTCGACAAGGCCTTCTGAACCAGGAAAAAGTCTCCATTTTGATTGAACTCTATGAAATTGTGGATCGTTTCGCAACGACACTCTTCACCGAGGAAGAGATACAAGAAAGAATCAAAAAAGAAACAGGTGTTTTACCGGATATCATCAGCTGGTCAGATTATTTCCAAACAGAAGTTGCCTCGCGGTATTTTTTGGAGAGCGAAGATTCCTTACGTAAGATCGTGGATACCATTCGTTTTGATCTGATTTCTGCTCATCTCATTTTTTCTGGTAAACCTGAGTATTTTAAAAACTTAATCCGCAAAGAGGCTTTGGTCAGCAAAGGCATAGACCAAGCCAAATGGGATCATAAGATAGAGGAATCTATCCACTTAGACATTCTTTTGGATTACTATGAAAATCTAGGCATCGGAAACAAACCACTTTCCTTAGTAGACAAATTGTGGTATGAAGGCTTTCAGTTGAATGACATCGCTATTTAAACCCAAACAATTCCAATACTTAGAAATCGAGGAAACAGAAGGTGGAAAGATCATTTCCCTCTTCTTACACAACCCAGAGTCTCGGAACGCCATGACTTGGAAGATGGGCGAGGAATTTTCGCAAGCCATCGAAATCATCCGTAAGTCCAAAACTCCTCCGAGAGTTGTAATCCTTTCTGGACGGAATGCTGTCTTTTGTGCGGGAGGAGATTTGAACTTGCTCAGATCCTTCTCCGAAAAAACATACTCGCAAAACAAACGTGATATGAGGAAATTTTATAGTTTTTTCTTGTCCGTGAGAAAACTCCCTTGTCCCATCATTGCGGCGGTAAACGGGCACGCCATCGGCGCCGGTCTCTCCCTCGCCTTTGCCTGCGATTTGCGGATTTTTGCGAAGGAAGGGAAGTTCTCCTTTAACTTTGTGCGCTTAGGTATCCACCCAGGTATGGGCAGTAGTTACCTGGCACCAGAGCTTCTTGGAAAAGCATTGGGAGTTCGTTTGCTCGTGACGGGAGAAACATTCGGGGGAGCGGAGGCTTTACAATGGGGTCTAGCCTCAGAAGTGCATCCCAAGGAAAACGTGTATGAAAAAGCCTACCAATATGCAGTCAGCTTAGTGGAGGCGGCTCCTTTGGCTCTTCAGGAATTGAAAAAAAATCTATACGACGAAAGGGCTCTCGACCAAGCCTTAAAAAAAGAGGCAAAGTCTCAGGCAAAGAATTTCCTCTCCGAAGACTTCCGCGAAACGTTAACAAGCGTTCGCGAAAAGAGAAACCCCATATTTCTTGGGAGATGAAAACAATTTAGAAGTCTTCTAATTTTTGCTAGACATCTTTTCCTCTGGTGTTACAGTCAAAGGGTCGTTTATGGATGATCATCAAATACCAGATTGTTTTGATTGTGATTACAAAAATCACAATGTGCTACTTTGTGCGACCCACGAGACCATTTCTAGGATCAACGCAGAAAAAGGCTTCAAGATCTTCCAAAAGGGAGAGCATCTCTTCCATTCTGGGGAGCCTGCCGATGGCTTTTATTTCATCAAATCTGGTCTCGTGCGCACCTTTGCCCACCTTCCCTCGGGCAAAGAACAGACCTTTGCTCTTAAGAACTCGGGTGATTGGGTAGGCTTTCGGGATTGCATTTCGGAAAGCAGATTCAACCACGATGCGGTTGCTATGGAGGAGACCCATGCTTGTTTTGTTGCCTCTAGCCTCATCGAAACTCTCGTACACGACGATGCGAGCTTCCAAAAGGAAGTCTTCCGCCAGATGGCCAAAGAGTGGCGGGAAGCAGAGGAGCAGGTTGTCTCTTTAGGAACCAAACAGGTTCACGAGAAGGTTGCTGAGATCTTGCTCGTTCTGAATAACGCACAGGGAAACCGAGGGCAGGTGGAACTCAAAATCACGCGAGACATCCTCGCCTCTCTCATTGGGACCAAGACAGAAACCCTTGTCCGCGCACTTTCGGACTTGAAAGCCAGAGACTTTATTGCGATCGAAAAAAACAAAATCGACATTCTGAACAGAGAGGCCTTGTATTCACTCTCAAAAATTGCGTAATTTTTTCCCGTAGCATTAACTCTTTTTCCAGAAATTCCGATCATAGGAGGGATTGATAATCATGATAGGGTCTGTTGCCTGATTCTGTCATAAATCACTCCCGGGGGGAACCGTTAAGGAACCCCCTTTTTTTATTTCCCTTGTTTGTTTCTCTCCCGACTAAATATTGGATGAAGATATGAGCGGCAATCGACAAGAAAAAGCACAACTGTTTGGAAATCCTATCACACACCCACTCAATGTAATCCTCATCATAAACTGCTTAGTGTACATCTTACAAAATTTTGCAGACCAACAACTCGTATTTCGGTTTGGATTGATTCCTGACTTTGTCCTACATGGGGCTTTTTGGCAGGTCGTTACCTACGGATTTTTGCACTCCACTGCTTACCCGATTCCAGTTCACCTCATGTTCAACATGTATGGATTTTATATGTTGGGCACATATCTCATCCCTATCCTTGGCAAACAAAAGTTTGTCCTTCTTTACGCATTATCACAATTAGGTGGCGGTTTGCTAGTTGTTTTTTCTGCTTTGTTAAATTCTATCCTGGGCGGAAATATTATTTTGTTAGATCATTCCAATATTCCTACCATTGGAGCATCAGGTGCCGTCTTTGGTTTGTTAGCTGTCTTTGGAGAATTGTTCCCACAATCTGAACTTCTTCTCATTGTTTTTAGAATTAAAGCAAAGAATGCCATTTGGGTTTCACTGGCTATAGGCTATGCCTTCACCATTCTCGGAGATAGCGGAATTTCGAATACCTGCCATTTGGGTGGAGCCCTTGTCGGATTAGTATTTTACCGTATGCTAAAGGATAGACTCCCCAAAAACCAATTCTCTTATATGGCTGGGATGGATTGGGAAGAGGAGGAAGGCCCAAAAAAATCGGAACGAAAGCCAGAGCCAAATTTAGCTGATCTATTTATGGACCAGAAAAAAGCCAATGAGTCTTTGCTTTCCAAATTGGCCCACATGCCTGACAACTCTATCCAGATCAAGTACTTGCAAGATTACCAGGTTGCGGATGCGAACATCTGCCCTCCTTCTACGTATAACCCCGAAGATCCCATCTGCCTACGCTGTGAATGGCTACCAAATTGTGCTTTAAGAAGGGCGAAAGGATAAAAATTTTTGTAATGAGTTGACATTTCATTTCGTTACAGATAATGAAAGTATGTCGGAAAAGAAGCCTAGTGCCATCGAAGAAGTCTTAAAAAGAGAAAAGCTCACCAAAGACTTTGAGAAAGAAAAGAATTCTCAAGAAAAAAAATCGATCGCTATCGCAGCCCAGAAGATTGCGGAGGCCAACAAGGAGTTGGATGGCAAGGGATCTTCTACAACCAGTGCTCGGTACATTTCTTCCTTTGATATTGCTCTCTCTCAATCCCGCCAAGATATGCGTTTTTATTTCCTAAATGAAGAAGATTATGGAAATCGATTGAAATCCATTTTTATGGAAAACGAATCTGTTCTCAAACGATACGGCATCGACGGGAAAAAATTTTTGGATTATGTCAGAGAGTCCTATGACCGCTACAAGAAAATTCACAATCTAATGCCCCTAGAACCTATGAAGCCCAAATACTTTAAATATGTGGAGGATTCTGTTCAGGAGCTAGTCGCTATGTTCCAACAGAGATTCGGCAAATAAGCCTTTCTCCCAATCTGATTCCATCCTTTCGCAGTTGACAATGCGGTTTTCTGCAAAAGCATCTATTTTATGATGGAATCCCGTAAAACACAAGAGACTGACATTCGGCTCGATCTCAAACTTTATGGAACGGGCCAGTATCAGTTTGACACAGAGATCCCTTTTTTTGAGCACATGCTCTCCCACATTGCGAAGCACGGACTCATCGATATGAACCTCTTCCTCCGTGGTGATATTGGCATCGATTGCCACCACTCAGTTGAAGATACCGGCATCTTAATGGGGCAATTGATTCACAAACAACTCGGAGACAAAAAAGGGATTTTTCGCTACGGCCATTTTACACTCCCGATGGACGAAGTACTAACGACAGTCTCAGTAGATTTAGGTGGAAGGTTTTACTTTAAATACACGGGGCCTCATCTAGATGGTAAGTTCGGAATCTATGATGCAGAACTTTCTCTAGAGTTTCTCCAAAAGTTTGCCATGCATGCAAAGATGAACCTACACGTAGTCGTTCATTATGGCGAGAATAGACACCATATTCATGAGTCCATTTTTAAGGCTTTGGGAAAAGCTCTGAGAATGGCAATGAGTAAAGATACGGCAAATCCCGATTCTATCCCGTCCACCAAAGGCATGTTAGAGTGATTGCAGTATTAGACTTTGGAATGGGAAATATTCATTCCTTATTAAAGGCTATCTCCCTCTCGACAAACAAATTCCATTTCACTGCAAAACCCGAGGATATTAAAGCCGCCGATAAAATCATACTTCCAGGCGATGGACATTTTGATAAGGCAATGGAAAATCTCAAAAGCCAAGGTTTTATTGAGCCTCTAAAAGAACATGTGGAAAAAGGAAAGTATCTGTTAGGCATCTGCATTGGCTACCAAGTCCTTTTTGAAGACTCCGATGAAACTGCAAAAAAAGGCAGTGTGATCCAGGGACTAAGTTTGGTGAGAGGCAAAATCCGAAAGTTCGAGGGAAAACCCAACATCAAAGTCCCCCATATGGGTTGGAACAAACTTTATGAAATCAAAGCAAAGTCTTCGAAGTTGTTAAAAGGCGTACAGAATGAAACCTTTATGTACTTTATCCATTCCTACAGACCCACTGGAGTAGATCGATTGGATACCATGGCAACTTGTCGCTACTACGGGGAGTCTTTTCCCTCTGTCATTGAAAAAGGCTCTGTTATGGGCACTCAATTCCACCCAGAAAAGTCCGATAGGCTCGGACTCCAAATTCTAAACAACTTTATAGAGTTATAGTATGTTCATTTTACCAGCCGTAGATTTATTGGATGATGAGGCAGTCAGACTTCTTCAAGGAGATTACTCAAAAAAAACTGTCTACTCTTCTCATCCCGAAGAACTTGCCAAGAAATTTGAATCCGATGGAGCCGAGATCTTACATATAGTCGATTTAAATGCAGCCAAGAGTGGTGTGTCCAAAAACCAAAAATCCATCAAAAAAATTCGAGAAAATTGCAAAATGAAACTCGAGCTAGGTGGTGGTATTAGGAATGATGAAGCCATACAGTTCTTTGATGATTTGGGTATTGATCGTTTTATTTTAGGGACAATTGCAGTAGAAAATCCAAAATTTGTAGAGCAAAGTTTGGCAAAATACGGAGTGGATCGTATCGTTGTTGGCGTTGATGCCAAAAATGGTACTATTCGTACAAAAGGTTGGGAAACAGACTCCGGTTTATCCGCTTTGGATTTTTTGCGCCAACTTCACGAGATAGGCGTGAGGCATATCATTTATACAGATATTTCAAAGGACGGTATGTTGATTGGCCCAAATTTTTCCATTTACCAAACCATTCTAACGATTTATCCGGATTTCCATTTGATTGCTTCTGGTGGGGTTTCTTCTTTAGCGGATTTAAAAGAACTTCACCGCCTCACAAATGGTACATTGTATGGTGCTATCGCAGGAAAGGCGATATACGAATCAAAATTAAATTTGAAGCAAGCATTAAAAGAATTTAAAGAATATCAAAAAGGATGATAGGGTACATGGATCTTAAAAAGAAAATTAATTTAATGGGAATCATCATTTCCTTTATCGGAGTTTTAGTTTCATTCCTCTTGGCTATCGAGTATTTTGGTCTCGGTACTCAAAATATAGCCGAAGGAGCATGTTCAACATTAGGCGGTGGAGACTCATGTGCAAAGGTTGCTGAAAGTTCCTACTCCTACATTCCATTCCCGTTTCTTGGCAATGTCCCGATTGCCTTATTTGGCTTTGGATTCTATGCCACAGTGCTTTACTTATTTGGAACAAATTTCAAGAGCAAAGTTGAGGAAGAAGCCAAGAACTCCGCAAGGATTATTTTTGCCCTGGGAGCTTTAGCCTTTTTAGTTGATATAGGATTACTTATCATTTCTGTTTTTGTCCTTGAGACCATTTGTCGACTCTGCCTCATAACTTATTTTATTACAGCTGCGATCTTGGTTCTGAGTTATCTCCTCTTGCAGGCAGAGGCTTTGGATTTCAAAAAGGCGGGAAGCTTAATTCTTGGTAGCTTAGGCACTTTATCAGTCGTTTTTCTATTTAATTTTTCTGTTGGGTTCACTGCTAGCAAATTGATTGCTTCTCCCAAGTCCAACCATCTTGCCACAAGCAAGGACATGGATAAATCCGCGATTGAAGAACGGATAAAAGCGTACGAGGCGAGTGCTAACCTGAACATCGACCTGACAGGCTCCGCTTCCATGGGTAAGCCAGATGCACCGATCGTCATCGTAAAGTTTGCAGACTTTAACTGCGGTCATTGTATGCACACCTCACATATATTACAAAAGGTACTTGCAGAGTACGATGGAATGGTGCGAGTCATTTATAAAAACTTTCCTCTGGATGGCTCATGTAACCGATTGGTAGGTGAGCCGAGGCCTGGCGCTACATCTTGCATAGCAGCAGCTGCCGCAATTTGTGCGAACAAACAAGGTAAATTCGAGGCGATGTACCACGGTCTTTACGAGAATACAGAGAAGGGTGTTGCCCACACTGCATCGAGTGTTTTAAACTTAGCCTCTCTAAACGGTATCAATACTGCCCAGCTCAAAAGCTGTATGAGTTCCTCCGAGACTCAAAATCTCTTAAACAAAGAAATTGATTCGGCGGAAAAACTAGATATTAAGGCAACACCATCCTTGTTCATCAATGACAAACGAATTGAAAGCGGAACTCCAAATCCTGAATTTTTAAAGGCACTTATTGAGCGTCTGATTAAAAAACTTTAATCAACTTTCGTTTCAAAGAAGAGTGGCCCCTCCTTTTCGTAGGACGAGGGGTCATTTACTTCGTTAGCTCTCCAAGCCTCTAGGTATTTTTTATCTCTAACATGGAGCGCAGGTCTCATTGCCAAGATTTCCTTTCCCTGTTTATACAAAGATCGTCTGCCATAGTACCAGCCAGAAATTTCTTCTTGGTGTACATTCTTTCCGTACTCTCCTCGGGCTGAAAATGCCTCATCTATCTTCTGCCGAAGTTCTAACATTTGGTTTGGATCTGCTGAGATGGTATGATCAGGACCTTCGAGCGAAGTATCTAGGGTAAAATGTTTTTCGATGATGTTTGCCCCTAGGCCGACAGCAATAGAGGCCGCTAAAGACCCATTGCTATGATCAGAAAAGCCAACCACAACATTTGTTCTATCCAAATAATAAGGGATACTATTGAGATTTGCCTTGTGAATAGGAGTTGGGTATAAAGATACACAATGTAAAATCGCAAAGGATTGTTTACTTTCTTCCAGATAACGAATTGCTCTTTCAACTTCTTCTGGCAATGCAGCTCCTGTAGAAACAAGCATAGGTAACTTTGTTTGTATCACTTTGTTTAGAAGAGGTAAATTTACAATATCTCCGGAAGCAATCTTGAAAATGGGAACACCTAATTCGAGTAGTAAATCTACAGAATGTAGATCAAGCGGTGTAGAAAAAAAATCAAGCCCTTCGTTTTTAGCAATTTTTTGAAATTCAAGATGGAACTCTTTTGAAAGTTCATATTGTTTAAAGATATCAAAAAGGAATTTGGCATCCGCTTGGCTTTGAGAGATAAAATCCTCTGTTTTGTATGTTTGGAATTTAACCGCATTGGCTCCACAGGCCTTTGCTGCCTGGATTGTTTTTTTTCCTATGGTTAAATCGTTGTTATGGTTAAGGCCAATCTCAGCGATTAAATATGGTTTGGAATTGCGGTCTATGATCGTACTGCCGATGGGAAAATTCATTCGTCTCTCCATTCAGAGTATCGACGATTTAAGAAAAACCCATAAGCCGTCCGAGCTGATAAATCGAAAAAGACGAAACCAATGCGAGTGTCATCATGTAGAGAAACTGAATGCTTGGCCAAAAAAATCCCCCAGTTTCCTTTCGCACGACGGCAAGTGTTGACATACATTGGCTTGCAAACGCAAAGTAGAGTAAAAGGGAGATTCCCGTCAATGGTGTCCATACGGGACTGCCATTGGGTCTTTTCTCATCTTTAAGTTTTTCTTTTAAGCTTATGTTTTCTTCGTCATTTTCTGTTCCGTAGAGAACGGCGAGAGTAGACACCATGACTTCACGTGCAGCAAATGAGGTGATCATGGAAATCCCAATTTTCCAATCAAAGCCTAAATGTGAGAGTGCAGGTTCGATAGTCTTTCCCATGTTTCCGATATAAGAGTCTTCAATACTACTTTGGATCCATGTGTCCTTATCTCTTTGGACTGGGAAAACAGATAGATACCATAAGACAACGGAGATATAGAGAATAATTTGACCAGCTGACTTGAGAAAGGCGAGGACTTTTTGGTATACTTGGTGAAAGAGGCTTTTTGCAGAAGGAACCATATACCTTGGCAACTCTAATGCAAAATAGGAGGATGTATGCCTAAAGACAGTCTTTTTGAAAATTAAACCCACCGAAAGAGAGGTTAATAAACCAAGCAAAAACATCCCAAACAATACAAGACCTTGTAGACTAAAAAAACCCAAAGCTTTCGTGGATGAAAAAACAGTCCCCACAATCAAGATATACACTGGATATCGCGCTGAACACATCACCAAAGGAGAAATCAGAATTGTGGTTATACGCTCTGATTTATTTTCGATGGTTCTTGTTCCCATAATTGCAGGAACTGCACAAGCTGCAGAAGAGAGCAAAGGAATGAAAGACTTCCCAGAAAGTCCAAACTTTCCCATCAATCTATCCATTAATAGACTAGCGCGTGCTAAATATCCAGATTCTTCCAGAATTCCAATAAATAAAAATAACAATGCAATTTGGGGGACAAATACAACAACTGCACCGACTCCACTCAATATGCCATCGGAAAGCAAAGATACAAAGAGTCCAGTTCCCCAATTTTCTTTTAATAGGGTTTGTAGTGTGGAGATTCCCGAATCTAAAAAATTCATAGGATACTCAGCCCAGGAAAAAAGAGCCTGAAATAAAAAAGCCATGATACCAAAGAAGAAGAGAAAGCCAAAGATCGGATGTAGCAAATACTCGTCCAATTTTCGTTCTAAGCCTGAGATATCATTTTTAGATTTCCCAAACACTTTGCTAACGATCTGTTTGGCAAGAATGGATTTGGCAATGATTTCTTCTTGGTAGGAAAACTTATGTTTTTCTTCTACTAATCTTTGTTTTATATGTTTGGTGACTGCTTCAGGGAATTGATTTTCATAGTTTCTACCTGAAAAAATAGGATCACCTAATAAAGATTTTATCGAGGAAAGTAAAATAAAATCAGAAGCCGATTTTGGAAATTGGATCTCCGTTTTGATCTGCTCAATAAAATTTTCTTCTGGTTGAGACCATTTCCAAAGTCGCTTGTTTGTTTGAAAGAAGTTAGGATTAGCTAATTTTTCTTTGAGTTCATGGGTATTATCAGAAGACTTCGCATTGATTAAAAAAAAGTCTAGCCCTAGCTCTTTTTTTAAAATTTCCAGATCAATGTGTAGTTTTTTTTTCTCTAAGACGTCTTTCATGGTCAGAACAACAAACACTGGGATTCCCATGTCCATTAATTGCAATAGCAGTACTAAACTTCTCTCTAAGTTGAGAGCATCTAACACAAATACCACTCGATCGGACGGATTCCGTTTACTGAGTAAGTCGAATGTTAATCGTTTATCTTCTGCTAAACTACCCAAACCATAGGTACCGGGAAGATCAGTGATTTGGATCACTTGGTCCTTCCACGTAAAAGTCCCTATTTTTGCATCAATTGTGACACCAGAAAAGTTCCCTGTTTTTTGATTTAGGCCTGTTAATTGATTAAATAGAGTAGTCTTTCCACAGTTCGGATTGCCTACGAGGTAAATGTTTTGGTTCATGATAGTGTATTTAAATCTTCAATGCGGATGGATTGGCAGTCTTCTGAGCGTAATCCTACTCTTACGCCTCCCACCAAAAATATATGTTTTCGCAAAAGAGGAATTTTTTGTACACAATGAACACTTATGCCGGGTATAAAACCCAGTTCTAATAATTCCGTCATTTGGCTGCCTGAAATTGTTTCATGGTTAAAGTTGACTAGTTTGGCCGACTCACCTTCTTGCATAGTATCCAATGTTTTCATTTCGTTACAAATTTTTGGGTATCTCGGAAAAGATTTATCTCCGGAGCCATAGTTTTGACATAACGATCGAAATAAAGCATCTGCTTCATCAGGAGAGCAAACTCTCTTGGTATTTTTAGTCCGTTCTTTTCGGAAACTGCTTTTAGTTCAAACATCATATGATTGATTTTAGATTCATCGAAGTTTCCCGGATCTCCATCTAACATTGCTAAGTATAAGGACTCGATTTCTGAAAAAACAGATTCTAATTGAGAAGCAAGATGTTCTGCTTTGACGTCGGCATGAGTAGAGTCCATCGCAATGAGACCTTCTGCGACAAGACGTGGTTCTCCCATTCCCAATCCTTGCGTGAAGAGTAACATCCCTCGCCAAACATTTGGCGAAATCCTACCGACTATACCAAAATCAAGAAAGCCAATCCGACCATCTTTCAAAATCATTAGATTTCCTGCATGTACATCGGCATGGAAAAAACCTTTTTTGGCAAGAGAAGAAAACCAAATTTCCAATGCGTCATTTAATACTTTTCTAGGATTCTCAGAATATCTACGCAAACCCTCTTCACTTGTAATCGGCATTCCATAAAATCTTTCCATCGTCAAAACGCGTTGTGTGGAAAGAGTATGGTAAACTCTAGGAACACAGGCTCTTTCTTCACCAGTTTCCAATAGGTAAGACTCAAACTCTTCTATATTGGCGGCCTCTTGAATGAAGTCAATTTCTTGTAAAATGGAGCTTTGGAATTCGGAAAACATACCTGACAAACCGGACTTTTTGAACTCCGGGGTGATCCATTCTAAAACACGTGTTAATAGCCCAAGAATCTGCATATCCGTTTTTAAGGTAGTTTGTATGTCAGGTCTTTGTACTTTGACAACAACATCTAATCCTTCTTTGGTGATAGCAGCATGCACCTGTGCAATTGAGGCTGAAGCCAGAGGCTTTTCATCAAAACTGTAGAATAAATTTTGGATGCTGTCCCCTAAATCTTTTTCGACTACACGCCGGATATCGGAAAAGGAAACAGGCCTGACCGAATCCAAACATTTTTGCATTTCCGTTACATATTCCTCTGGGAAGAGGGAAGGCGCACTTGCGATAAATTGACCTAACTTAATATAGGTGGCCCCAAGTGACTCGAATGACTCTCGGAGCAGTGCAGCCGCTTGTTTGTGGTCTGGTTTCCCCGCAGCAAACATTTTTAAGAGCGAACTTGCCTTGGCAGTGAAGATGATTCCCGAATGGATCATCCTAGCACTAGAGTGAAATCCAAAGGAAAGGTAGTCCGAGAGTGTTTCCATACGCCAAAGCTATGGATGTTTTCTCCTTAGGAAACGAGAAAAAGCGACCAAGTCGCAGAATTGAAATTGAGTTGCCGATTTCACCCTTGTTTAGAAACCTATCAAAACACCCCCATGAGCCAAGAGAGTGTCCTCTACCAAGAGCTAGAAAAGCTCGATTTAAACGAAATCAAGAAGATAGCGACTCTCTGGAACATCCAGAAACTCCCTGGCAAAGATAAAAAATCCACAATTTTAGGTCTCATGGAGCACTTTGAGAGCGAATTTTACCTCAAAGGTGTTCTGGAGAAGTTTTCTCCCCTCCAAGTCAATATCCTCACATCCATTCTCAAAAACAAAGGTGTGATGACCCTCGGAGAAATCGCAAGAAAGGTAAACATTCCTCCTATCAACATTGAGATGGAGTTAAATGTTCTTCGGAAGTACTACCTCATCTACCAAAGGAAGAACCGCGAGCGCTTAACCAATAATCTAGATAAATACCATGCCTATGAAGAGTTTCAAAAATCCATAAAGGTTGAATCAAATAGTAAGGGTGAGAAGTTTAAATTTTCCATTGAGAAATCCCTTCACAAAGCAACCTACGCGGAGATTCCGCAAGAATGGAAGGAGGCTCTTGGAGCAAAAAAACAAGACCAACTCGAGCATTTTTTAAAAACAGCCCTAACCGCAGAATCCATCCAAAAGGTCCTAGATTCGTTAGGTGATTTTGACCGAGATGTGCTCCATAAGATTTACACCCATGGTGGCGTCATCGAAGCAGAGACCATACGAAATTACATCACGGTAAACCGTGGAAAATTTGAAGTCTCAATCCCACACCTCAGTGCCCTATATTTGATCCGAGACCTTTACTATGTAGAAGACAAATTCATCCGTGTCATCGTCATTCCCAAAGAGATACTCGACCATTTGCAATACTCACCTATTTTACCTCCGGTAAAAAAAGGAACAAGAGTTCGCCAAGAAAAGATCAGTGCCAATGGCTTGGACTTTTTCTTAAACGTGAAAAAGCTCATCTCCTATATCTCCAGAAAAGGATTAAACCTAGCTAAGTCGGGAAAGATCAAACAAGCTGACCACAAACGGACAGAAACCGAACTTCTCGCACCTGACATTGAAATTTTCCCAGAAAAAAGCCAAGTCTACCAAATTGAGCTCATCTTACCCATCTTAAAGCTCTTAGGCTATGTGGACATCAAAGGTGAAAATGTCATCCTAACCAACGAAACAGATGAATTCTTGAAGAAGGACATCTTTGAGATCATGAAGATCATCATCCACGAGGTAAACGAAGCTCGGACACGCAGATTGAGTCCTCCAGAGGTATTTACCGCCGCCGAAGTTCCGTTTTACGAAAAAGGGATTTTGGATAAAACTGTAAAGTTGATCATGTCCCATGGTAAGATCAACGTATCTGTTATTTTTTCACATATTGTGCGTGATCACTTGGTCTTTGCGCCTACCTTCCAAATCAAGACCTATGAGGAAGATTTGGCTGACCTTAGAAAAGAAATTGTCTCCGCCATATTTTATCTCCAATTGTTTGGATTGATAGAAGTAGAATACCCGCAGAGAAACTTGAGTTTATCTGAGTTAGGCAAACATTACTTCAACCACGATGCATTTACCACACAGACAGAGAAGGGTGGGATTACCATCAACCCAGACTTCTCCATCATTGCCTTCCCGGATCGTGTTTCCATCTTTGGCATTCACCTTCTCAAAGCCTTTTGTGAGTTAAAAGACTATGACAGAGTGTATACCTTTGTTTTGACCAAAGATTCCTTTCAATTGGGGATCTTACTTGGCTATGAAAAAGAGACATTCATTCAATTCTTACGAGAGTCCAGTCGTGCAGACTTAGCTCAAAACTTACTCTTCCTATTAGATGATTGGGGTAACAATCTACCCATTGTCACCATTACGGAAGATTCCGTCTTACTGCGTACAAAGGATGCTGTTGTGATGGAACTGCTTTTGGGTCAGATCAAAGGGAAAAAGTTTGTCCTGGAAGAAGTGAGCCCTACTGGGATCATCATAGAAAAGTCAAAGGTCATGGAAGTCATCGCAATAGCGGAGAAGCTGAATATGATCATCCGCCTCAACCGCTAAATCTCGATCTATTTTTTATCAGCTGTTACTTCAGGGTCAGTAATCTTAATTTTTGTTTTAAAATCCCATTTTCGGAAAGGGGATACTGCGTCGAGTCGTTCCTGGGATACATAAAAAAGCCTTTCCCCGTATTTCACGAGTCCGCCTTTATAATGGGCATATTTGGTTTTATGGTCCACTAAACCAAGCTCCGATACCTTATTCCAGTCCTCGCAAGTCTTTAAAGAGGGAACCTTTCTCAGATGAAGTTCCTTGATGGAACCGTCTTTGACAGCGTCCCGAAGTATTTTTTCCCATTCCATATTCGAATAGAGTTTTCATCCCTAGAGAAATTTCAATTTGTTTTTTGCTACAAAATATTCTTGGGCTAATTCTTAAGCCTCAGATGACTCGTTTTCTGTATCGAATATAGAACCTTTCGAACTCGGAATGATCCCAGAAAGAGATGGCATCTTGGTTGGCGAGAATTGCCCGAAGCTCAATACTCGGAATTTGTTTGTTTTGACACCAAAGATTTAAATCAGCTAACAAAGCTTTCATGTAGCCCGATTTCTTTTTACCATTTTTTGTCACCGCAAGATCGATAAAAAAAGAAACCTCTTCAACTAAGTGAGGTTTTTCTTCAATTCGTCCAAGTAAGAGCGAACAAAGTTCCTCCCCGACAAATACACCTCTTAGATACACTTTTCCTGTATCCTTCAATTTAAAATAGATTTCTGAGAATTTACTAGCAGCTCTTGGTCTAATCTTAAAAAGACCGTCTAATTTTAGTTCGTTGACCTGTCTGAAGAATTGATTGACCAGCTCTATAGTTTGGAGCCGGTCTTTTTCTTCAATATCTCTGAGTATCAGATTACAGTATCCTTTCGAAGAGATAGGACTTTAAAGAAGTAATGGCAATCCTTTCCTGTTTCATGGAATCACGTTCACGTATTGTGACCGTTCCATCCTGTAAGGTATCATAATCCACTGTCACACAGAAAGGTGTTCCGATCTCGTCATGCCTTCGGTATCTTTTTCCTATGGCACCGCTTTCATCATAATCCACATACCAATGGGGTAGCAGGTCTTGGTAGATTTCTTTTGCCTTCGCATCTAAGCCATCTTTTTTCATCAAAGGGAAAATAGCCACTTTCATAGGGGCAACACGTTTCCCAAAGTGAAGCACAGTTCTGATATCCTCTTTTTCTAGGGTTTGTTCTTCATAAGCATCACACATAACCGCTAAAAATAATCGATTGAGACCTAATGCTGGTTCAACGACATAAGGAAGGTATTTCTTTTTGGCCTCTAAATCATGGTATTTTAGGTCTTCCGAGGAAAACGACTCATGTTGGGTAAGATCATAATCGGTTCTTGAAGCTACACCCCATAGTTCTCCCCAACCGAATGGATACTTATACTCGATATCGCTAGTCGAGTCACTGTAAAATGAAAGTTCTTCTTTGGCATGTTCCCGCACGCGTAGGTTTTCCGCCTTTAAGCCTACTACATTGGTGAGCCAGTTCATGCAGTAGTCCACCCAATACTTAAACCATTCTTTCTGCGTTCCAGGTTCACAGAAAAACTCCATCTCCATTTGCTCAAACTCTCGAGTTCTAAAGATAAATTGGCGAGCCATGATTTCATTTCGGAAGGACTTGCCAATTTGTGCGATTCCAAATGGGATCTTCTTGCGAGAGATTTGGTTTACGTTCTTAAAATTGATAAAGATCCCTTGTGCGGTTTCTGGACGCAAGTATATGTCCATAGCTCCTTCTTCTGAAGCACCATGAGCTGTTTTGAACATAAGGTTAAATTGACGTGCCTCTGTAAATGTACCCACCGAACCACAGCTCGGGCAGGCATATCCTTTTTCTTTGATATGGTTGGTAAGTTCTTCTAAACTTTTCCCAGTGGCAGCACCATCGCCTTCTTTGTCTTCTAAGAATTTATCCACCCGAAGGCGTGTTTTACACTTTTTACAATCCATCAAAGGATCATTGAAATTCGAAACATGCCCCGAGGCCTCCCAGACCCGAGGGTGGAGGAGAATGGAAGAGTCTAGGCCTAAAATATCATCCCGTCTGTGGACAAAATATTCCCACCAAAGTCGTTTCAGGTTATTTAAAACTTCGACTCCATTCGGTCCGTAGTCAAATGTATTGGAGAGACCACCATAAATTTCAGAACCAGGGAATACAAAACCTCTCCGTTTGGAGACGGCTACAATGGACTTAAGGGATTGTTCTTCTTTCTCTTTGGGCTGTGCCATATGCACCAAATTTTTTGTTTTCCATCAAAATTCAAAGTATTTTCCTAGAGATAGCGACGAAATGAATCCAACGAATTCCACGCCCACTCCCCATTGGACCAAAAAAAGCCTTAGTTTCTTGGTATGGCTTTCCCCGGCATTCACCTATAGTTTTTTTCTACCGCTTGGTGTTTTATTTTTATATCCTAGAACCTTCAGTTTGAGAGCGAAAGCTCTTCTTTTGATCGCAACATACTTCGTTTGTATTGGATTATTCTTTCCATTGGAGCTTTTCATTCACTACAGCTTAGAGAATGAAATGCAGATAAATTTCTTTCTTAATGATTCTGCGGTCAAAAACGGAATAATCGGAATTTTTGTACTCTGTGTAGGGATTCTTCTGTTTGCCAACTATGTTTTGTCATCACTGAGACATAGCAAACGTAAGGTGAAAAGGGAAGCCCACTATGCCTTACTTTTCCCTGAAAAAAAATTGCGAAACCAAAATCAGATTCGAGATTCCAGATTGGATCATTTCTTTTTGGTTTTTTTTCTATCTCTGTTTTTAAGCTTCGCTTTCCAGGCTTTGGGTGAATTTATCTCCCCTCCAAATCCCAGAAATCCAACAGTACTCTTAAAATCTATACAAGGATTTTTGTTTAACTATTTGTTGAGTGTCCAAATCCTATTACTGAGCTTAAACCGAAATAAATTGCCGAGCCTATATGCTCGAGTGCTCTTGAGATACCAGAATGGGATTCGTCTCAAAGAAACTTGGCGGCAAAAGTATTTGAACCGCGAAAAAATCCCCTTCTTGAAGGAATTAGAAGTAAAAAAAGCAGCTAGCATCCGTGAGGCGATATTGCCTGGGTACGGTCATATTTATTTAGAGGATTTCTGGAGAGGATTTCCGATTCTCTTTATATCATTACTTCTCTGGCTCTTTATTGCGGTTTGGAGTTTTTCGTATCTCTCTCCTATCTTTGGCATTCAGTTCTTGAGCTCCATGGGCTTAAAGCCTGGGATTAGTGATAAGGATTTTTTTGTATCCTCTCAGAACATTATGTACCTGGCTATTAGCATTTTGGCGTTTATTTTTATATACCTTTACTCACGGCATTTACTCAGCCAAAGTTTTACCTTACAGAACTTAGGTTATAAAAAAGCTCAGTCTGATGATGAAAAGGAGCCAGTGTTTGCTTCGGGAGTTAGAAAGGGATTTCGAAATATCCTGCCGCTCTCACTTCTTTTCCATTTCATTTTACTTTGTTTGGTCTTTATCATCCCGATTTCCTTGCAGAGAAATTCAGCGAAGAAAAAAGAAAAGAGTGACCAAGCAAGTCATTTCCAGCCAGAAAAAATGGAATTCTATTTTATAGATCCAAATGTTCCGGATACCACAAAAGGATTGAATGGGGGTGTCTATACTGGGAATGAGACAAAGACAGAGAATGGAGAAAAAATATCAGATAAAAAACTATCCGATAATGGCCCCAAATCAGGCTATATAAAGAAGATTCGTGGTAAAAAGGTACCACCGACTTACTCCAATTATATCTCTGCTAAAATGAGAGTCCCAGAATCTTACCTTGAGTATTGGTCAAAAGCTCCTCAACCATATTCAAGCGTTGTTGCCTATACCATCACTAAGGACGGAGACATCATCGATGTAGAATTAGTGGAAGGATCCAATTATCCGGACCAAGATCGATTGACATTGGAGTTGGTCGAGAGAATGGGACCGCTGATGCCACCCCCTGAATCAGAAGGTTCGATTCGTGTAACAGAACTCTTTTGGAATGGACCAGTAGATCCAAATTATGTGCCAACTCCTCTGCAGAAAGAAATGGTTTATATGTTTGACGGGCGTTATATGGAAGAGATAGACGAATGAAAGAATTGAACATTGAATCCATTGATTATCTTTTGGGTCTAGTATCCATTTTGCCATGGGTGTTCGCGATTTGGTTTTCTTACTCTTTACCCAAAACAAATAAGACTCGAGTCATGGTTTTGGTTGCACTTGCCTTAGGCTGGTTGAGTACGGTGATTATCATTTGGTTGCATCCCATTTTATGGCCTCAAACAGATTTTACTCCCAAAAAGAAGGTAAGCTTATTAACATCAACTGCTCATTTGTCTTTCATAGAAGCGGGTATGATGGAGGAGACATTTAAAATTGGCTTTATCCTGATATTGAGTTTTCTCTTTGCATTTCGGCGAGAAAAAAAGGAGTTTCGTACTGAAGTTGTATTGATTGCCGCATTTGTTGCGTTTGGTTTTGCGCTTACTGAGAACATTCAATACATTAGTCGAGAGCAATCCATGAGAAAATTTGAAATGTTCTTGGGAAGGCTCACTCACTCATCAAACATACATCTATTAATAAATGTATGTTTCGCACTTTTTTTACTCAAATCAAATGCAAAAAAAGGTAAGGAGAGATTGTATTACCTACTCTTTGCATTTTTTATTGCAATCATGCAGCATGGTGTTGTGGATTTTCTTTTGATTCCAGGTTCTATTTTTGGAATGTGGGTTGCAACTGCGCTCTTTGTTGGGATTTGGGTATGGGTTGTGAAAGATTGGAGGTTGTACGTGAAAGCTCAGGTAGAAGATAAAAACACTCTGATTCCTGCTTCGGAATACTCCTCCCAGTCATACTGAAATGACCGTAAGGCGTGCACTTCCTTTCGATTCCAAATCTCCTTCCAAAATTTAGGAACAACATCTTCGGGAGCACCTGGTTGGATGGCAAAATACCGACCTGTTTGTTTGGGAATTTGTACTTTGGTCAATCCATAGATAGGGTCTTGGCTCTCTTGGACCGCATAACCTAGGATAAAGTCATAGGTTCCCGTTTCATCCGATTCATAATTAAAATAGACTGCATAGAGGGGATCAAATCGTCTCACTAGGTCCAATTTCTTGGGAAAGTCTTCTTTATAGAATTTTGAATACACTGCTGGGATGTCTTTGGGTGCTTTGTCTTCTGCATTCGAAGTACGAATCAATAAACCTAGGATTGTGAAAGAATCAGTCGTTACCAAAGGTTCTATCAGTCCAGACATAACAAACAAGATGGCGATGGTGACTGCTCTGGCAATCTTTTCTTTCCTTGCTTTTCCCATACCCTCTTTTCATTACGGATTCTCTTTTTTTTTCAATTGCGTTGACGAACCGGGATTCCTAGAAATCATGGTATTTACTCCTGGTGATTATGGAGAGAAGGTCATACCCGTTCCCATTCCGAACACGGAAGTCAAGCTTCTCATCGCCGATGGTACTATTGGGTTCGCTCAATGGGAGAGTAGGACGTCGCCGGGTTCGTCATCATACAAAAAGCCAACCGTCAGGTTGGCTTTTTTATTGTAAATAAGTTAGAGCGAACCCTTCTTAGCTAAATTGTTCGCGAAATGATAGACTCGCGACCCATAGGGAGCGAGGCTTGGGCGCGCGCCCGCGGAGCGGAAGAGCGCGTGAGGGTGGAAGTAGGACGTCGCCGGGTTCGTCATCATTGTTAATAGAGCGTTCAAGAGATTGAACGCTTTTTTTATTTAAGGGCGCCGCAAGATAGTCCGGCGAGTCCGCGACTCTTCGGTCGCTGCCTCAGATCTAAAGCAAGGTGTCTTGCTTTAGATCTTCCGGCATTGTCGCCGGGTTCGTCATCATTGTTAACAGAGCGTTCAAGAGATTGAACGCTTTTTTTATTCAAGGGCGCTGCAAGCTAGTCCGGTGAGTCCGCGACTCTTTCGGCATTGTAGCCTTAGTTCAATCAAACGACAACAAACCATGAGTAGACTAAAAGCCACCTTGGGTTTCAAATCCAAAAGTAGCCCAAAAAAGGATCCGTCCTCTTTCATTTTTTCGTTCAGTATCATGACCTAGGACGATTCTTATCGCAAAGCGAGTATCATAGGACCTATGCAAAATATGGAGAAGCCTATGTTACGTTTAAAGTGTTTAGTCCTCATTCCCATCCTTTCTGTGTTTATACAGTGTGTACCTGAGAAACAGGAAGTTGACCCAGCCACTAGATTGTTTGCTCTACTTTACCTTTTGAACCGAAGGGACGTCTCCTTCCAGCGAGTACGATTTTTAAATGGAAAATTCTTTGCAACAGGAACCTTAGGTCAAATCTATGAATCCACGGATGGAGAAAGTTGGACAAAACAAAACCTTCCTACGCAACAACTTGTTTATGATATTGGGTTTAGAAATGACGTCTACACTGTTATTGCGAACACAAAGTACTACGAGTCGACAAATGCATCTACGTGGAATGACATTAGCACAACCTTCAACTCTACCTCTGGCCTTTATGGAATCGGAAATTTTTTATCTTCTTATAGCGTAGCTTTTGGTATCTACTCATTCACCGCTACCTCTGGGAGATGGTCAGACTCATCCACTCTTATCAGTAGTTCTGCTTTCAGTACTTCGGCAGGCTATTTTGGGAGTGCGGCCAATTCGAACCGCCTCATCCTTGTGGGGAGCAATGCTTCAAGTCGTGCATCCATTCTATCTTCTAGTTTTATCGTAACGACCCTTGTTTTGAGTAGTTCTTCTATAACCGGAATCTCCTCGGTGCCGTCCTTACGAGACGTCGCCTTTGGTTCGGGAACCTTCGTAGCAGTAGGAGCGAGTGGAACCATAGTCAGATCCTCATCGGGGCTTGACTGGACATCTGTAAGCTCAAATGCGGTGGAAAATCTGTTCGGAATTTGTTTTGGAGATAGGCAGTTCGTCGCGGTTGGAAGCAATGGGGCGATTCTCCGAAGTTCTGATGGCTCCAATTGGACCAAACAAACTTTGGAATCAGCCACAAGCTTGGCATCTGTGGCCTACGGAAATGGAAAGTATGTAGCCGTGGGCGGAAGTTCGATTTTTGTCTCAAGTGATGGCATCACTTGGACTAGCAAGTAGTTCTTTTTTTACTCCATCAACTAAAGGGAAGACATTCGTTTCCTCCTTCTTGTGGAGGAGGAAACATTTTTCTAGACTCCGCCAAACAAAAGAGTTTACACTAAATGAAGCGAGATGTGAGATTTAGCTTCCATATGAAACGTTTTTTACTCATTTCACTCTTACTTTCTTTCGCCTACCTGCCCTTGCTGCCAGAACCTAACAAGCCAAACCCACCCCAAGCACCCAGTGCGGCCATTCTGACAAAAATCGACCAAGCAGAACTCAAGAAGCTTCTCAAAGAATCCCAAATTGAAATTGTAGAAGAGTCTGAAAATTTTTTAGTCTTACAATTGAGAGACTACCGGGCTGCATTGTTTCTCCCAACCGAGTACTCCTTGCAATTCTATTCTTCCTTTACCTCAGCAAAGCCAAGAGCGGAACTTGTGAATCGCTGGAACCAAAAGATGAGGTACTCACGGGCATACACAGATGAGGAAGGGAGAATCATCTTGGAAAGTGATTTGGATCTTACAGGCGGAGTGACAAGAGAAAATATCAAAGATTTTTTTAAAAAATTCCAACTCTTATTAGGACAGTTTAGCTCTAGTTTAACTCTCCAAGACTAGGCCTTACTTATGGGAACATTAGCCATCTGTTCCCATCAATGATTTCCACCATCTTTCCCAAGCATTTGGTGTCTGTGAACTTACCATTTGTCCGAATTTTGGAGTCAACAGATCAATGTTCTTTTCTTTTGCATACTTCTCCAACTCTTCAGCTGGTTCATACCAATTGTGTAGAGACAGGTCAAACATCCCCCAATGTACGGGCACTAACTTCTCACCCTTTAGATCAAGGTGTGCTTGGGCCGTTTCCTCAGGCATACTGTGAACAGCACGCCACATAGGATTGTATTGTCCGTTTTCCAAAAAGGTCAATGTGAACGGTCCATAGGCATTTCCTATCTCTTTGAAGTGAGTATCATACCCAGAATCCCCACTGAAGTAAAATCGTTCGGTTTTACCGAGCACCGTCCAACTTGCCCAAAGTGTATGGTTACCATTCATGCCTCTACGCCCAGAAAAATGTTGAGAAGGGGTACAGACAATTTTGAGTCCATCAACTGAATCAGTACTTTGCCACCAATCTAATTCTAAAAGTCGATCCTCTGCAATACCCCAGTCCTTCAAATGAGATGAGACTCCTAGTGGTGTGATGAATTTAGTTTGTTTTTGTTTAAAAAATTCAATGGTTTCGAGATCTAGGTGGTCGTAGTGGTCATGAGAGATTAAGATATAATCCACATTTGGCAACTCTTCCAAAGATACGACTGCATCTTGGAAACGTTTGACCATAAAAGAGAAGGGAGCCGCCGAACCAGAAAATACAGGATCAAATAAAAGAATCTTACCTTGGATATTTACTATAAACGTAGAATGGCCGAACCAGATAAACTTTATATGTTCGGAAGGCTTTACAAACTCCTTTAGGTCAGGTTTGATTTCGGGAAGCCTTTCTTTGGGACGACGCTCCTTACCACCACCAAACAAAAATTTTGTGAGCAAACTAAAAAAGTTTTGCTCTTCTCGCATTTTCTCTAAAACATCAGGTCTGCGGTTTACAAACTGATCTCTTTCTGGATCATAGTGAGTAGATTTTTTGATTTTTTCTAAGTGATCGCCATGCGGATCTTTTCCAAAGGCTCGGCATTGCCAAAGTGTGATTGACAATAAAAAAATAACCAAGGCACGGATTTGTCTCATTGGGGATTAATTTCCTTCTCATGATTAGATTGAGATGGGAAAACAATCGATGGATTCTTTTTATGTGGCGTGGATTTTTTTTGTCTAATTTTTTTCAAGAGATAACCTATTATGATCAGAGAGATTGAAGATAGTCGTAATTCTAATGACAAATTTGGATCAAAAGCTAAAAAATAAGCCCCCACTAAAACAAAGGCATGAACCAAAATCCAAAAAATACTTTTTTCCGCTAAAAACCGCCATATGCCTGTTTTGCGAATTGACTCTTGAAGTTGAAATATACCTATCCCGAGAAATGGGACTCTAATCAGCACTGCTGAAATCCCAAGAAGCAAACTGAGAAAAAAAGTGAGTGTTAGGCCTACAAAAAATCCATTCCAGTAAAATAGGAATTTAGCCGCTGATTGCGTGGCAACGGACAGTTCGTATCCTAAGAGTAGCTTACATAGTAGATAAAAAATAGAGAAGTAGAAACTGAACATCTGCCCCCGAATGACCTAACGTTTGATGCGTACATATGCAGGATCAATCCCTGGAAGCGGTTCGGCAAGTTCATTTGTGATTGGGCCATTTAAAACTTCAAAATAGATCCCTGATCCATCTAGGACTTTGAAATGATTGTCCCAATGCATTTTTCTAAACTTCTCTCTATCTTTGATAAAAGCGCTCATAATCTCCGCATCCATTTGCTCAAACTGCATGATCTCAATGGGACGGTAGATTTCTGCATCATGAAGTAAGCCCAAATAAACGACAAAGCGTCCGGCACGTTTTAAAATTTTTAAGGCAAAAAGCATCTCTCTCAACTTCAAAAGATAGAGTTGTGGCCGAGTATTGCGAGCAAAGGTCAATTTTTGTTCGGCTTCCGCCAAATCGCGAAATCCCAATCGGAGTAGTAATTTGGTCTGCGTTTTTTCTCGGTCTCGAGAATCTCTGCCTAGGCGATTTAGCTCAGCTCTCAGAAATTCAAGGTTTTTGGACAGCATTCTATCGTAGAGCGGAATCAGGAGAGCTTGGGTGTGCCTCAGTCTTTCATACGAAATCGAGTCATTTCGCCTCATATTTAGCTCTAAAAACTCTAAGTAATGCAATAAAATCCTACGGTATAACTTTCTGTCTGCTTCATCGCCCAAATAGGAAATTGTCGAATTGAGGCTTTTTAAGATTAGCTGATTTTCCTCTACACCAAATGCAACTTGTAAGACAGCCTTTGGCTCTGATGGCTTGGGAATGGTCAGGACCACAAGAAGGAGTATCTGTAAGGTTCGAATCATCATACCAAGAAAGCTCTTAACATTTAATTTTCGGTTTACAATAATTCAAAATAAAATCATTTATGTGTGGTTCTGTGGAAGCGACTTATGTCAATCAATCCAAATTATTATTTTGTTAGGTCATAGCATGGGAGCAAGTGAGAGACAGTTAGAATTGATTATAGATGCAGCTGAGATCTTGATTGCCGAGACCCGCCTTACGAAAGAAGAAGCCATACAAATCATTTCTTCTTCCATCAAAAAGGAGCTAGTGAAGCGAAATACCAGTTTGGAAATTTTGAACATCAGTCCAAAGCCGGAACGCACATCTTTCATTCGCTCAGTGGTAAAGTCTGTACATGAGTCCATCCAGGCAAATCCATACTGGAAAATGAAAAATATTGAAAAAGTGATCGAGAGCTTTTACAAAGTTTTACATGAATCTTGGCAAAAAGAAAATGAAAAGTAAGAGGAAGGGGAAATGAAACAATTCAGTAAAGTTTGGCGAGTTTTAGCCATAACATTGGTTTTTTTGAGCTTCTCATTGTTTGGTGAAGAAGTAACGAAAGAAGAAAGTCCACAAGTAAGTTTAGATAAAGCGGACACGGTATGGATGCTTGTATCCTGTACTCTTGTGTTTTTTATGATACCAGGCTTGTCTTTATTCTATGGTGGTATCGTAAGATCAAAGAACGTTTTATCCACTATGATGCATAGCTTCATTGCAATTCTAGTAATGACACTACAATGGACTATCATTGGATATAGTTTTGCATTCTCCGGAGAAAATCCTTTGTATGGAAATTTAGATCTGGCTTTTTTGGAAGGAATCGATATGAATCAGTTAGAAGGTACTATACCAAAGTATGTACACTTCTTGTTCCAAGGAATGTTTGCCATCATTACACCTGCTTTGATTTCAGGTGCCATTGCGGAAAGAGTAAAATTGTCAGGCTACGTAGTTTTCATTCTGCTTTGGGCAACCTTTGTATACGACCCTGTTGCGCATTGGGTTTGGGCTCCGAAAGGTTGGCTCTTCGAAATGGGAGCACTTGATTTCGCCGGTGGTACCGTTGTTCATTTAATTTCAGGTATTGCTGGACTTGCTTGCGCATTGGTCATTGGAAATCGAAAGGGTGAAGCGTACACTTTGACACATCCAAATAACTTAACATATACACTTCTAGGTTCAGGCTTGTTGTGGTTTGGTTGGTTTGGGTTCAATGCAGGCAGTGGCTTGGCTGTGAATGGAGTGGCTGCAAGAGCATTTGTTGTTACATTGATTGCTCCTGCTGCGGCTGGAGCATCCTGGTTGTTACTAGAATGGTTGCATACCAAAAAAGCAACTGCATTGGGTGCGGCCTCTGGCATAGTTGCTGGACTAGTCGTGATCACTCCCGCTTCAGGTTTTGTTGGTCCAGTTGGATCCATCATTATGGGAATCTTAGTATCACCTATTTGTTACTTTGCGATCTTTTTGAAAGGGAAGTTGAACTATGATGATACTTTAGATGCATTTGGTATCCATGGTGTAGGTGGTGCAATCGGCGCAATTCTTACAGCAGTCTTTGCTTTAGAATTGGCAGAAGGAGTGAGTATGGGGAACCAGTTGTACGTTCAGGTAGTCAGTGTTTTGGCAACGGGAGCCTATTCATTTGTTCTTTCCTACGTTTTGGCCTTTGCGATTGAGAAAACGATTGGCTTCCGTATAGAGGAAGACAAAGAGATTTCTGGTTTAGATCAGGAAATTCACGGAGAGAAAGGATACGATATTTAGAGGATTTTATGAAATTGATAATTGCGATTATACAACCACACAAATTAGAAGAAGTTAAAAACGAGTTAACTAAGAATGAAATCTATCGTTTAACAGTTAGCGATGTTCAAGGATATGGCCAACAAAAAGGAAAAACCGAAGTGTATCGAGGGCATGAGTATACGGTAAACTTACTTCGCAAGGTCAGATTAGAAATTGCAGTGAACGATGAGTTTGTGAAACCAACAGTGGATGCTATTCTGAAAGCAGCAAAAACTGGAGACGGAAAGATAGGAGACGGTAAGATTTTTGTTCTCCCGGTCGAGGAAGTCATTCGCATACGGAGTGGAGAGCGAGGCAGCAAGGCAATCTAATCCAAAGGCCAATCTTTGTAGACTGCTTCGGCAGAGCGGATTGCCCCTAAAATACTACCTCCACCAAAAGCATCACCAGCTAACACAAGAAGGGGTGATGCGGAGATGAGAGAATAGGGGGAATCTGCTTTTTTTTTAGGTTCCGAGTAGCGCCATTTTTTGATCTGCAACTTCTCTTTGGGTAAATTTTTAGAAAAAACCATTGCAAATTCACTCTCTAGCGCTTTCCGAATTTCCTCTTCCTCCTTTTCGAAATGCAATTCACTAAACTCTGGACTCATAACCATAGTATACCGAATGGGAGATGCTTCGAGTTTGCTGGATTGTAAGGCGAGTGATCGAATGTTATTTGAAAGATTTGTCTGGAATTTATTTTCCCTTCCAGGGATTAATTCTTCCTCAAAGGAAAACAATGCGACAATCGCCTTGTTGTAAACGATCTCATCTAAATGTTTTGGGTAATCGATTTCTGAATCCCTAAGGATTTGCAATGATTGGGGCAGAGGAGCAGTGAAGACCAATCCTTTGGTTCTGTATTCCAGATTTGCCTCCGTATAAAGAATCCATTCCCCTTTATCTTTTTTAACTTTTGTTATACGCTCTTTGAATATAATTTCACCAGGATTCGGTACCTCTTTTGACAATTGGTTGATCCCTGAATGACAAACGAAATACTCTCCACCACTTGTGTCCACAAACCAGAGCGATAAGAAACCTTTCTCATCCCAATCCTTTTTCCAGATAAAGTCACTGTTTGGTTTCATGTGGATAAATTGGGCGCCATGATCAAATGTCCCAAAATTGGTTCTGCGTGTCGCCATGCGACCGCCGTATGCATGCGACTTTTCTAAAATTTGTACAGAGAGTCCCTTTGCCTGATAGAATGATCCTAGGCTGAGTCCTGTCATCCCAGCTCCCATGATGATAATGTCTTTCGTTGGCTTGGTTTGCGAATTCATCTTGTTTTTAGACAGAAGATAGCAAGGTTAAAGGATCTCTTTTTCTCCGTAAATGCTTTACAGTTGCGTCAATTGCCTTCTTTTTGAATCTTACATGCAAATGCACTTACAAATTAATTCTGTTTCGAAGACCTATGAGAATGGATTCCAAGCTTTGAAGGATGTCACTTTGGGCATCCGAAAGGGTGAGATTTTAGCCCTCCTTGGACCAAATGGAGCTGGAAAAACGACTCTGATATCGATCATCTGTGGACTAGTGAATCTTTCTCGCGGGGAGATCCTTGTGAATGGAAAGAACATTCAGACTGACTCTATGGAAGCGAGAAAATTAATTGGCCTCGTACCACAGGAGTTAAGTGTTCATTCCTTTGAAACTGTTTGGGCAAGTGTGAAATTTACGCGAGGTTTGTTTGGAAAAGCTCCCAATGATCAGTACTTAGAAGATTTATTGAAGTCTTTATCTCTATTTGATAAAAAAGACCAAAAGATCATAACTCTCTCTGGGGGAATGAAACGAAGAGTATTAATTGCAAAAGCTCTTTCGCATGAACCAGAAGTATTATTCTTAGATGAGCCTACTGCAGGAGTAGATGTTGAGCTTAGAAAAGATATGTGGAATGTTGTGCGAAATTTAAAGGAGAAGGGTGTTACCATTATTTTGACCACACATTATATCGAGGAAGCTGAGGAGATCGCCGATAGAATCGGAATCATGAATAAAGGAGAGCTGGTATTAGTAGAAGAAAAGAATATTCTGATGAAACAATTAGGTAAAAAACAATTAATCCTAAATTTGAGTAAGAAAATCTCCAAACTTCCGAAATCCTTCGCAGCTTATAATGTGGAAATTCAAAAAGATGGCTCACAACTTATTTTTACCTATGATACAAATTCTAAGGAAAATATTATACCTAAGATTTTGGAGGATGTGAAAAAATCAAAGATCACATTCAAAGATTTGGATACGGAACAAAGTTCTCTTGAAGAAATATTTGTTTCTTTAGTAAAGGAGTCAAAATGAATCTGAGGGCAATTTACGCAATTTATACTTTCGAAATGATGCGGACATTTAGAACATTGATGCAAAGCATTGCTTCTCCCGTTCTCTCAACTTCTCTCTATTTTATCGTATTTGGTTCCGCCATTGGTTCCAGGATACAGGAAGTAGATGGAGTTTCTTACGGCTCTTTCATTGTACCTGGTCTTATCATGTTATCCTTGCTCACTGAAAGCATTGGCAATGCATCATTTGGAATTTACTTCCCTAAATTTACTGGGACCATCTATGAAATTTTGTCGGCACCAGTCAGCATGATTGAGATCGTCTTTGGTTTTGTCGGGGCGGCAGCTACCAAATCACTCATCTTAGGATTAATCATGCTTCTTACTTCATCTTTCTTTGTTCCGGTAAAAATCGCGCACCCTTTCTTTATGGTCTTATTTTTACTGCTGACCTGTATTTCCTTTAGCCTTTTTGGTTTTATCATTGGGATCTGGGCGGATAGTTTTGAAAAATTACAAGTCATACCGATGCTTGTCATTACCCCTCTAGTTTTTTTGGGGGGTAGTTTTTATTCCGCAAGCATGCTCCCACCTTTTTGGCAAAAGATTTGTATGTTAAATCCAGTTCTATATCTAGTCAGTGGGTTTAGATGGAGTTTTTATGAGATTTCAGATGTAAGCATAGAAATGAGTCTTACATTTATTTTTGCGTTTCTTGCAACTTGTATGGTGGTTGTCTATTTAATGTTCAAAACCGGGTACAAGCTTAGAAAATAATTATTTCCGATTCAGACTTTTCTCGAGTTGGTTCAGGAAAGAGAAATCTGGTTTTTTCTTTCCTGATTCAATATCTTTGATCTCTTCTACTATTCTATCATTTATGGGACATGGAATTTGCAATGTCTTCCCAATCTTTGAAACAACGGCATTTAGATAATCGATTTCTGTGACTCGTTTAGCATCTAAATCTTGGACAAGAGAGGTTCTGATTTTGAAATATTTGATACCTAATACAAGTAAGACGATATGTTTTATAAATGTTGGGAATCCTGAAGGACCATTGGAAAGTTTTTGAATGGAAATACTCCCTGGTACAACTCTTTCCTGTATCCCGAGTTTCTGCATAATTTGCGAAATCTCCGTCAAGACTGCAATGGCTAACTTTCGTCCAAGCGAACTGAGAAATAGATATCCAAGAGAAGATTGGACAGAGCCTGCAAGGCCGTTGATGATAGCGTTAATTCCCAATTTGTGCCAACGATAACCTTCTAAATCTGAGGTGAGAATCGTTGGGATAAAAGGTGCGAGGTATTCCGTCCAATCCGAATCGGGGCGAGTTCCCTCAGAATTGCCTAAGATCAAATGACCTGCATTGGATTGAAAGTACACTCCGTCCTGTCTTTTTTGGGTATTCCAACCAACAACTCCCCCCATTAGATTTTCTTTTTTGGCTTGTACTAAGTTTTCTGGTAGACCATTTTGCAATAGAACCAGGCGACCATTCTCTTTCAGAAGAGGGCTTGCATTACGGCAATAATTTTCTAGTTCGCTAGACTTACAGCCTATGAAGATACAGTCAAACTTCTCTTCACATTCATCTAGAGTCCGCACTGTTTCCTTCCATTGGAAAGATTCTATGGGTTTAGTTCGGAATTGGTATAGGAATGTTTGAGAGCTGATTTGGTTCTTTCGAGACTGATTTCTTGCTAGAATGACAAAACCAATGCCGTTCTTATCAAATGCCCTCGCTATGGTTAGGGAGATAGCGCCCAGTCCATAGATTGCGATCGTATGGTTTTGCTTTATCCCTACTGACACAGATTAGGCGAAGGCACCTTGGGCAAGTTGTTTTACCATTTCAATATTTTGTTCGAATCGAGACTTTTCGGACATGACTCTTGATTTGCCTGTGAATTCTAAGCCAAGTTCCATATCACCATTTTCAATTTTTTTCACCCATGCAACTCTGACAAAAAAATGGAATGGAGCCTGCATTTTAAAAAATAGGTCAACAGCAAAACCTTTTTGCTTTGGCAATGTGGTCATTAAATGTGGATGGTTGATCCGCAATCGTATCCCTGAATAAGAAACATCTACCACAGGGAATTTATCCTCCGTGGTCATAAGGTTTGCGTCTTTGATCCTCTCTACCATTTCTTTGGTGAGTCTGAGGATGTCGTCAACCTTTGCGCGAGAAAGTTTTGATTCCTTAGTTTGGATCCAAACATATCCAATCGGAATGTGTTCTTCTAATTCATTGATGTATATGATGGGATGGAATAGCTCCGACTCAATCTGTTTATCTTTATACTTTTTTATTAAATTCTGGATTTGGTCATCGACTTCTTCGGAATAAGAGAGAAAGCCCTCTTCTTGCATTTCAAAGGATGATTCTTCATAGCAGTCTGCCAGAAAGATAGGTTTCATGAGTCGTTTGATCACTTCAAATTCATTGGGTAGATCATTTTTGAATACATCGACAACTATATTGGCATTTGGGCCAAGTTCTGTTTTTAGTTTTTTTTCATATTCTTCAAAGCTAACACGTACTAAGGTAGGAATATTGAACATATTGGCTTCTATGATGGTCTTGGAGCTGATGATGTTTGTGGCTTTTACGAAGCCTTCTTCTGTAATGGGAAAACGAGGGTAGGCACGCTCTTTTTTTGCAATGGCGATTTTGTCTACCTTCACTTCTACCAAGTTTGAATCATAGGACTTTACAAAGGTGCAATGGATTTCAATGTAACGAGCAAGAACGATGGACAAAGTAAGTTTGGGGTCCATCTTAAAGTCGATGGGTAAGGAGAGTTCCAAAACAGCATGGTCTGTCCCAGGAACCACATCTTTCATAAAACAGCTTTGGTCCAAACCTAAGTTATGCGCTTTAAGAGGCTTCCCGATTAAGTATTTGATGATGACATGGTTTTTTTGTTCTTTTTCTGCAATGTGGTCCATTGCTCTTTTTTGTGTTTCCATCTTTCTTTTCCCACATACGAGCTTTTGATTCGCTTCTCTAGTTCAACCGACAATGTTAGAAAAATTTCCATTTCAGTTCAATAAATTTACAAAAATCGTTCTAATCCTTTATTGACAGTTTGTTCGAAAATGCAAAATTTCCACGGGCGTACGTTCCCAAATGATATGACGAAGCTATTTTTACTTTTCTTTCCAAGCAAATTCGGTTCCTCTGACGGTAAGCATGAGTGAAGCCCCCGATAGCCAAAATGAGCCATTTGCCTGGAGCAGGGAGGCTTCCGCGTCGGATCCAGAGCCAAAACACGAGGCCAAGGTACTCGTTCCCATCCTGGAATTGCCGAAAAACCGAGCTAGGTTCTCCCCGAGCTCCCTTGCTATCCTAGAAGAACTACGAGTACGACACCGCCGGATGGAAATGCATGGGAGTGCAGAAATTTCCCCCTCAACTTTGCTCACTGTAGACCAGATCCCGGAGGTTCTACACAAAGAGGTGCAACTTCCTGAAACCCACAAAACACAAATGGCAATCTCAGAAGCCTTAATTGAACTGAGCGATAGTCGTAACCATTTTCAAGAGAGAGCTGTGTATTTTTATCCCTTTTTTTTGCGGACGGAAACAGGCATAAGCATTCGGATCGCAATGATGGCTCCGCAAAACAAGGATAAAATGGATATGACTCCATACCGCCGAGCTTGCTTTAAGTATTCACTCGACTTGTTTGGCATTGTGTATAAAAACTTATCTAACCAGGAGCCTTTTCTAGATGATAAAAATCCCGGCAAATCTCTCTTAAGCCGAGATGCCAATGGCAATTTATTTTTAGATTCTTTTTTTTATTCTTTAGAAAGGGATATCAAACACATAACAGAGAGAGGATTTTCTCCTTATTTTTCATTTGAGATACCTGATTTTACACAAGACTTCATCCAATTTGGCAAGGAAAACAAACTCATACTCGAAATTGATGAATCCTATCATATCGTTGTACCTGCAAACAATCCGGTGGAAATTTTAAAAAAACATTTAGTTGCCCAACTTGATGGACTAATGTCATTTAGCGCGCATTATCTGGTTAAGTTTATAAAAGAACACTCTCTCTTGCGTTTTTTGGATATTTGGGAAGACTTGGAAAAGAAAATAGGCAATCAAAAAGAATCTTTGCTGTCCCAAACTTGGGTCTTGGCGGATGATTTGGTGCGTTTTATCAAAGAGTTTCCGTTTCCAGAAGATCCTACAGTTGATTGGTCAAGAGTCCAAGAAACTGCTGAGAGGTCTGCTTCGGTTCTCGAAAGGTTGTTGGCGGAGATTCAAAAGAAAGGAAAGGACATCGCAGAAGAAAAGTACAGAGAGTTTTTTTTCAGAATGAAAACCAAAATTTTGGATCATACCTCAAAACAACTTAGGCTACTTAAAATTAATTTATTAGATGAAATTTCAGAGATTCATTTTGCAAATCCTGAAGAGAAGGAAAGTTTCTCTGTACGTTTGATGAATGATATCAAATCTATGTTTGGTGCCGTACTGGAAAAAAACGAATTTGACCAATGGTTGGTTTATGCAATTGACCAAAGGTATTTGCGAGATGTGGAAGCGAATGTCCAAACAAATCTCAGCAAAGATCCCGATGCTTTCCTTGACCAAAAGAGACTCACTCAGATTCGCGAAGAGCTAACCAAAAGAAAAGACAGTCAGCTAGATGTTTTATCTGAAACGATCCCACAAGCTAGTTCTGAAGCAGAGGAAACCCAAGCCGAAGATAAATCCAATAACTTACAAACAAAAGGTGGATTGCTAAACCAGATGCATTTGCCTTCCGGTTTGATCGTGGCAATGGCAGGATCTTTTGGTTCCACGCTTACTTCGCTTTTTACAAACCAAATGGAGATTCTTTTCCAAGGTGTTTTGCTTAGTTTGGTGTCAGGATTTACCGTTTCCTATCTATATCCTTATTTTTTACCAAAAAAAGAAGCCCTTACCAAGTCATCTGCGAGTCATCTGCAATCAATAGAACGAAATATGGGTCTTCACAAAGCCATTGAATCTGTTTTATTCCCCAAAAAATATAGTCAGATATTTGAAAGAGTCTTTGATACAAAGAAACTCAGATTTCAATTGGAAGAAAAGATGGATGAAATCCTCTCTCTTTTACCAAACCAGGAAAAACAAAAAGATAGACGAAGACTACTGAACGATATCGAATCTGCTGCAGCTCAAATCACAATTATGATCCGTATCCCGGAAACTCTTTTGGTGAGAGGAAGGTCTCGAGAGTTTATCGTATCAAAGAATGATATGAAGACTGTCGTATTCCGAGACAAACTATCAGAACACTTCCGAAAGGAAGCTTCCGTTTATAAGTCAGACCCTGATATGATGGCCTATCTGAATTTTATTATCAAAGAAATTGATTTTGGTTATACGAAGTATCTCAAATGACCAGAATCAATGGATCATATGGTAGACTTCTTTCATCTCTTCTCTGAGTAGTTTCATTTTGTTGGGTACATCAGGATGTAGTTTGTCTTCAGTGTTTAAAAGATAATTTTCCGGTCCCATTTCTTTGATCATCATTTTGGTCTGCCAAGTATTATCCTGTGGCATGTTGATATCTGACAAAAAAGTATAGTTTCGTTTGATTTCAGGTTTGATAAAATCAAGAATGGAATTGAAGTGATGGTCGTTGTAAATCTTTTTGCCATCTGCCAATCTAGTATAGCCTCTAACAACATAATCGATGTAGACAACATCGCATTCAAAGGCTTCAAATAAATAATTGATTGCATCCAAAGGAATGATTTCACCACAAGTTGAGATATCAATATCCACACGGAAGGAGCAGATGCCATCTGGGTCAGCCGCGTCAGGATAAGTGTGAACTGTAATATGGGATTTGTCCAGGTGCATGCTCACTTGGGCTGTTGGAATCGGATATCCACCGCCTTTAACGTCACTCATTAAGACCATAGAAGAGGCACCGACTGGATCATAGTCTTGGGCAGAGATGGCGAGAATATTGGCATCAATCAGTTTTACGATTTCTGTAGAAATCTCTGTAATCTTTGAGGCATTGTATTTGTCATGGATGTAACTCACATACTTGGATTTCTGTTCGTCATCAAGAGTGATGCAAAAGTCGTACAGATTGAAGCTGAGAACCTTGGTAAGGTTGTTAAATCCTGATAATTTAATCTTCTCTTTGTCCATTTTTACCCCTAAGTGCAAGAATTCGTAGGTAGCCTATATCACAAGGAGAATTTTCAGTTCTCAACCACACAGTCCACATAGTATTGTAGCTTCCCATTTTCATCTTCTTCCTGGATCAAACCATGGATATCTGTCTCAAAGCCAGGAAACTTACTATTGAAATCTCTTGCAAATTTTAGATAACCAACTATGGTTTCGTTGAAGCACTCACCTGGAATCAATAGAGGAATACCGGGTGGGTAGGGAGTGAGAAGAATACTAGTAATCCTACCTGTGAGGTGGTCAATGCTCACTCTCTCAATTTGCCTATGTGCCATCTTTGCATAGGCTTCGGCAGGAGGCATTGCAGGTACCATGTCCGAAAGATACATCTCGGTTGTTACACGAGCGATGTCATTTGCCTTATAGACAGCATGGATTTGGTCACTCAGTTCTCGGAGTCCCATCCTTTCATATTTTGGAAACTTAGCGACGAACTTTGGCATGACTCGCCATAAAGCCTTGTTGCTATCGTAATCATCCTTTAACTGCTGTAATTCGGTAACCAAAGTATTCCAACGTCCTTTCGTAATCCCTATCGTAAACATAATGAAAAAAGAATATAACCCTGTCTTTTCGACGATGATACCATGTTCAGAAAGGTATTTTGTTACTATGATGGCTGGGATGCCGACTTCATCAAAGTTTCCATTCATATCCAGACCTGGAGTGATGATAGTTGCTTTGATCGGGTCTAACATATTGAAACCAGCTGCGAGAGCTCCGAATCCATGCCAACCATCCTCAGCGCGGATCATCCAATCCTCACGGTCTCCAATCCCTTCTTCGACTAGATAGTCCGGACCCCATACCTTAAACCACCAGGAATCCCCAAACTCTTCGTCTACTTTTCGCATCGCTCTTCTAAAGTCTAATGCCTCTGCAATAGACTCTTCAACGAGTGCTGTTCCTCCTGGTGGCTCCATCATACTTGCGGCCACATCACAAGAAGCGATGATCGCATACTGAGGGCTAGTGGAAGAATGCATATGGTATGCTTCATTGAATCTATGGCGGTCCAACTTCCTTGTATTTGAATCTTGGACAAGGATTTGCGATGCTTGGGATAGTCCAGCTAACAATTTGTGGGTGGACTGGGTCGAGAAGACTAGCGAATTTTCTGATTTTGGTCTATCAGGACCTATGGCATGCATGTGTTTGTAAAATGAATGGAAACTAGCATGAGGCAACCAGGCTTCATCGAAATGCAGCGTATCTATGGAATCCCCCAGTACCTCTTTGATCATATCAACATTGTAAAGAACCCCATCATATGTAGACTGGGTAATGGTCAAAATTCTAATTTTTTGGTTTGGGTTTTCATCAAAGGCTTGTTTGGCGATAGGGTTGGAGGCAATTTTACGTCTAATTTCATCCGGTTGGAACTCGGAGAGAGGTATCGGACCGATGATACCATAGTGGTTTCGAGTCGGCATAAGAAAAACGGGGATAGCCCCTGTCATGGTAATTGCGTGTAGGATAGACTTATGGCAATTGCGATCCACAAGTACAATATCTCCTGGGGCAACTGTAGCATGCCATACCATCTTATTTGAAGTAGAAGTTCCATTTGTAACAAAGAAGAGATGGTCTGCATGGAAGATACGAGCGGCATTGTGTTCACTCGCAACCACTGGACCATTGTGGTCCAAAAGTTGTCCCAACTCGTCTACGGAGTTGCATACATCTGCGCGTAACATGTTTTCTCCGAAGAATTGGTGGAACATATGCCCTACAGGGCTTTTTAAGAAGGCCACCCCGCCAGAGTGACCCGGGCAGTGCCAAGAGTAGGATCCATCTTGTGCATAATCAGTAAGTGCTTTAAAAAAAGGAGGCATCAAACCTTTTAAATAGGTCTTGGCTTCACGAATGATATGCCGTGCCACAAATTCAGGGGTGTCTTCAAACATGTGAATGAAGCCATGCAGTTCTTTCAAAATATCGTTAGGAATGTGGCGGACAGTTCTTGTCTCTCCATACAGAAAGAGCGGAATGTTGTTGTTGCGGAAGCGAATCTCCTCCACAAATGCACGGAGGTTCTCCAATGCAGATATGGCATCACTCGGACTAGAAAATTCCTCATCATCAATTGATAAAATGAAAGCAGATGCACGGCTTTGCTGTTGAGCAAATGAGCTGAGGTCTCCGTAACTTGTGACACCTAAGACCTCCATTCCCTCGTCTTCAATACTCTTTGCGAGAGCACGAATCCCAAGTCCGCTTGTGTTTTCCGAGCGGAAATCTTCATCTATGATAAAAATGGGGAATCGAAATTTCATTTATAACTAACCTCTAAAAGAGTAAAAACTGATTGGGAATCAAGGTCATTGAAAAAACAGCTTCCCGAATTGCAAAATCATTTAATTTTTCAGGGAAGCTTTTTTTGGGGAGTGTTTATCTGGAAAGAAACCATTTTCCTTCCACCAAACTTAAGTAAAGCGGTAAGGAAATGCCATCTTTGGCAGTGAGAACGTCACCTGCTTTAGAATTGGTAAGCAATAAAACTTTTCCATCACATAGCACTGTAAACGTGAGATCTTTCGTATCCAATTTCCAGCTTGCACCCGTCATTTTAAGGAGAGATTGTATGTCCTTTTTGTCAGATTTAGGATCCGTTGGATAGTATCTTGCAAGTGAAGTGTCTTCCAATTTGAATTGGAAGTAAGGATAGATCGAGTCAATTTTCTTTCGGTTGAGTTCTTTATGTAGTGATTTAACCCATTGTAAGGCACTTGACTGTAACTCAGGGTTCAATTGAATTTTCTCTGCCTTCTTCCAAAGCAAGCTGGGAGGTAAGAAGGGAGGATCGAATTCGAATGTTTGCCATTGGGAATCAATGGAGCTTGATGATTCAGTTTTGGTTTGATAGGAATATACGACTTCGCCCTCGCTTGGGAATTGTCCCTTCTGTGCAATGATAAAGGAAAATTCTGCGCTGGGTTCAAAACCTTTTCTTTGTTTTCCATCTTTTCTCGGAACCAAACGGAGTGAGATTGTATTCTTTCCGGGTAGAATCCATAGATTGAGGTCAGCTTGACCTTGCCCATCTTCCTCGGATACTGAACTTCGGATTGCATAACCGTTTAAAAGCAAATCCATATCTACATTTACGTTTTTGTATGTGATTGTATAGAAGCCTTCTTTTGACTTTACGGTTGAAGTCGGAATCTCCAGGGCAAACAATGGAAAGGCAAAGCAGAGAAATAAAAGGATACGAACGAAATGCAGAATCATACTCCCTCCAAAAAAGATATGGTTATCAATATTCTCTTTTCGAAAAACGCTTTCCATGGAAGGATCAATTTTGTGAAGAATCAAATCCTTTTTCTATTCTGTATTTTGTTTTTGCACTGCCAGAGAGAGAGGCAAGTTGAGTTTTTTTTCCCGAGTCAACTTCCCAGCGAGGAGCAAATCAAACGAACACTCGCCATTTCTTCTCACAGGGAAATCTTGGTAGAGCTAGCCACTCAAAAAGGATTCACACTAGATGCTTGGAAAGAGGAAGAAAGGATGTTAGTCCGAGACCAAGATATACAAAGGTATTGGCTATTCGAAAAAGAGAAAAACAAAAAAGGATTTCTGGACGGAGATCATGTTGATTCGTTTCGCAAATCGTTAGTTATACGATTGGTTTGGGCTCGTATTTTCCGCACGGCAGGGATCGAGATCTTGCCTGATGAATTTGATCTTAGTCTTTTGCATCGATTGGATGTAAAGAATACTCCCAACTTGAATGTAAAAAAGCCAAAATGGACCATCATTGAATGGAGCGACTATGCCTGTACTTTCTGTAAGCAGACATTTCCCTATACTAAAGAAATCATCGCCAAACACCCTGGCCAGATTCGTTACATAAAAAAAGCCTTCCCACTGGATGAAGAATCAAAAGAAGGAATGAGCCTACTTGCCCTCTCCCAATGTTTGTGGGAAAAAGATAAAATTCATTTTTGGGAATCATCCGCTCTACTGTACATAGAGAACCAGAGAATTAGAAAACGTGAATATTCCGTCCATCCCGATTGTAATTTGGATTCTTTGTCCGAAGTGTATTTTCATCAAGTCAGGAAGGATTTGAATGAAGCAAAGGCCTTTGGTATTCAGTCCATCCCTACCTTTTGGATCAATGGGAGGTGGGTAGTTGGGGCCCTCAATGTGAAAACCTGGGAAAAGACCTTGGAGCAAACCAAACCTTAAAAAAATATTGCTATTTTTAGAATAGGCATTTTTCTTTTCAGACACAGAAAGGAATACAATGAAATCCAAACTACTTAAAGTGCTTCTATTCACTCTAATCGTGCTTTTTGGTACGAATTGTGGCAAAAAAATTAGTATATCAATGGTGACTTCGACTTCAATGGACAATGGCTTGCCATTTTTGGTGTTAGCTGGGAAAGAATGGAAGGCAGAGCCAGGTGCTGAATTTGTGAAACTACATTTTTATGCAGATGAGCCATTTGTGCTGAGCAAGGTTTCCATTGAATCTTGCTCAGGTTCCTTTAAAGATAGAATTGCTGCCTATGTAAATTTCGATGAAGTATACGCAAGTACTGATGTAGAAAAATCAAATTCAGATGTAGTATTTGAACCTGCTGTGAGTGCACGTTCCCTTACACTTAACTTCCAAAGAAATACAGATATTTGTTTAAAATCTGTTGCCTTTTATGATGAAAAACAAAAAAAATACAGGCCAATCATACCAGAGATTGTAACGGCAAAAGTAACGGCTTCAGAAACTGCATCGCCTGAAACTAGTTATTCTGCGATGAACCTTTTTGATTCCAAATATGAGAATGGTTATGCGACCGCCAAAGGTGCCGTCGGAGTAAGTTTACAATTTGACTTTGATTCTAAACAAAAAATTGACCAATTAAAGATTTGGAATGGATACCAAAGATCAGACGTCCACTGTATTAAGAATGGAAGGGTAAAGGAATTTACTCTTACTGGTGACGATGGATACTCAGAAACAGTGAACATTGAAGATGCAATGGGCAGCCAAGAAATTAAATTAACAAAACCTTTCTCTGGCAAAAGCTTAAAGCTCACAGTCAACTCGATTTATCCAGGATATTCAGAAAAGGGTTTTGTGATATCAGAGCTTCGATTTGGGAATGGAGGGGATTGGATAGCAGTCGATACACTTGCAAAGTCACAAGCAACCGCCAAACAATACTTTGCAGACTTTACGGCCGCATCTTTGCGCAATGTGCTCAATCGTGGGTTGACAGGCGGGGAGGCAGTGGAACCAGAAGTATCCCCTGTTACCGATATGCCAGCTGGGGCATCTAGCGAAGTACCAGTCGATGCACAATTTGAAGCACCCAGTTCCTCTGATTGGACACTTCGTCTGCGTTCAGATGGAACTTTCTTTTTGGAAGGAAGTACGGCTCGTACAAATTATGATGCTGGTGAAGAAAGTTCTAGAAAGTTTTATGGCATGGGCAATTACCAGGTAACAGAAAAAAAACCTGGACAAATTGATATCCGCATCTTTGGATTTTTAAGAAAGCAAACCTTTACTAGTTTTCTCGATTATGGTGAGGGTGATTGCAATGGATGTGGGAGAGACTGCAATAAAGTCAAAAATGCTGATCCTGATAACACGGAAAAGATTTTCCAGGAGCATGTGAGCTTGAAGGTTGTAGGCAACAAATTTTATCTGATCAATAAAAAAACAACACAGAACTTAGATTTCTCAACATTAGAATTAGGTTTGGAATAGACCTTGTTTCCCTATTTCATACGGTTCTTGTGCCTTGTTCTCATGTTTTGTTTTGCCCATTGTGGAAAAACAGACAAAAACGCAGCACAAGAACTAAGTCTAAACGAACCAAGTAAGGCCAAACAGGTTCATATTCAAATTTCTTGGGAATATTCACAAATCCCATTGAAAATGCAAATCTATGAACCATCTGTCGGCCAAGCCTTAGATCTTTGGACAACTGGTTCCGTTACTGATGCAAAACCAAAGCCTTTCTCTATACCCATCGAAGATTCAAGTTTTTGGATGTCTCCCGGTTCAAAAAAACAATTTGTCCTCGTCATGAAGAATGAAAGTGATAAAGAAATTTATTTCTTTGCAGCTCCTCACCAGGCCTTACCTGTAGAACATAGCTTTGGTTTTAAATTCAAATGTCTATGTGTGAACCACGCCTTCATTGTCCCTCCCAAAGAAACGTGGTATCGTGTCGTGGAATTAAGATTGTCGCCTGAGTTTGTTGGAGATCGGCTTTCCATCACACACCACATCATTGGTATGAGCAAAGAGAGGATGTTCGAATTCAAAAAAGGTGCCAAGCAAGAGCTTCACAACGAGATGGATTGATGATTCCGACTCTAAGAAAGTTGATTTATGCAGGGGTTACAGAAGAACGTGACCCCGAATCTAGCCTTCGGATTCAATTGGCAAACATATCCGCTCTGCTTGCAATTTCATCGAATATCCTTTATAGCATTCTTTTTTATAGCTATGATTCTCTGGGTAAGTTTTTAATCCCTGCAATCAATACCCCGTTTGCCTTCATTTTATCTTATGCGATCTATTTAAACCATAAACATTATTACACAACGTCCAGAGTTCTGATCCTTTCCTGTATTCCGTTAGTTGTTTTTTTAACAACCTACCTTTTTTACGGAAATTTATTGGGCGCTCATTATAATTTTTTGCTCATTGCACTTTTACCGTTTTTGGTTTTATCTTATAAACATAAATATTTAATCTTAGCATATTTTTTATTAAATTTATTCTTATATACATATATTGGCTTCTTACATGAGCCTCCTTATCTCACGCCCGAGAGCCCATTTTTTGATTTTAGAGTGAGAGAGTCCTTCCAGATCAGCTCTGTTGCCTCTTGTTTTTTGATTCTTGCTGCCGTACTTTTTTACTTTCTGAGAAATACAGAAAGAAATCAACAAGAGATCAAACGAACCAATCTATATAAAGAAAGAATCTTTTCTATTTTAGCTCATGATCTAAAAGGTCCCATAGGAAGTATGGGTACTTTTTTGTCTATCTTACTGGAATCTTGGAAAAAATATTCTGCAGAAGAGATTACAAATTCACTAAAAGAACTACAAAAAAATGCAAACCAAAGTTATGTTGTCTTAGAAAATCTTTTGGAATGGGTAAAGAACGATACCAAACGCTATCATTTTATTCCTGAGCGAGTCGGATTGGAGCAACTGTTACAAAACTCTTTAGAGTTGTTTTCAGTGATCGCACTCGAAAAAAAGATTCATTGGGACATTAAAGTTGCAAAGGAACATATTGCCTTTGTTGATGAACGGATGATGGCCTCCATTTTTCGCAATCTTCTCTCGAATGCGATAAAGTTTTCTCCTATTGGAGGAAAAGTGGAAATTGAATCCAAAGACTTAGGCCACCAAACAGAAATTTCATTTTTAAATGAAGGAAAACCAATCCCCTTGTTTGTCCAAGAAGCAATCATGAACCGCCACCCAATCAAATCAGAATTTGGAACGATGGGGGAAAGAGGAACTGGCATAGGTTTACTTGTCAGCTATGAATTATTGCTTGTCCAGTCTGGGGAGTTTTGGATAGAATCGAGGGAGGGTTATGGGACAAAGATGATCCTTAGATTACCGAAGGGATCCTAAAAGGAATATGTAAATGGTGATTTCCCTCTTTTCGAAGTATTTGAACTGGCTGAATGCAGGTGTTCCTAAGAGAGAAAAAGAAACTTATCCTCGTTTAACGGAAAATTCCGAGACCAATTTAACAGGTTTATTTGTTATTGGAGATTTAACGGGTGTTCCGCTCCTCAAACTTGCGGTTAAAAGTGGCATAGAAGTTTGGAAACATACCTATGAAAACAAATCGGAAGACTACGATGCAATCATCATAGGTGCAGGACCAAGTGGTATAGCCTGTGCGATCGAAGCAAAAAGACTTGGAAAAAAATGCAAAGTTCTGGAATCAAATGTTAGCTTCCAAACGATACTAAGCTATCCAAAAGGAAAGCCCATCTTTGCATATCCCGATGATCTCCAATTGGAATCTCCGATCGCTCTTACTGGCAAAACGAAAGAAGCCCTCCTTGCTGAATTGACAAATGTTCTAGATCAGGAAAGAATAGAGGTTGAGACCAATGCTAGAGTTACGAATATTACAAAAAACAAAAGTACGGGCGGGTTTGAAGTTCAACTAACAGATGGCATTCGCTATTCTTCAAAAAATGTAATTTTGGCCATTGGGAAATCTGGGGATCCCAAACGATTGTCTATCCCTGGGGAAGATTCCGCACATGTATTCTATCGTTTAATTGATCCAAAGGATACGAGCGACCATGATGTCGTGATTGTAGGAGGAGGGGATTCCGCCATTGAAGCTGCCATTGCTGCTGCCCCCTATGCTAAAACGCTACACCTGGTGTATAAGGGAAAGGAACTGGTTAGGCCAAAGGTGGAAAATCTAAAAGCATTTCAGAATTTGGTAGCTGAAGGAAAGATTCAATTTCATCCAGAGGCCAAGATTTCAGAAATCAAATCAAACTCCGTGGTCCTTCTCCAAGCAGAGAAAGGTAAAAAGATCCTCTGTAGCCAAGTCTTCATCCTTATTGGATCAAAAGCTCCCATAAATTTTTTACATCAGATTGGCATCTTAATGGAAAACCAATGGTCAAAATGGGAATACTTCGGATTGGTTTCCGCTTTAAGCTTTGCCTCATTTTTTTATTTTGGTAAGGCATCCTTCTATACCGGTTTTTTTGCGACCCAGATTGCAAACTTTTCGTTATTCATTGGATTCATATCTTTATTACCTACCTTATATGGCATTTCTAAAACTCTCCTCTGGTCAAATCAGTGGACTATCTTTCGAAATGTTTACCTGTCATTTGTATTACTCTACTTTACATATACGTATGTCTCTTCGAAATTCTTTGGAGTTCATTTCTTATCAAAACTTCCGAGCTTTCATTATACTTTTCTTTACTCGCTGACAATACTTGTCTTTGGCATTCGAAGGATGTATATTCGAAAAACCGAATATATCGCATGGCAAACGTCATGTTTGATTTTTATCCAAGTCTTTTTCTTATTCCTGCTTCCTGAGATAATATTTCCTTATTTAGGAAAGAATGGATTTCTGGGTGGCCCAGATAGTTTTGTGAACACTCAAATTTTTCCAAATGGGGCCTATTGGAAGGCTTATGGATTTATTTTGCTCTGGCCTTTGAGTATGTCAGTTCTCTATGATGGGTCTCTCACATACTTTTGGTTAGTATATGGTCTGACGACAACTTTTGTCCTTCTTCCGATCTTAGTTATACGATACGGAAAAGGAGCCTATTGCGGTTGGATTTGTTCCTGTGGAGGACTGGCAGAAACATTGGGTGATGAACACAGGCAAAAGATGCCACATTCCAAGCTTGCCTACCGATGGGAGCATTCTGGACAGATCATACTAGGGCTCGCATTTTTATTGACTCTTGGTAAATTAAGTTCGATTTACTTTTGGAATCCAAGTGATTCTCAAAGTCAGTTAGGTATGTTTGTGGATTCAGTAAAATGGATGTATGACTTGCTTGTGGATATTGGATTGGCAGGGGTGCTCGGAGTAGGACTTTATTTCTTTTTTTCAGGTAGAATTTGGTGTAGAATGTTTTGCCCGCTTGCAGCGCTTATGCATATCTATGCAAAATTTACTCAGTTTCGAATTTTTGCAAAGAAAGAAAAATGTATATCATGTAACATTTGTACAAAAAACTGTCACCAAGGGATAGATGTGATGTCTTATGCCAACCAAGGTAGACCTATGGACAGTGTACAATGTGTTCGATGTTCCGCTTGTGTATCTCTCTGCCCAACGGATGTCTTGTCCTTTGGTCGTTCTACTAATCAGGGGATTTTCTTCGATACGCTTCAGGCAAAGAATTCGTAAAAAAACAACGGTGCTATCCATTGCAGATTGATCAATTTAAAGGGCTAAGTTCTGAGGAAATTCCAAATATTCGAAAGGTGTCGGGTTGGAATGAACTTCGGCAGCAAAAAGAAAAGAATGTTTTACAGAGCCTTTATGATATTTTAAAGGAACCAATGGTCTTTCTATTGGTCTTAATTGGACTAATCTATACTCTCATTGGAGATTTGGGAGAAGCAATGATTCTATCTGCATCAGTGGCTCTCATTGTGATTATTACATTCATCCAAGAAGGCAAAACGAGTAAAGCATTGAAAGCTTTAAGAGAGATGGCAAGCCCAAGATGTATGGTAATTCGGGACGCAGCCATACAGAGATTGGATGGCAGAGAGTTGGTGCCTGGAGATTATATCCTTCTCAGTGAAGGTGATCGGATACCTGCTGACTCAAATATTGTAAGTACTCAGCATCTCAAAGTTGACGAGTCCATTCTTACCGGAGAATCCATCTCTGTTACCAAGAACAGGGCCGATACCATTTATTGCGGAACCTTGGTTGTAAATGGTGAAGCTGTCTGCGAAGTTAAATCCATCGGAGAATCTACAGAAATCGGTAAGATTGGAAAAAAAATAGCTGAAGAAAATCTGAATAAAACTCGATTGGAGTTGGAAGTTGAACAAATTGTTCGGATAGTATTTATCTTTGCAATGTTACTTTGTTTGGGTCTAGCTTTATATCTTGGTGTATCAAAGGGAGATTGGCTGAAAGGTATCTTATCAGGTTTAACTCTTGCCATCGGAATCCTTCCAGAAGAACTTCCTCTAGTATTAACCATCTTTTTCGCCTTTGGTGCCTATCGTTTAAGTAAAAAAAATGTCTTAACTCGTAAAACACGTGTTATTGAAAGTTTAGGTACAGCAACGATACTTTGTACTGATAAGACTGGCACCTTAACACAAAATCGTATGAGCATTAAAAAAATCCATACTTACGGTTCAGGTGACTCGAATGAAGAGGAAGGTCATTGGAACGAGAGCTCTAAGCATATAGTATTTGTCGGTGCACGTGCGAGTAAAGAGTCGGGGCTAGATCCCGTTGATCTTGCATTTTTAGAAGCAAGAAATAAATTTAAATCTATAAACTTACAAAATGAGCCTGTTCTGCATTGGCTGAAAGATTTCCCAATTACTCAAAATATTTTAGCATTTGCATCTGTTTACCAACATAGAGACACTTTATCCATTTTTGCGAAAGGAGCACCAGAGACTATCCTAAGCCTATCTCAATTGGATGAAAAAGAGAAGCACAACCAGTTAGCAATTGTAAATCGAATGGCAAAAGAAGGGTATCGCATTATTGCTGTTGCCAAAGCGATACAAAATTCTCTGGCGATACCTGAAGAACTGCATGACTTACAATTTGAATATTTAGGCTTCGTAGGTCTTGAAGATCCTATTCGCGAAGAGGTACCAAATGCGATTCAAAGAGCATACCAAGCCGGGCTAAGAACGATAATGATCACAGGAGATTTTCCAGAAACAGCCAAACACATCGCAAGAAAGATTGGTCTCAAAAATCCAGATTCTGTATGCACAGGCGAAGAGTTTAGAAGCTTAAGGGAAGAAGACAGTATCCAGACAATTTCAAATGTAAATATCTTTTGTAGAGTAAGCCCAGAAGATAAATGGCAGATTGTTAAGATTCTAAAAGGTTTGGGTGAAGTAGTCGCAATGACAGGGGACGGTGTGAACGATGCACCGGCCTTGAAGACAGCAGATATCGGCGTTGCTATGGGAAAAAGAGGAACGGATGTGGCAAGAGAAGCCTCAGATTTAGTGCTTTTGGACGATAGTTTTTCCTCAATACTCTCAGCTGTTGAAGAGGGGAGGCACATTTTTCATAATTTAAAAAAGGCATTGGCTTATATACTTGCTGTTCACATTCCAATCATTGGATGTGCATTTTTACCCTCTTTACTTCATTTACCATTTCAAATCCTTTCTGCGGTTCATATCGTATTTTTAGAGATGATTATAGATCCAACGAGTACTTTAGTCTTTGAAAGAGAACCCGTCGAAGTATCAGAAATGAATAAACCACCCAGGAAATCCACTGAAACTTTATTTGATAAGTCACTGTTTTTAAATGCATTGGCACAAGGCTCGATTTCGCTGATTTCCATCATGTTAGCATATTTTTATGTACTGAAGTATGAAGCGAATGTTGAGGATGATCCTCTTATCATTTCAACAGTTTGTTTTTATACTTTGGTTTTCACAAATCTTTTGTTAATTATGGTAAACCGAAATTCGAATTTAGCGTTTTGGGAAACATTCCGCGTACCAAACTCCGTATTGCCCATAGTAGTCATGGGTACTTTATTTTCTTTGTACTCTGCTATCTACATTCCAGTTTTACAAAAGATTTTCCATTTCGCTCCGCTAAATCTCAAAACGATTGCCTTTTGCTCTTCTATCTCCATACTTACGATTGTAGTATATGAACTACGAAAAATTATTTTTAGGCGCAAAGTTTAGTCTATACAGGTTTTCGATTTAGGCAAAATCTTGCAGTAAGATATGATCGATTTGCTCTTTCCAAAAAAGTATTCTGCGCTCTGTCTCAAATCTGCTTTTTTCGGTTTTTTTGCTCATACAGGCTTTGTGCGAGGGCTTTCTGAGATTGGCTTTAAACCCAGCATTGTCACGGGTTCGAGTTCTGGGGCACTGATAGGCGCATTGTATGCAGCGGGTATCGAGCTCTCAGAAGTGGAAAGGATGGTTCTCTCATTAAAAAAATCTGATTTTTGGGAAGGTAACTCGTTTACTCAATTGGGAAGATTTTTTAAAAAAGGTTGGAAGGGCTACAGTGGTGTTTTAACAGGCCAAGCCACTAGAAATCTTTTAAATCCTTATCTCGGAGGAAAGTCATTTTCGGATTTACCTGTCCATTTAGGAATTGCTGTATCAAATTTAACAAAAGCTAAACGAGAGCTGATAACAGAAGGCAATGTTTTGGATGCTGTTATGGCATCTATTGCATTCCCATTTTTATATGAAGTACAAACGTTTAATAATAGTGAATTCTTGGATGGCGGTATCGGCGATAGTGAGCCTATAAAAGAACTGATCTTAGATCCAAGTATAGATAAAATTGTGATCCATCAGATCAATAACAGCCGCCCCATCAGTAAAAGTGTTATCAAACGAGCATTTGATGCTTCAGTATCCATTATTGAATCCGAAACAGAAGATTTAAAAACACTATTGGCAAAGGAGAAAGGCAAACGATTGATTCGATTGGAAACACAAACACCTTATCTTTCTCCTAACGACTTCTCGCTTGGCAAATTTGCGATGGCTGAGGGTAGGGGAACTGCTTATAAGAATAAAGAATTGATTTTAGCAGAGAATCAATTCTCGCTCTTTCCGTTTCCAATCTAAGCATCCACATGCTTCGTTATTTACAAAAAAAGAAAATCTACCTTTTAGGCGGAAACGAAGGTCTCATTTCTTCTATTAAATCTCTACTTGATCTCCGCGTTTGGTCATTTTGGGAGGAAAGAGAAAAAACCTTAGACCATATCCATTCTGAAGACTTAGGCATTATTTTACTTTTAGATCCAATCGCAATCGATACCATCAATCTTCTAAAACAAAACCATCCTAACAATCCATTGATTTTGATCTCTCAAAATGACCAACCTGTTGATAGTATCTCTCTTTACCATGCTGGACTTACAGATATTGTTATGCAAAGCAATTTGAATCGTTTGCCCCTTATTTTAGACCGTACATGGGAAATTTATGAAACACTGAAGCAACAATCTAAAACCTGGGATATGTTGGTGCATAGTGAAGAGATCATAACAAGATCACAAAAATTAGCTAAAATCGGTCACTTTGAATTAGATATTCCTGATGGAAGAATGTTCTGGTCATTGGAAATGTTTAATATATTAGACTATTCTTATGCGTTGACTCCAGAGATCTCAAAAATATTCGATTTGGTAGTAGGCGAAGAAAGAAATGAACTCCTTGAAATCTGGGAAAAATTAAATCTGCGTGCAATGACTTATGAAAAGCAGATACAAGTGCAAACTACGAAAACGAATAAGTACATTCACATAGTTATAGAAAGTGAATTTTTAGGTGATCAGAGGATTAAGATATTCGGTACTTTGCATGATATCTCCCAATACAATCAATTGGAAGAGGCAAGGCAACTTAATGAACAACTTTTTACAGGTTTATTTAATAACTCATCACAAATGATCATTCTTCTAGATGAGATGGGCAAAGTTCAGAAAATGAACTTACAGTCTCAAAAAGTTTTCAAAATAGATGAAAATAAAACCATAGGTCTAGATTTCGTTCAATCAATTTTCCATTCATCTGCCGAGAAAGATAAGCTTGTCTCAAGTATATTAGAAACTTGGAAAAAGGGTAAAACAAAATTGTTTCTCACCTATCCACAAGTAGGCGAGAAAACTCTTTTTCTCGATTGCGATTTGTCGATTGTAAAGGATTCCCGTGGTAAAGGACTTTATCTGGTTTTTGAGGCGAAAGATATAACGGAAAAAATTGATCTTGAAAGATTATATGGGCAAGCTCAAAAGATGGAAGCTCTTGGTACATTTGCTAGTAGTATTGCACATGATTTTAATAATCTTTTGACCCCTCTCTTGAATTACTCCCAAATCCTAAATACTACTTTAAAAGAAGACTTGCAGCAACAAACGATGCAAAAGTTAATCAAAAGTCTAGACCAAGCAAAGTCTTTGGTATCACAAATATTGGATTTTGGAAGAAAGGATTCAAAGGATTTAATTGCACTCGACTTGAACCAATCCATTGTTTCTTTTCTCGCAGAACAACCTTCTGCTAGCCAGGTAAAAATCATTTATTCGCACGAAGCAGATATTCATGAAGCCTGGGTATTATCCAATTCTACCTATACCTTCCAGATTCTCTCCAATCTATATGAAAACGCAATATTTGCAGTTAAAGAAAGAGAAGAACCGCTTCTAAAAATTAGCCTTAGAAAAATTTTGACAAAGAATTTGGAACTAATCCCATATCCCTTGTTGCCAGGTGAGATGTATTACGAGTTATGTTTTGAAGACAATGGCATTGGCATTCCCAAAGAAAATTTGAATAAGATTTTCGAGCCATTTTTTTCAACGAAAGGAAAGGACGGAACAGGTTTAGGATTGCCCATAGTTTATGGGATACTTCGAAATCTGAACGGATATATCCATGTAGAGAGCGAACTAAATTTAGGTACAGCTATCTATTGTTATTTCCCAGTTTTGAAATAAACAGTTTCACTTTTTTTTGAGATCAATAGCAAAGATTGTAATATCATCATCGGCTCTTTTGTATTTAGAAAATCTAAACACTTCTCCAATCACACGATCACAAAGTGATTGAGGGTCTAGATCCATATTTTCCATCAATAGAGTTTTGAATCTCTCATCACCAAATAATTGATTGGTGGAAGGATCTCTTGCTTCTAATACGCCGTCGGTATACAAAACAAATTTTCCTTCGTTTGGAAGTTCTGATTCATACTCTTCCAACGTCAATGGTATAAACTCTGTAATAGCCTTGCCTTTCGAATTTATGTAGAATGGCTCTTTGTCTGATCTGAGTAATATCACCGGATGGTGACCTGCATTTGCAATTTTAAATATATTCTTTTCTGGATTGATATAAAGAAAAACAGCACTTAAGAAGTGACTGGAAAGATTCTCCTTTAATGAGAGGCGGATCCTTTCTGCAGCTTTGGCAGGTTTATCCAGTTCGTCGGCCCAAAGTTGTAGAGAAACCTTTGTCATACTTGCAATCATAGCCGCTGCAATGCCATGTCCAGAGACATCACAAAGAAAGATGCCAATTCCCTTTTCATCCTCTAGGAATTGAACAAAATCACCTCCTATATCCGAGGTCGGTAAATAACGAAATCCTATCGGGAACTCCTTTAGATGTGATCGGTGTTTAGGAAGTAAATCCTTTTGGAGTTTTTTAGCAACCTTCAGTTGTGTATCCAACTCTTGTTTATCTTCATATTCCTTTCTAAAATCACTTACCCTCAACATAAGTGCGATTGCGAGGAGCATGATCATAATGGCGGCACCGAACGGCAAACTATAGGAAGCAACAGCGAGTGGTGAAACCCAACCTTGAATCGTTGTTACATTAATGCCGGCACCAATCAAAATAGAACTCAAAGCAAAGAAAAAGAGATAATTTTCTGCACGTTTGGGATACTTTACGATGGAATAAATGGATAGATAAATCCCCCACAGGATAGGGAGAATTACAATTTTGACTGCTGTATCAATGTAGGTTCGAATATCGATAAACAAAATGCTTGGCATCAAAAGTAGCATAAGTCCAATCTGAGCACCGTTAATTCTATAATGTGTCTGACCATGTTTTTCCAGATCCAAAAACTCAGCGGTAAACAATAATCCAAAGATACCAGTGAGGTAGATTGAGACAGGAAATAGATAATTCTTCCATTCATGCGATGTACCTATCTCTATGTACTGAATGAATCCTGTAGAAAACAGAGTTACTAAAATGACTGAGCCAAGATAAAAAAAGTAAAAGAAGAATTGTTTATATCTGAGACTATAAGATAGAAAAAGAGAATAAAAGAACATGAGAGCACCCGCTCCAAAATAAGCAGCAAAAAATATATCGCTTGTTTTGGAATATTCAAGAAACGATCTGGATGGGTATACCGATACGAACGAGAATAAGGGGTTTTCTGATTCCATTTTTACATAGAGTGTCTTTTTTTCGCCAGGGGTAAGTGTAAATGGGAAGGTTGGGATATGGGAAAACAATGGTTTATCTTTCATAAAAACCTGTTCACCAGTTACCATTTGTAACCATCTCCCTTGGTTCTGATAGTACACTTCGTACCTATCGATCACTGGGCTTGAAAATAAGAGATAAAAAGTCTCTGGTTGTTTGCCTGCATGTTCCAGTTGGATTCTGAACCATGCAGTCTCCTTTACATTCGGTAAATGAATTGTGATTTTATCGTTTTGTTTCCAATTTGACTCTTGGTTTAGGATCATTTGCAAATTAGAAGCACTTGTAGGTAAAATTTGATATTCTATCGCTTTGCCGATGTTAGCTTTTACCTGAGATTCTTCAAGAAAAACGGTTTCCGAAGAGATATTTGAGGCACAACAAATGAAAAATAATAAGAGTATCCTTTTCATTAATAAGAACTCCCTGCGCCTCCTCCGCCAGAACTTCCGCCTCCCCAAGACCCACTAGAACCACTGCTTGACCAAGAACTCGACCCGCTACCGGAACTAGAAGGCGGGGATAATTTCGTTGTATATATTCGAACGGAAGATTGGTGTTTGCAATGAGCACAGTTTGAATTCACAATCTCTTCACCTCCATGACTTTCCGTAGCAACAGAAATAACCGTTCTACTCACCTCACGAAAGGTTTTGTAAGAACAACGTGGGCATCCGGAGGCCGGGGATTCACCAGAATACTTTTCTTTTTGGGTATGTTGGCAGTTTTTGCAATACCAAATATCGTAATCCAACGATTTAATCTTTTCCTCAGTTATTTCTCCGGCATCTAAGTACGCATTGTCCTCTTTTTCATTTAATTTAATCATTCTGTTTCCACATCGTCCGCAACTTCTTGGATTTTCTCTTAATCTTTTTAAGATCCACCCATTTGCTTTTAAAAGTAGGAAACCGAAGGGTAAAATTTGTAAGATAGACCAAAATGATTCACTCTCATAATATTCGGAATAGGAGATAAAGCCAACGGCAAAGATTGTGGCAAGCCATACAATCCATCTGCCAATATGAAGATAAGATTGATAAAAAGCGAACTTTCCGATAGGTAAAACAGCAAGAATGGAGCCTATGAATAAAAAAAGTAGTGAACTACCCAAGGCGTACCAGTAAGTTGCATACTCTTTCGCACTTTGGAAGGGAGAAGAAAGATGTCTTTCAAAAATTCCAGGTACTGGTTTTAGCGTCACCAAACGATCACTTTGCGATAAATAATACTCCATAGAATTGTCATTGAATTGTTCTTCCATCTTGGGTAAGATAAGTTTTTTTTCTAAGCTAAGATTTGGCATTTTCAAACAACGAATGAGTGAATGCACGCCTAAAACTAGACCTAATGAGAACCGACCTTCTTTAAAGTTGGGAATCACATGTGTTTCTAAAATCCTTTTGGCTATGATATCTGGGATAGCACCTTCATTTCCATACCCTATTTCGATTTCCACCCGCCTTTGGTCTGCTATATGTAAAACCAAAATTCCGTTCTCTTTGCCCTTTTTGCCTATCTGCCAATAATTAAACAGCCTTACCGCAAAATCTTTGGGTGATTCCTCGCCAATGCTAGAAAGTGTAACAACTGCTATTTCAGCACCTGTCTCTTGCTCTAAATTTCCAATCAATGCATTCAGTCTAGCCTCCGCACCTGAATCTATCAGGTAACCGATCCCATCCAAAACCCAGCCATTGCTCAACCGAGGATTGGGAATTGAGCTTAGGTCCAGACTTTCGGAAAAGAGGGAGCTAGCCAGACAAGAAAATAGGAGAAAGAGAATGAAAAGGCGGGGCATGCCTTATTTTCGCAGAAATCGCCTCGATCTCAAAGCGAAATCAGCCTTGTCTGCATTTTTCTTCTTGAAAAAAGAAGGAAATCGAAGAAATTAGCAGTCTAAGGCTTAGAGTGCTAAAAAAAGGAGCCATATATGAAACAATTTGATTCTACTGTCCAAGGAGCCTTGGATATAGCCCAAACGGATGCCATTCGTAGGAAGAATCCGGAGATTTCTCCTTTGCACCTTTTTCTAGGCCTACTTTCACATCCTTCGTCCTTTTCTGCGAGAGCTCTGGCAAAGTACCGAGGCAGCGTGGATACTTTACTTTCGAAGCTTCCCAGGTCTACCACTGATATCTCCTTCGAGAATTTGCGCACCTCCGGGAAACTCGGTCAATGGATAACGATGGCATCTGGGAGGGCTGCAGAAAATGGGAGAGAAGAGATCAAAGAGTCAGATCTTTTACGCTATCTCCCGGATATCTTACCGGAGCTGAAGGTTAACATTGATGATTTGCAAGTAAAGGAAACGGACCAAGAGATTCCTGATTTTCTTTTGAATTTGAATGAAGAAGCCAAAGCCGGGAAATTAGACCCGGTGATTGGAAGGACGAAAGAAATTCGCTCTGTCATGGAAATTTTAGGTCGTCGTAGTAAAAACAATCCTGTGTTAGTTGGTTCTGCTGGGGTAGGCAAAACTGCCATTGTTGAGGGATTGGCTGATCAAATTGTAAAAGGCAAGGTGCCCGATGTTCTCAAAGGAAAGACCGTATATTCCCTTGACATGGGTCAACTTATGGCGGGCACAAAGTACCGTGGTGATTTTGAGGAAAAGATACAACACCTACTTAAATTTGTAAAATCTCGAGCGGGTGAGGTGATCCTTTTTATTGATGAAATCCATCAATTGGTAGGCGCTGGAAGAACAGAAGGAGCCATGGACGCAGCCAATTTAATGAAACCTGCATTGGCTAGAGGCGACTTACATTGCATAGGTGCAACAACACCTGAAGAATTCCAAAAGTACATTTTAGGTGATGCAGCACTGGAAAGGAGGTTTCGCTCTGTTCCAGTCAATGAACCTTCAAAAGAGGATGCTATAGAAATATTGATGGGGATTCGAGATAAACACGAAATCCATCATGGGATTAAAATTTCTGATGAAGCGGTCTATTCTGCAGTATTTTTATCTGACCAATACATTACAGATAAAAATCTTCCTGACAAAGCTATTGATTTAATCGATGAAGCAGCCTCAGCTCTAAAATTATCTGCTGAAGCTATGCCTGCACCGTTAGTGGAACTGGAAAGTGAAATTCGTTCCAAAAAAATCTATGCCCAAGTTGAAAAAAAGAATGAAGATATCTTAAAGGAGATAGAAATCCTTGAGAAAAAATTCAATGAAGGCAAGGCTGAATGGGAAAAGGAAGTCAATTCTTTGAAACAAATGGCCTCCATTAAAAACAAAATCGAACGAGTGAAGTTTGATTTAGAAAATGCTGAATCAAGAGCGGATTATACGGAAGCTTCTCGTTTAAAATTTGCCGTATTGCCTGAGTTAGAGAAAGAATTAGGAGCATTTCAGAATATCTGGATATTGGGTAGGCCTCATGTTGCAAGTGTGATTTCACGACAAACAGGCATACCAGTCGAAAAAATTTTAAAAACAAAACAAGAGAATATACTAGATTTGGAAAATCAATTGAACCAAGTCGTATATGGACAAAAAGAGGCAATCAAGGAAATCGCGGAGACACTTCTGACAAGTTATGCGGGGATTTCCTCTGAGAATCGACCTTTGGGTTCCTTCTTGTTGAAGGGGCCTACCGGAGTTGGAAAGACAGAAACAGCAAAAGCACTGGCTAAGTATCTATTTGATTCGGAATCTAACATGGTTCGCCTAGACCTGTCAGAATATTCTGAAAAACATTCCGTAGCAAAACTCATTGGATCACCTGCTGGATACGTTGGATACGAAGAAGGAGGTATCTTAACGGAAGCGATTAGAAGAAAACCATATTCCGTCGTTTTGTTTGATGAGATTGAAAAAGCACATCCAGACTTTGCCGATATTCTTTTGCAAATTTTGGATGATGGTAGATTGACCGATAACAAAGGAAGAACAATTAACTTTCGAAATACGATTGTGCTTTTGACCACAAACTCAAAAGATATCCATTCAGATTTTAAACCCGAAGTTTTAGGAAGATTGGACTCGATTCTGACCTATGCCTCTATTGACTCTTCTATCATGGAAAAATTGATTGAGAAACAGGTAGCTCTTCTAAATGAAAGGTTAAAATCCAAAGGGATCATAATTAAACTTTCAGAAAGTACGGAACGTATTCTTTCTGAGCAAGGTTATGACCCAAAATTTGGTGCAAGGCCTTTAAATCAGGTTTTCAATCGCATTGTGAATCGACCTCTTTCCAAAGAAATCCTGGCAGGCAATATTGCCGAAGGAACCTATTTGGCAGATTGGAATGAAAACAATTTGAGTTTTAAATTGCAGAAAGGCAGCCTAGAACCAAATTTAAGTTAATGAAAGGAATTGGGAATTGGGAATAGGCAAAGGCTTCTTTGTCTATTCTCAAAAACACCAAAATTTAGAAAATTCGCTAGCTCCAAATTATTTTTTCCACTATCTCTGTCTAAATACTATGCTCGATACCATTACTTCCTCACACATTCCTACCAACCAAAATACCAATGTTCCTGCCCTGGGTTTAGGAGTCTGGAAATCAAAACCAAAGGAATGTTATGCGGCTGTCGAGGCTGCATTACGATTTGGTTACCGACATATTGATTCTGCTGCAATTTATGGAAATGAGTCCTCGGTGGGTGAAGCTATTCGGGATAGTGGCATACCAAGATCAGACGTATTTGTCGTGACCAAACTTTGGAATGCGGACCAGGGGTATAAGGAAGCATTGGCTGCTATGGATCGTTCCTTAGAAAAGTTGGGTATGGACTATGTAGATATGTATTTGATCCATTTCCCTGTCACAGGCAAGAGACTCGATTCTTGGAAAGCCTTAGAGAAAATTAAGGAATCAGGTAAGGCCAAGTCCATTGGCGTTAGTAATTTCATGGTTTCTCATTTGGAAGAGCTGATAAAGGAGACCTCCATTCTACCTGCAATGAACCAAGTTGAATTCCATCCCTTTCTCAACGACACTAAGCTTTTTGATTATTGTAGATCGAAAGGTATCCTTTTAGAAGCATATAGCCCCTTAGCTCATGGTAAAAAACTGGAAGATCCAAAAGTAACCGCTATGGCAGAGAAGTATGGCAAAACCAATGCGCAAATATTGATCCGTTGGTCTTTGCAAAAGGGAAATGTTGTTATTCCCAAGTCCGTTAATCCTAATCGTATCGCTGAAAATGGGACTGTCTTTGACTTTTCTATTTCAGAAGCTGATATGAAAGAAATGGATTCATGGAATGAAAATTATCGAACTTGTTGGGACCCTTCCGACGTTCTCTAATTTTTTTTCTCTAGTACAAGAATGCTGGATTGGTTTGACTTCTTCGATCCTAAAACCCCATAACCAAAAGGGAAGGGCAGAGGTTCTTGGTTTGCCTCTGTACTGAGTTTCAACATTTCAGCTTGGAACTCCGGTTCGATTGCGCCTGAAAGGTTCCATGATTTCTCATACCTTCCTAAAAGAGTCCTTTCCCATGTCGACTCCGGGAAAAAACGAATGGGAAAACCAGAATCATCTTGGACAACAAACGTAGCTTTGGCGAGGAGGAGGCTTCTAAATGCATTTCTTTTCTCTCCATGGAATAGATACTCCGCAGACTTTGTAAATATACTAATTTCTCCAAGAGATGAAAAGTATTCAAACAATCCATCTCCTTGGACACCTTCCTTGCCCGTTAAAAAGATCTTATAGTAAGTCAATGACTGTTCTTGTTGGTTTAGCTCATCGAAAAGAACCAAAGTAAATCCTTTGTATACGATACCATTGCCTTGGATCAATTCTTCTTTACTCCCGATGACTTTTTTCCCTAATCGGTTTAAAAAAGCAACGAAGACCGGATAGGCACCCGATAGCGCAGGTTTTTTTGTTTCTTCTTTCATTTTCCGATAGGTAAAATAATTTCTTCCCGCTAAATGAAGAGATAATTCCGAAATTCCTTTTAAAACGATTTTGCGGTCTCCCTCTTTTTTTGACTCCCAATGGAAAGGATAACCTGGATCTTCTAGACCAAATAACACATAACGATCTGCTTTTGGAAAAAAAGAAAAAAGATTCAAAACATCAATCCCACTGAAAGGGTATACAACTGTCTCTCCCTTGGCTTTAAAGGACTTTGCCTGTAGGTAAGAGGTGATTTGCTCTCTGCGTTCCAACATTAGCTTCCAAGATTGGTTCATTTCTGTCGAATGCTTGGGGTTTATGGGAGACTCTATCTCTCCAGACCAAATACGATGTGTTAGTTGTTCCTCACTGTTTATTTCTACATTTTTCTTTGAGAGACTTTGGCAGTGGAATGTGAATACGAGCAATACAATAGGCAGCAGACGAAACAGAAACATTCTTTTACCAAAAATGAAAAAACGCCTGTCCTGACAATGAATGGAAAAAAAATGACTGCCTCTTTCTTAAAAAAAAAGACCGGGGCCGACATAGATCGACTCCGGTCAATGGTTCCTAAAAAGAAAGCCGTGTTTGGACCGAAACTGCTATTCTCCGACAGCAACCTCGTCAGTAGAGAAGCTCACGGGTTTTGACTTTGGATCCCGCTCGATGGATTTGACCTCTCTAGTTTGAATCTTCGCACCCTCTTCTAAAAGTGGCAACCCATTTAAATCCCTGATTTGATTTTCTAGAGTAAATGCGATTTCGGGGTGCTCGTTTAGGTAGTTTTTGACCTGCTCTTTGCCTTGGCCGATTTTGTCGGATTTGTAGGAATACCAGGAGCCTGCCTTTGCGATCAGGTCATGTTTCACCGCCAGATCAATGAGCGATGACTCACGACTTATGCCATTGGCATACATAACGTCAAATTCCGCCTGACGGAAAGGAGGCGCACATTTGTTTTTGACAACTTTGACACGTACCCTGTTTCCGATTGGCTCCTCCTTTTCCTTTAAGGTTTCGATCCGACGGATGTCTAGACGAATGGAGGCATAGAATTTAAGGGCGTTTCCGCCTGTTGTCGTCTCGGGGCTACCGAACATCACTCCGATTTTCATACGGATTTGGTTGATGAAAATAACGATGGTATTGGATTTTGCTATGGTACCTGTCAGTTTCCGGAGCGCTTGGGACATAAGGCGTGCCTGCAGACCCATATGGGAATCACCCATGTCGCCTTCAATCTCGGCTTTCGGAACGAGAGCCGCCACGGAATCGATGACGATGAGGTCAATGGCATTGGAACGGACGAGAGATTCGCAAATTTCGAGGGCCTCTTCCCCATTGTCTGGCTGTGCCACAAGAAGGTCGTCCACATTGACACCTAACTTTTTGGCATAGGAAGGATCTAGTGCATGTTCGGCGTCAATGAAGGCAGCAATGCCCCCCTTTTTCTGGCATTGGGCAATGGCAGAGAGAGTCAGAGTTGTTTTCCCAGAGGACTCAGGGCCGTAGATTTCGATGATCCTGCCGGTAGGGAAGCCACCGATGCCCAGAGCGATGTCTAGGTCCAAAGAGCCGGTGGAGACCACATTGAGCTCTGCCATGCGTGTATCAGAACCAAGGCGCATGATGGAACCTTTCCCAAATTGCTTTTCAATCTGACCCAGTGCGGCGTCGATTGCCTGCTTTCTTTGGTCGGTTTCTTTATCTACGGTTTTCTCAGACTTTTCTTTTTTCATACTTAGTTCCATCTCCTCAACGTGTCTCCGAAAGAGTAGGGTCTTGATCGGTCAAACGTGGTTCCGAGGCTCTTGCCTAGATACCAATAAAATCTGCCGCACCCAGCTTTGCGAGTATCTCTTTGCGAGGACTCTGCCCTTTCTTGCGAATTTATAACTGATTATGTCAGATAGCTAAGACAAAATTCCCTGCGGAGGGTTTTTTTTTGATTATGTCCTATATTTTCTGCGCAAGAGACATACTATACAGCCGGTAAGTACTTGTATAGTATTTTTTTAGGAGGGAAAGCCCTCCCTATGCCGATTTTTAGTCTGTATGACAGAATCCACTCTCGAAGTAAAACTCCCGTCCCATGCCAGCCAAAAAATGGTGGAATCCTTTCTTGCGTACAGAACGTACTTAAAAATTGAGAAAAATTACTCTGAACATACGCTCTTTGCTTACTTACGAGACCTCAAATTCTTTTTTGAATTTTGTTTAAAAGAAGAAATCGATTTTTTAAGTGTAGATGTACTAGATGTAAGAGGCTATTTTGCTGACCTAAAAACGACTAAAAAATTAGATAAACGTACACAAAGTAGAAAGTTATCTAGCCTTCGTACCTTCTATAAATTTTTGTTTCGAGAGGAAAAGATACCTGCAAATCCTATACTCTCTGTTAGTTTTCCTAAAACCAAAAAAAAACTACCCAAAAATTTTACACCCATAGAGACCGAAGAGATCTTAGAATTTGAATCAGAAGAAAAAACAAATTCGCTCAATGCAAGAGACAAGGCAATTGTTGAAATTCTCTATTCCACAGGATTGCGGGTTTTTGAGCTCGTCAATGCTAAGTTAAGTGACTTAAATATGGAACTGACTAGTTTGAAAGTTATGGGAAAGCGCAGAAAAGAGAGGTATGTATTTATCGGTGATGAAGCTCGCGAAGCTTTAAAGTCTTATCTGGATGAAAGGGGAAACGCGCATAAAGCAGAAGAAATCTTTCTAAACCAAAGAGGGACAAAGCTTACAACCCGCGGGATTAGATATATTCTGGCAGAACGGAGAGCTCTGTTAGGTATGGAAAAACCTATCACCCCACATAAGTTTAGACATACATTCGCAACGGATTTGTTAAACGCTGGAGCCGATATCCGCGCTGTCCAAGAGCTTTTGGGACATTCTTCATTAACGTCTACGCAAGTGTATCTGAGTGTTTCGAGAGATCGACTACGTGAGGTATACCGAAACGCACACCCTCATGCCAAGAAAGATTAACTTTTCCAAATGTACACTGTGTCCGTACGTTCTGTCCAAGATAAAGGAAAATCTATTTTTTTGAGTTTCATTTCTTTTTCTTTTAGATAGTTTCGAATGCTATTGTCGCGAAAAACAGTTTCGCTTATGGATACTTCTCCAGAACCAGTAACACCTTGCATTTTTGCAGCATAGTTCACTGTGTTTCCGAAGTAATCAATGTTGCTATCCAGGTTTACGGCTAGGCAGTTTCCAGAATGGATACTCACCCGAATCCTTATCTCGGTTGCCTCATTAGAGTTGTGGAACCATCCTTGTAAACTTTCTGCTGCTTTGAAGGCAAAGAGGGGGGCAGGAAAACTGGCCATCACTGCATCACCGATTGTTTTTACAACAGTACCTTTATGCTCTCGTATTATGGTATAAGCCTTCACGAAGTGTTCCCTCACTTGGAGAAAGGCGCCATGGTCGCCTGTAGACTCGTAAAAGCGTGTGGAACCAACGATGTCTGTAAAGAGGATGGTTTGTACACCAATATCCAATTGTAGATTGGTTGCGATTGCCTCCTCGGAGAAAAGATCTCGAAACTCATTGAAATTAAAGAGTTCTTTGGGCCGCAGGCTATTTTGGTCTTCCTTTCGCTCTTCTAATACAATCGTGATTCCCTCATCACTTTGGTTTTGGAATACGATGCCAGGCTTGGGTTTCACTTGGATTTCTTGGTTGCCAAGTTCTTCTGTCCAAACGATTTCTTTATCTAAATTACTTTCATTAACCTCGACCAAATGATACTTCTGTTTGCCTTTTTGGCGTAGACGGTACAAACCGTTTTTGATGAGTAAATCGGAAGAGAAAACTTTTCCAGCAGGTACGTGTTTTGTGAGCAAAATATGTTTTTTTGTGTTGGGTTCAGCAGCACAGAAAAATTGTTTTTCTACAACACGCACAGAAGGGTGCATATGGAATGTGACTTCGATAGAGTTTTGTTCGGTTGTATTGAACTGGATCTCACAAACTTCGCACTCATCATCGGGAGGCATATCACCTAATTTTTGTACACTGGTTCGAACTCCTCTGCAATGTGGGCAAATGACATCCCAGCTCAAGGTAAAGATACCAAATCTGCAACCGTATAAGAAAAATTTGAGCACCTCATTTGGGTCTAAGTCTAAGAGTTGCGAGATGGATTTGACACGGATTCTATCTATCTCATTGTCATTTGCTCTTTTTAAATATTCAATGATTTCATTGGTTGTGGTTTCAGAAATTCCCACTTCTTTGAACTTTCTTTTTGATTCTTCGAGTTTTTCCGGGTGTACCCATTGGAATTCATTTTGAAATGAAATTGCAGTGTTAAATAAAACCTTTGGTTTGTTAGACTTTTGATTTATGATTTCCTCTTCGATCCCAGCAAGGGTTCGCAGAAAATCTTTTTTGATGGTAGGGACTGCAAACTGTAAGAGCAGTCTCATGAAAATGTTTCTGGGTATCCAACCAAAATAAACGAAGAGTTTACTCCTCTCCTCTCCATGTGGCTCGAGAATGAAATAGGTTCTTAGATATTTTGCAAATCCTTTTGAATAAATACGTGCATTAGCTATTTCTTTGAGATATTCCCATTCCCATGGAACTTCCTCCCAAACGAGATCCATTCCGATTTGTTTTGCTTTTCCATTGAGGACCCCATTTCTTTCCTCATAACTAAATTTTGGCAATTCCATACGTTTGTTAAACGAAGAGGTATCAATCAAAAAAGGCCAAATTTCTTCTCGAGTCACTCTTAAATCAAACTCGAAAAGAAAATCCATGGGTTTACCCAGTTTGGTCCATCGATCTTCCCAAGGGTATTTGGCTAGTAACTGTTTTAACTCTATCATTTTGCTTGGATAGAAATCTTTGCGATTCCTGTCTCCTTCCCAATCACAAACAGTTTTCCTGTTTCTTCTCTTAGGATCTGAGCATTAGACGTTTCTAAAGTGTATCCGTTCGGATAAACAAAACGTGGTAGAACCACAATCGTTGGTTCTTTGGTGTTTGTATCAACCTCCCAGGTGAGTGTGAAAAATGACTTGGAGAGAGAATACTTCATCTCTATGGGTTTTCCTTGGATTGCTTCAGCAAAGGGTCGGCAAAAGCCTTCTATAGCCCTACCTCCGCCACCATACAAATCCGGTTCTCTGCCAGGGAGTATTTGGTCTCTTGAGAAAATACTCAGATCTTCTTGGTTCCATCCATCTCCCACCATCAAATCATTTTGGTTGCTCGCTGTATAATTCCAGAGTGTATTATTCAGAAACAATTCATCCATTGCATTGTACATTGTGTCCAAAGCACGTATATGGTGTTTCCAGATGGAAGGGGTATACTTACCACTTTTCCATTTGCGGTATGCCTTCCCTGCATGCAGGTCAAAAGGTATGCCAAATTCGCCGATGAGGGTCGGTACCCCTTGGCGTATCTTTGCGCTTGCCTCTTTAATTCTTGAGAGTTGGCGAACATACATATTTTGGATACCTTTTTTTCCAAATACCAGCCAATGCGAAAGAGGATCGATAGTGATAGGATACCAAAATTTTTTGAATGTTAAAGTGATAATATCATACCAATGGGTCGCATTAACAGTATTTGGTGGCAATTCAGCATTGAATTCTGGTTTCATCAAACCATCCACTGCTTCTCGTTCTGCAAACACCATCCAATCAGCTCGTACATTTTGTATTGTTTTCGCTACCTTTCTGATGAAGGGAATCATATAGTCTCTATCAAAATCGATCGCCTCTCCATTGACTTTTTGGAAAAAATCATTTCGTTCAATCATTGGCGTCCCGTCTTTACTCAAGGACCAGGCTCCTTCCAATTGAAAAGGATCTCCATCTACATAATCCATCCAGATCGAAACCCGATTGGGATTTACATTTACTGTTTTGGATGGTACAAATCCGCCCTTCAATACCGAGAGTGTGAGGTAAGGTAAGTCGATGGAGTAGCCTTGAGCGGCATAGAGCGCATCGATAGGTGACCAAGCAAGTCCAGGTTTTGCCGGATCCTCTTCTGTACCATGGATGCCTCTATCGTTCATTGCTCTTCCGATAAATCCTTTTCCAGGTTCATTCAAAGAATCAAAACCGAGAACATGTTCTTCGTCTTTGATTCGTTTTGCGATCTCTAGCATTGAATTGAGGTAATGATCCTGCAGAAAGTCTTGTACATTTTTCCCATCGATATTAAAATGCCGGGCAAAGTCTTTTCCAGCGAAAAATAAGGTCCACATGATCGCATTTCCAGCATAACGATAATTTTGTGACCAACACATCACAGGGTAGTTTTCTTCTTGTCGAATGCCAGGTCGAGAGTAGTCATATTTGTCCTGCATAACTAGGGCGGCATCTGCTTTTGCTAACTTTGTGTAGTCGATACCTATCTTTTCAAATATCCAGGCTGGTGCCCCATCACCACCTGTCATTCTAGACCAAACATCTTGGTGGAAGTCTACAAAAAGGTAGAATCCATATTTCTTTGCTAGTTTAACAAGGTTAGTAAAGTAATCCAAGTATTCTTCATCATACTCCCCAGGTCCTTTATGTTCAACAGCCTCCCATGTGGTCAGCAATCTCAGGCAATTGAAACCCCAACGAGACAGTCTTGTGAAATGTTCATCAGCTTCTTCCAAAGGAAAGGGTCTGTTTACAAAACTGACCGTTTTATGATCGGAAAAGTCTGTAGGGAACTGGGTTCCCCCCTTGGGATAAGGTACTTTTGTATCTCCTCCTAGATTTACACCTCTAAGGATTCGATAGCGACCAGTATCATCTATAAACCACTCACCTTTAACAGAGAGTTTTTTCATCTCATGTCTCCTTTGCTTGAATAACAGATAAGTTTAAATAACCTAAGAAGTAAAAAAATACAATGAGAACCTCATCATCTTGGAAATAACATTGCAATAGTCCGGAGAGAAAAAAACCAACAAGACCAAGGCACATATAACGGATGGATAGATCGATTTGAGTCGATAGGACACTACGTACGATTTGGATACCGATACAAAAATAAAATATAGCGGCCGGAATGCCAAAGATGACCGCCAAATGGAAGTAGTCATTATGAGAATGTCCTCTTTGCGTTACTTCATAAAAGTAGGCTAAGTTTGGGTGCTCTAACTCTCTTTGTTTGCGTGACCGTTCTATTTCTCTCGGATAATTTCCAGGCCCAATCCCAAAGGTAAAATTTTCTTGGATCAAAGGAAGGCTGGAATCCCAAATAAATGTTCTACCAGAATCAGTGTGTTTTTCAGAGCCAAACAATGGCTTGATTGCTTTTTGCAAACTAGGTGAGGTATAGGTGAGGGCAGCCAGCAAAAGGAAAAAAATTGAAATCGAGATTAGGGTTCTCTTCACAATTTTTTGTGATACAGCTTTTTCAATAAAGATCAATATATAAAGTCCGATAGCGATACTCAAGAGAGTTCCAATCATCGCAGAGCGAGCGTTATTTAAAAAATATACAAGAGTGATGGCGAAGAAACTAAACCCTTTTGCAAAGATCTGCATTTTGTTTTGGTTCTTTTTCCAGGCCTCAAAAAATTGGAAGAGAAAGAAAGGATATACGAAAGAGATAAGCCCGCCAAAAGTCAAATGAGTGTTCATTAGTCCAATCGGAACATAGTAGTCTATACTCGCCAAACTTCCGTAATGGTGTTGGTAGGGCCAAGTTTGAGATGTTTGGTATAGGTCGGATACCAATCGTGCCAGCCGAATGGAGGAAAAACTTGCCAGTAGGCCAGTAACCAGGATTACATACCCAAAGATTTGGAAACTTCTATGAAGTCGTTTTTGGTCTTCCTGTTTAATACCATGCACTACAAAAAAAGCGGACAAAAGCAAGATGTCTTTAAATTCGCTCTTGGATAGTTGTTTCAAACTTTCAATTGCAAAACCGCCCCTTCCAAAATGGTAGAGCACATCAGTGCATTGCCAGGCATAGAACATCACCAAAGAGACAAAAATGGCGGAATTCATCTTTGGTTTTCCAGGGAGGAAGAGATATAAAAACAAAGTAATACTCAAAAAAAGCTGACTCAAACTCACTGAGAAAGCACAGGAAATGATGGACAAGGTTAAAAGAGAGACGTAGGCTCGGTATAACATTTCTATACCGTATGGTATTAGATGGATACTTTTTGTAAAGAGGTTCCGCTTGAGAGTCTTGTATTTTTCCGATACTTTCCTTCCTAAAACAGATGGAGTGGCTGTTTCCATTAAGAATTTCAGCGAACTTTTAAGCCTACGCGGTCATGAATTTACAATTTGTGCGCCTAGATATGGCGAAGACGATTTTGAAAGAATGGGCGACCAGATCCACGTCATCCGATTCCGATCGGGTTTTTTGCCTTCCTATCCAGATATAAAAGTTGTTTTACCATCCCCAGGAAAAATCAAAAAAGTCATCGAAGACTTTAAACCAGATCTCATCCATATCCACACACCTGGTCTTATGGGTCTCTATGCAGTCAATGCAGCAGAGAGATTTGGGATACCTACAATTGGCACCTACCATACATTGATGGCTGAACAAGAGATGTATGTTTCTTTTTATCGCCTATTCAAAATGGACAAACTGTTCTTAAAAATTAACAAATTCAAAAAGAAGCTGAATTTGGATGAATTAGATAAATTGGTAAAATTTGATAACTTTAATATACGGAAAAAAATCATTTTAAAAATCTGTAATGATATCTATAATCGCTGTGATGTTGTCATTTCTCCAAGCCATTTAATCAAAAAGCAACTCGTTGAATACGGAATTCATAGACCGATTACCGTTGTTTCCAATGGAATGGACCTAAAAAGATTCACTGGGAAAGTAAAGTCCTTCTCGGGAGATGAACCAAAGTTTTTACATGTAGGGCGGATTTCATATGAAAAAAATTGTGATGTAGTCATCAATGCCTTCAAAGAAATTACCAAAACCTATCCAAAAGCCACGCTTACCATCATTGGAGAGGGTCCGGCCATAGACTCGTTAAAGAGGCAAGCGGAACACTTGGAGATTGCTCCTTCGGTACATTTCACTGGCTTTGTTCCAAATGCTCAGCTACATGAGATTTATCCCAAGTATGATCTCTTTTTAACTGCCTCCACCATGGAGACACAAGGATTGGTTGTTTTAGAAGCCATTGCTTGTGGACTTCCTGCGGTTGGCGTGGACTCCTTTGCTTTGCCGGAGCTTATCCAAAATGAAAAAAATGGGTACATTGCGCCACCTTTCGATGTAGCAATGTTAGCCAAATTGTCCATTCAACTTTTGTCCAATCCAAGCACGTACAAAACGTTCTCTAAAAATTCTCTGGATATTGCCTCTGGCCATGAAATGGGGCGCTGTGTAGATGAAATGGAATCTGTCTATGAAAAGGTAATAGAGGCAATGAAAGGAAAAGAAAAGAAATCATCACTCTTTGATATGCTAATGGACTTTATGTAAAGAGACTCTAGGATTCCCCTTTTAGGGTGATCATAATCCTAGTGTTCTTCCAGGATTTTCCCGTGCTCTTTTCCAATTCTTCTTTCATGAGTGCATGGACTTTTGATTCGGTCTCTTCATCCAGGTAAACATCTATGATGCGACCGGTGCCTTCTTCGACTGCGTGGTGGTGTCTTTCCATATTGGAATCATATAGAGTCACACCATTTTTCAATTCTAGAGTCCCGATCACACCTTTCTCTGAGAAGAGTTTTAGGTTATTGAATATAGTCGCACGCGAGGCATGTGGAAAGTGGGAATTGATGAGATGAAAGATTTCCTCGGCCGTAAAGTGTTTGTGCGCCGACAGAAGCAAATGTGCCATTTCCAAACGCTGGGAAGTCGCTCGGATGCCGTAAGATTCTAAGATCTCCTTAGTTTTCTGGTAATTTGCTTCCATACGCGCAAAGCTCTCAGTTGTCCTAAATTTGTCAATATTTAGACTGATTCTAAACTATGTCCTCAGGGAAATAATAACCCGTTTCAAGCTTTTTAGGGTTTGGAAACCACTATAGAGCGGAGTAATCGACCCTCATTGCGGTCTTCATAGAGGACTTCCGTTTTAAGGGATCGGATCGGCCAATACATTTGGATGGCTTCCACCATTTCATAGGCCTGAAGGCTATAGTCCAAAAGACTAACGATGAGACCTAAATCCAAAAATCGTTCTCTCTTTTCGGGTTTTACTTCTGTGCTTCGGGAAAGGATGAGCCATTTGTAGATCCTAGCCGATCGATTCACGGCAAGCAAATGCTCTAGGTTTAAACGAGTTTGCGGGAGTTCTGCCGGTGTCTGGTCAAAACGAATTTCTATCGGTTGGTTCGCCGAAATCTTTTGGATAGATTTTGCAAGGTTTAAATCAAATGTTTCGTCATCCAAATATTGAATTGTTGCACAGGTTGCGTACACCGTGTCACATAGATTGCCGTAATTTTTGTGATAAAAGAAAATAAGTAGGATGTGATGTTTTTGAGGGTGGTATAAAACTTTTGCATTGTAGGCTTTGAGTCTACCAAAAACAAAAAAGGATCTCAGACGTTTGTAAATGTTATAGGATACTCCCAACATATCTTTTAAAATGGGAAGATCTGTTAAGCCAAAACCTTTGTATCCTATGTAATAAGGTTCAAAGTGTACAGTCCCCTGTCGTTTTGAAATCTCTCGTAAGTATTCGAGATAATCTTCCAGTTTTGGGTCATCTAATTTTAGGAACGGTTCGTTGATTTCTACAAGAATCTTTCCCGCATTTTTTCCAAAGGCATCCCAAACTTGGTTTTCTCCTGTATCATTGGAAGTAAAAGAAATTTTGGTGCAAGATTCATCGCAGGATATTTGTTCTTCGTATTTTTTCTGATTGGGGGAGGGTAGGATGGTAGTCGGAGTATCCGAATCAAAGTCTTGGTAGCCTGGCGATATATCTTCTGAATGCAAAATCTCTACCAGTGAGAGACATACCAAAAAAAAGATTGTTCGCCTTAAGACTTTCATTGTCTACCACAGAGTATTTACATTTTGTAAGACTCGTATCCTTCTCACTACGTCATAAGGATCTATCAATTCCATACAAGCATGGTCTCCGCGCCAACATTTCACATTTCCATAGATAGAGCATGGTCTACAGGCAAGTTCTACTTGGAGTACACCAGTATCCTCTTGCGCAAATGGGCCAAATCCAGAAAGAGGGTGTGTTGTGCCAAAGATGCCTATCACTGGTTTTTTGAGTAGGGCAGCGATGTGAACGTTGGAGGAGTCCATCCCAATCAAAAGATCCAATCTTTCCATTACTCCCAACTCACCTCGGATACCTAGATGTGCACCTTGCACAATATTGACACGGCTTTCTTTATCCTTTAAGATTTCGAGTTCATGTAATTCATCTTTGCCACCAAACAAGAAAATATGGCAATCCGAAAACTCTTCGAGTAGGATCTTTACCAGCCGTTTTGATTTTTCAAAACTCCATTCCTTAAGTGCATGTCCAGCAAAAGGTGCAAACCCAAACCATTGGCCTTCTTTTTTATCCAAACCGATCGACTTAAAAAAATCTTTGGCAAACATTTTGGATTCTCCGTCCACATTCAGCCAAGGGCCTTTTCGCACCGGTGCATCCAAACCTGCTTTTTTAAAAACATTGAGATAACGATCTACCGTGTGAGGGAGTTTTTCGAGTTTTTTATTGTGGCGTCTTGTTTGTTGTAATTTCTCTTTTCTACCTTTAATGATGCGAAAGGACTCTACTTTTTGGAACCAAAATAGAAAGGAGATGAGTCTGGACCTAAGGGAGCCATGTAAGTCGATGATTTTATCATAAGGGCCTATTTTGTTGATCTCTCTATACAACTTCCAGAGTCCGAACATACCTTTGTATTTTTTTAGATTGATACCGAGGACATTCACATTCGGGATGTTATAAAAGAAAGGTGCAAAATTGCCTCTTGTAACGATTGTCAGTTGCACATTGGAATATTTCGCTGCAATGGCAATGAGAGCTGGTGTCATCAAGGCAACATCCCCCATGGCTGAAAATCTGATGACGAGAAGATTCATTTTTTAGCGTTGTAAAGCGAAGGGTTTAGATTTTGGTCATTGTACATTTTCATCTGTCGGTAAACCTTCATCTTCTTGTCGCCCTTTGCATAATCTTCCAAAAGTTCATCCAAACAAATTTTTAGGTCGGCTCGTTGTTCGAGAAGCACAGACAATTTCTTTTTACATGTTTCTATGTGCTGAGATGTAGCGGCACTATCTGTCCGATCGACTTGTTCTTGCATGTGAAAGATTTTAAGCTCTAATATACTCATGCGGTCGAGAAGCCAAGCGGGGCTTTCAGAATTCAACCGGGCACCGGGCTTGGGTTGTATATCGCGAAATAGTTCCAAGATGAAATCATCCAGCCTTTCCACCATATCCGTTCTTTCTTGGTTGAGTTTATCTATCCTTCTCTTTAAGACGACCACTTCCTCTAGGGCGAGGTTTGGGACTCGAATATCATCTTCGATGTGCCATTGAATGGTATCGATTTGGTTTTTTTGGTATAAGGTATGTTCTAAAGTATTTTCTGGGAATGGGTTTTCACTTGGCTTCTGTGCCTTATGCCAATCAAGGACTGAATTTTGAAAGATTGAGACCGCTTTGTTTGCATCAAGTTTCATCATATTCTCTAATTCTGTATGCTCACACCTGAGGTGTAAGGATTCAATCCAAATTTTAATGGAAAAAGGAACTCGTCAGATCCCTTGGGATCATCATATGCGTTCCACATCTAGACGAAAGCTCATGCTAAACCATAAATAGAAGAAAAATTTCCGAGTAGGGGCTTGGAAATGGACTCCTACTGGAATCTATTGACTTTTTTTCTTGTGATGAGACTCTTTCTTTATGTGCCTTGTTCTCTTTGCAAAAAATGTATGGGATTCTTTTCCTTATTTAATCCTTGCTAATCGAGATGAATTTTTTGACCGCCCAACGAAGGCAGCGGCCTATTGGGAGGACCAAGAAGATGTGTTTGCAGGGCGTGACTTAAGCTCGTTTGGAACCTGGCTTGGTGTATCCAAAAAAGGAAGGCTCGCATTTCTTACCAACAGAAGAAATTTACGAGAACCCAATCCTAGTTCACCTCTTTCACGTGGTAAGCTTGTGAGCGGCTTTTTATTGGCAAAGAGTAGCCCAAGGGAGTACATAGAAGAAATCCAAAACGATAAGGACAAATACCCTGGATTCAATTTATTTGTTTCCGATCTGAAAACAGATCTTTACGTTTCCAATCGCCTTCCGGAATCGCAAACCATCTCAGATGGCATCCATTCGCTTAGCAATGCAGAATGGAATACAGAATGGCCAAAGACGAGTCGCATCCGATCTGGCTTTGCCTCCATTCTAGACTCAGAAAGTCGTAAAGAATCTCTTCCCATCCCATCTTTTTTTTCCCTTTTGGATGACCAAGTGCGTGCGGACCAGAAGTTACTACCTGATACAGGCATAGGTGTGGAGAAGGAAATTCTACTCTCTTCAATTCGAATCCGGGTACCGGGCTATGGGACGCGTGTGAGTACCGTTGTAGCAATTGACCAAAAAGGAATTTGCCATTTTTGGGAGCGAACGTTCCGTACGCCTGATGATGCTGTTGGGAGCACCATCCATGAATCTTTTCGGATTGGATAATAGGTATCTCATACCTTGGGAGCAATGATGAAACGTATCTGTGTGTTTTGTGGGTCTAGTTCCGGCGACCAAAGCCTTTACCGAGAAACTGCCTTTCGGTTAGGTGAAGCCATTGGCGAGCGAGGTTTCTCGCTTGTGTATGGGGGAGCTAATGTTGGCCTCATGGGTGCCGTTGCAGAAGGTACATTGAGTAAGGGTGGTCAGGTAATAGGAGTTTTACCAAACTTTCTGCAAAAAAAGGAAATTGCACATACCAGTTTGACTGAACTCCTCTTAGTTGAGAGTATGCATGAAAGAAAGAGCAAAATGAACGAACTTTCAGATGGAGTCATCGCCTTGCCTGGTGGCTTCGGCACGATGGAAGAATTGTTTGAGGTCCTGACTTGGTCTCAATTGGGTCTACTTGAAAAACCCATTGCTTTACTCAATCTCAATGGATTTTATGAGCCACTCCTCCTTCTCCTTGATCAAATGGTGAAAAGTGGGTTTTTGAAGCAGGAAAACAAAGAGATGCTTCTCGTAGCAAACTCCATTTCTCATGTTTTGGACCAAATGTTAGCCTATTCCCCGAAACACGTAACAAAGTGGATAGAGCCCACACAAATCTAAGGGGTCTCAAAGAAATATTTTTGTATTGACATTTATATCTAAAAGATATATCTATTAGATATATGTTAAATTTCCTATACAAAACAGCGGAAGAAATGAAGGCGGGTGGAAGTTTTGTTTCCTACAAAGGCCATTCTATCTTTTTCAATCAAATCGGTAAGGGAAAAGATCTCTTGCTTTTACATGGTTATCCCTTCAATAGTTTTGATTGGAACTATATCCTTCCTGAATTTTCAAAAGAGTACCGTATAACTTACTTGGACTTTTTAGGTATGGGATTTTCTTCCAAACCACAAGAACATGTCTATTCCTTTGCAGAGTATGTGGACATTGTGCAAACGATTCTTTTTCAGCTAAAGATTCCATCTGTTCATATATTCGCACACGATTTGGGAGTGAGTGTGGTTCAGGAAATGATCGTAAAGGAAGATACCTTAGGTTTTAAAATTGAATCCATTGCTTTTATGAATGGTGGTTTGTTCACTGATGTCTATAGACCTCGTTTCATCCAAAGGCTTCTCTCCCAAACTCCCAATTTTTTTGGGAAATGGATGAGTAGTAAGATCTCGCGAAAGTCAATTGAGTCTTCCCTTTTTTCCGTATTTGGACCCGAGACCCAACCAGAGCAAAGTCTCTTAGACGAGTATTGGAAGATATTAAACGAAGGCGATGGGAAAGCCATCGCCTATCGCATCGGTCGTTTGGTCTTTGAAAAAGTGAAGTACCAAAAGAGGTGGATAGAAGCTCTCCACAAAACGAAGATTCCCTTTTGCTATATCTGTGGGCCATTTGACCCCAACTCTGGCATTCATATGGCGGAACGTTTTAGAAAAGAATACTCCAAAGCATCTGTCTATTATCTCTCCGAAAAAATTGGGCATTGGCCTCAAGTGGAGGCACCCAATGAAGTCATCCAAACTTATAAGTTGTTTTTGAATGAAATCCTCAGGAAAGAAGGATGAAGAGACGAGAAAGTAAAACTCAATATGCATTGTTGGGAATCTTAGCTCAGTGCGAAATGAACGGTTATGAAATCCATAAGTACATCGAATCTACGATTAGTTTTTTTTGGAGTGAAAGTTTTGGACAAATTTATCCAACTCTTTCTAAGTTAGAAGAAAGTGGATGGATCAAAGAATGGGAAAGAGTCGATCGAGAAGGAAAGAAAAAGAAAGTATATAAAATTACAAGAACTGGACTCGAAGAATTTCGCAAGTGGATGAATAGTTCCAAGATACAGGTTCACAAACGAAATGAACTTATGTTTAAGGTGTTTTTTGGGCGCCATATGCAAGCCTCTCGGTTGCTTGAACAATTAGAACTTGAAACAGAAAAAACTAAAGAAGACCTGACTGCCTTGCAGACCTTTCGCAAAGAGTTAAAGATGGATTGGGAAAAACACCCCGACCATGACTTTTGGAGTGTGACTTTGGATTTTGCCGAAAAACAAAATCGATTGCAGGAAGTTTGGTTAGAAAAAGTAAAAGAGATGATTCGAGAAAAAACGAATGGGGAAAAGCCACCCCTCTCCACACGGAAAGGGGCAACAAAGGTGGATTAAGCGAAGAATCGTTTTACGACTTCTTCAGGGAGCTTTTGTCCTGTGAGTTTTGCTCTTTGCACCAACTCCCAGAAATAACGATACGTTGCGCGATCGTGAAGGTCTCCATCATGTTGGATAGGACCCCAATCTGCATCCTGCGCTTTGATTAAAATATCACAAGCTGTTTGCGTTTCAGCAAAGTTTGGTGCCATTGCATCTAAGATTGACTGGATTTGTGCAGGATAAATAGACCACATACGTAAGAAACCAAATTCATCGTGTGCTCTTTTTGCATCTTGGTAAGTTTGGTAGGTATTTTTTAGGTCGAGTGTTACGTTATGTGCAGGGATCACTCCATTCATAAGAGCTGCGGCTACCATAGTAGATTTTGCTCTTCTCAATAGTTCGTGGTCGAACTGACCAGGCGACTTCATACAGCTAGCTGGAATGGCACCGTGGTGTCCTGAAATAAAGTCCATCAAACCAAAGTCCAAAACTTGGAGCCATGGGAGTGCTGCGATTTCGAAAACTTCTGCGAGAGCCCCATGTGTTTCTATCAATACGTGGATGGGTATTTCTCGTTTGATGCCTGCTTTTTTGCAAGCTTCTTGGATGTAGGTAATTTGTTCTTTGACTTGGCTTGCCTTTGTAGGCTTGGGAATCGTAATATATGCAATTACGTTTCCAGCACCTGGTACAATGATATCTACGTCACTTCTCCAGTGTTCGTTGGTATAATCATGGATCCTCACCCCACTCATTTTGTGTTTGTTGAGTTCTGAGTTTTGGATTCGAACGATCATCTCCGCATGTTCTTTTTCTTTTCCAGTTTGGGCACCATCTTCACAGTCCATGGTTATGTCAAAGAGACCGCCCAATTTATTCTGAAGCTCAAGAGCTTTTGTGATCAACTTTTCTGAGCCAGCAAAGTGTTCACATGCTGGGATGATAGGGAAAGGTTTTTCTCCTGCAAAAAGTGCAGACTGCGGGTGGGTGAGTGCCATTCAGAATTCCTATTTTCGAAGTTTTTTACCAAGTTTTGAGAGAAAACGGACAAGGCAAGGAAGAATTCAGGCCTTTTCTCGGGGAAGGCTTGAGGCCAGCGCCTATTCTTTTCCAACAAAAGCAAGAGAATCGAGGAAAGGCATTCAGATTGGGAAAGACAAATATCTTGGCTATACGTAAATGTTTCGATACAGAGAGTTTGGGAATGAAGAGTCAAAAAAAAATCGATTGGAACAAAAGTTGGGATATCACAAAGAAAATTTTGACTCAAAGCAAAATTTCCGGTAAATCTGTGTTAAATGGAGCCATAGGCAACCACTTAGAGAGGTTTGATTTCCTCGCCCAAGGTATGGGATTTTTTGTGAACGGTCAGGCCGTTCCAATCACCAAAGAAGAGTTACAGAAAAGAACTTTCAATTCCAGAATCTGTATTTTGATCCATGGATTGGTAAGCGATGAAACTATGTGGAAAATTCCGAAAACCGATTCAGACTACGGGAGTTTGCTAAAGGAGGATTTAGGCATCGAACCCTTTTATCTCCGCTACAACAGTGGACGTCATATTTCAGACAATGGAAAGGAGTTCGATGAATTGCTTTCTTTTTTGGTGAAACAGTTGCCTAAGGAGTGTAAAGAAATTGATTTAATAGGCCATAGCATGGGAGGGCTAGTGATCCGAAGTGCATGTTACTACGGCAAGAAGAGAAAGTCAAAGTGGATCGACAAAGTAAAGAATGTTATTTTTATCGGGTCACCACACCACGGTGCCCCTCTTGAAAAATTAGGCAATACAGTGAGTACGGTCCTTGGAAAAATCCCCAACCCATTCACCTACCTCACAAAAAAAGCAATCAACCTAAGGAGCGATGGAATCAAAGACCTTCGTTATGGATTTTTGGTCGAGGAAGACTGGAAGGGTAAAGATTTGGACCAATACATACGCTTTGAAAAAACACATGTTCCCTTGTTACCAAAAGTAAAATACTATGTGATCACAGGCACACTTATGGAAGACACAAGCCATTGGTTATCTGAGTTATTTGGAGATGCTATTGTTGGGAAATGGAGTGGCCGAGGGAAGTCTGCTGATGAAAAAGATGAGCTACTCATTCCCAAAGAAAACTTCAGAGAATTCGGAGGGATCACGCACATCCAATTGATGCATGATTTGAAAGTCTATGATCAAATCAAAATCTGGTTGCAATAACAGAAATCGTTTATTTATTGCCTTACGTTTCTCTACTTATACTTTTCGTTTAACATAGGCAGGATTTCCTTCTACTCAAGAAATGTGGCTAGGCATTCCGGTCTTTTCTCTTCTGAAAGAACAAAAAATGAGTGATTTCTTTTGAGCAGGTTCTAATTCTGAAGAATCAAACCTATGTTACGAATCACAATTTATTTCATAATACTCTTTACCCTTTCTTGTAAGAGTATGGGAATACCACTAGAAGAAACCAATCTAATTGCAAATGTGCCTGTAGACCAGTGTACCAAACACATTGATATGCGCTCCTATCGGATTCTATTCCTGTTGCCCATTTGGAAATCAAATCTATCAAGTGAAACTTTATCAGATGATGATAGACTTTTACAAATAAAAGAATATGCCAAACCTTTCGACGTTGTGGTCACACTTGCTGGATTTTTGTTCTCTGTTGTTTCTTCTACGTCATCGTACACATATTGCACATCCAAAGAATGGGAAAAAGTTAACTCACAGAACATGAGCACTTCTTCTCAGCTAGGAAAAATTTCTTTCTTCAAAGCGATGAATGGATCGAAACCGATTCAACAGGTGGTCTTTCAAAAGGATGATGCTGAGTTAAATGACTCTGAAAAATCAAAGATCAGAGAACTTGCCCAGTCACTAAAAAATGTGCAGGAAAATTATCAGATACTACTCGTTCATAAGACAAATACGTCTGGCGATATTGCCTACCAAACTAGATTGATGAAGAAGAGATCGGAGGAAATACGTGCCATCCTATCCGCAGAGGCGATCGATTTACAAAGGGTACAGACTGTCTTTACTGAAAAAGAAATAGATGCTGCTGACACAGTTTCGGTGACCTCTATTTACTTAGCAATCGAATAAGCAAATTTTGATGCCCGAACGAGATATATTTACTCCGCCCGAAGGCCCTCCAGGGCCCATGCCTGGATTAGAAGGTATATTTTCAGAATGGGGGGAAGAGGGGATGCGGAATTTGGTCTCTCGTTTTTATGATTTGATTGCCGAATCAAAAATAGCTGCAATGTTTCCAGAAGAGCTTACTCTCGCCAAACAAAAGCAGGCGGACTTTATGATTCAGGTAACGGGGGGACCTTCACTTTATTTACACAATTGGGGACCTGCGAGGATGAGAATGCGGCACTTTGCTTTTCTTATTAATGAAGAGAGCCGCCAGGTTTGGCTTTCTTGTTACAAACAATCACTCGAAGAATTCTCTTTCAGCCAAGAATCAAAAGCGATTTTTTTAAAATTTTTGGATCAATTCAGCCGTTGGATGGTTAACCAAGCTTAACTCTTATTTGTGGCTATCGAGTAAGTTTAGAATGACTGCCTTTTGGGCATCTAAGCGATTCTCAGCTTGCGTAAAGATGATAGAACGTTCCGAAGATACAACTTCTCTTGTGATTTCATAGCCTGCATGGATCGGCATATCGTGCATCACCTTTGCTTTTGTATGTTTTAAGAGTTCTTGGTTTACCTGGTAGGGCATCATCAATCGAATTCTCTCTTCCTTTTCTTTTTGGAATTCCGGGTCGTTGAAAAATTCCATATCTACCCAAGTATCAGTATAGATGTAATCTGCGTCTTTTACGGCTATCTTTAAGTCTGTTTCCCAAGTGAGAGTTTTTTTTGCCTGTCCCCTTTTGACGACTTCTTTTACGATAGATTCTTCGTGGGCGATCGGAGTAACCAGAGTTAGATGAATACCTAATGCTGCCGTAATTCCTATCAAGGAGTTTACAACATTGTTATGTACTCCAATGTAACAGATTTTAGTTTTTTTCCAATCATTTGGCCTGTCATTTGCGATCGTCAAAATGTCTGCCAGTGCTTGGCAGGGATGGAATAGATTGCAACATCCATTGATGACCGGTACTTGCGAGCCCTCTTTTAAGGTAAGTAAATCTTCGTGTTTCTTGAGTCTTGCCATAATGATGGAGACATTCCTAGACAGATAGGCTGCTTCAAAGTCAATGTCAGAGAGTGAAAAGTTGGATGACATCCAATCCAGAAATATGGCATGGCCTCCGAGTTCAGTCATCCCAGCCTCAAAGGAAACCCTTGTCCTCGTTGAGGTTTTTTGGAATAACATAGCCATAGAACGACCTGCCATGTGTCCAAAGAAGTAGACTCGGTTATTTTTTACATAGATGGCAAAGTTTAGGAGTTCTTCGATTTCCGAATCCGTCCAATCTTTCCAAGAGATTAAATGTTTGGGTGCAGACATACAGATGGCCTACCTTGAGTATCGGCATAGCGCAGCTCTGGATCAAGCTCCCTCTGGATAAATCGTAAGGAATCTAAACTTAGGCAGCAGCCATAGAGCGTGCAATGAATACGTCAGGTAACAAGAGCTCCTCATCAAATTTGACTCCAAATTGGATGCCTTGCTCAGTTGTTTTTAGCCAAACCACTTTCCCAGAATATTTGATCTTACATTTGGTCAGTTCACTTTCTATGATCCCAGTGACCAGATCCTTTTCTTTGACATCGACACCCATTTCCAGGGTTGCTCGCACACCCATCTCTGAGATGTTATCGAAACTCGCGAGAAGGTATTCAGGGGATCCATTCACTGAGTAAATCTTTACAACGAAATCATCCCATGCCGCCGTGATTCTTTCTTTTTTTCTCGATTCCATGATTAACTCCTGCTAGACTCATATGCATAAAGTATGCCAACATGGAAAAAAGTAGAAAAGAACTCGGTTCGAAACAGAAAAAGCACGGCTTTGCCTCATCTTGACGGATTTTAGAACAGCGATCTCTTTGGATCTAGGCAATGTGCTGAGAATCTGAGCAATTTAGGGGCATTCTAAAAAAAGACTCAGTCCATTTGAAAACTCTTGAAAAAAGGTCCAGAAGAAAAGAAATGAGCCTACCGAGGGATTTCTATGACAAAACAAAAATACACTCTTTCTGTTTTGGTAATTCTTTGTCTTGGGCTCGTAGGATGCGGCCCCTCACAAGAAACCAAAGAACTGCAAGCAAAGGCAAAACAAATGTTGGGTGCACTTCCTACCAGCATGCCAGGCGCTGAAAACGACACTCCTGAGCTCATTGCACTCGGGAAAAAACTCTACTTCGAAAAGAAACTTTCCCAGAATAATACCCAATCTTGCAATTCCTGCCACAATGTAGAAGGGAAGGCGGCTGGAGTGGACAATTTGCCTACCTCTCCAGGTGCATTTGGAAAAACAGGAGATAGAAATTCGCCCACTGTTTTAAACGCAGGATTCCATTTCTTACAATTTTGGGATGGTAGAGCTAAAAATTTACATGAACAGGCAAAAGGCCCGATTTTGAACCCAGGCGAAATGGCGATGCCGAATGAGGCAGAAGTGCTAAAGAGGCTAAAGGATGATTCTGAATACCCAGGTTTATTCGCGAAAGCATTCCCTTCTGCGAAAGACGCGATTACGTACGAAAACCTAGCAGAGGCCATTGCCGCATTTGAGAGGACCTTGGTCTCTCCTTCTCGATTTGATGACTTTGTGAATGGTGACCACAGTGCCCTCAGCCAAGAGGAACAGAACGGACTTCAAACATTTATTAGCTCAGGATGTACTTCTTGCCACGGAGGTAAGTTACTCGGCGGGGATTCGTTCCGCAAACTTGGCCAAGTCAATCCATATGAAACCAATGACTTGGGAAGGTTCAATGTCACAAAAGATGCAAGTGATAAGTACTTCTTTAAAGTGCCGTCCCTCCGCAATGTTGCTTTGACTGGACCCTATTTCCATGATGGAAAGGTGGCAACTCTAGAAGATGCCATTAAGAAGATGGGATACCACCAGTTAGGCCAAAACCTCTCTGAGGCAGATGTCACAAAGATCGCAAAATTCTTAGGTTCTCTCTCCGACAAAACAAGAACCAACTAGTCAATTCTAAAGATGATGTGCCGATAAGGCACATCACTTCCTACCATACATCCTGATTCCATCGGCAATCAAAGACTGCGTTCGGCTATGCCATTTTTCTAGAGTAGAAATCCGTTTGGATGGGTTCATGGCTTCCAATGTGCTCCTCCAGCTAGCCATGGTCAATTGGCGGAAGGGCAATAGCAATAGAGAGGCGATGATCCGGGGTTCGGGGTCGGCGGGCTCAAATCCTTCGTCTTTGGAAATTTGTTCTGCAATCAAACCTTCGTAGCGATCCCAGAGGAGGGAAAGCCGAGGCTGCAGTTCTGGAATGGTCATAGAGGTATGGAAACCAGGGAAGGATCCCAAAATGGATTCCCCTTGGAGTTCGTGGATCAAATCCCAAAGAAAGCCTTGCATGGCTTCGAGGTAGGAGCTACCTGGCTTTCGGTTCGCAAGCGCTGCCAGGATCTCTTCGCAAAAATTGGACTCTTCAAAAAACAGAAGATCATCTTTGGAGCGAAAGTAGGTGAAGAGAGTTTTTACGCTGACATTGGCATGGTCGGCTACTTCCGCAACCGTCACTTGGGAGAAGGGGCGCTCTGAAAACAATTCCCGAGCCGACTGGGCAATCGCCTCTTTGATTAGGTGTTTCTTTCGTTCTCGCAATGGCAAACGGTCCAATCGATCTCCTCCCTAGGGCTTAAAATTGGCACTTTTCTTTTTCTAATTTTGTTCTTTTTCTTATGGATTGCGAATTTTAGTCAATCTATAAATCAATTTAAAGTCTATAAATGTATATAAGACTTATAAAGTCGAGTTAAATATAATATAAGTAGTGAAAATATTTTAACTTAAATTCGTAACTGACTTTATTTTTACTTCTAATTCATTTAAAATGCTACTTTATATATAAACTCATCTTCTAAATCACTTTACTTCCGTATTTTCCCTGTTCCTACACGTTCCCATCTTTCTTAAGCCTTCCCAACTTGCCGCCGGTAACCTTTAGTCCGCCTCTATCGACATACGGAAGGTGAGCAAGGAAGGTTTTGAATTTTTGTTTTCCTAAAAAGGAAAATGGGAAGACTGTGATTATGTCCCTAGATAAGAAAAACCAGGTGTTTGAATGGATGAAATCCTATGCCTACCGCTTTTCCGAAAAACCCTTTCGGCTAGCAAGCGGAAAGGAATCCCAACACTACTTCAATTGCAAAGAAATCACCCTCCACCCAGAACGCCTCCATCTCCTGTGTGAAGTGCTCATCGAGGAGGTAATCCCCAAGTTCCCGGGTACTTTTGGCGCCATTGGAGGCCTGACCTTGGGCGCAGATCCGCTCACTTACGGACTCGCACTCGCTTACCAAGCGCGTGGAATCCAAAAATACCCGTTGATCATACGAAAAGAAGCAAAAGACCACGGCACGGGGCAACAAGTCGAAGGGTTCCACAAGGAAGTAAAACAATGTTTGGTGTTAGATGATGTGATTACAACTGGTGGCTCTACGATCAAGGCCGTAAGAGCATTGCGAGAGGTTGGGATCGAGGTGACAAAAGGTGTTTGTATTTTAGACAGACAAGAGGGTGGACGGGAAGCATTGGAAAAGGAAGGGATTCATATGGAAGCCCTCTTTCGGAAAGAGGATTTTCGATGACAGAAAAAAAACTCTTTCTTTATAACACGGATTTGTTCCGCAAAAAATTATTACAGAGAACGTTGATTGTTCTCTCGATGTTTGTTTTGTTCTTGGGCTTTAATACCCTTCAAATTCCCGCAGAAGAGAGACCAAAATTCCTTTTGATCTTTCTACCATTATTTGCTGTTCTGGTATGGTTTTTAAGAAAGAATTTCACAAAACAATTAGAAATACTTACAAAAGGGATGGTAGAGTTGCAGGGTGGCACGATTAAACAGTTTGATGCCTACGGAAGTTGTGCGGCAATTCGTAACAAAGATATTGAAAAGATAACAAGAGATAAATTTCGAGGGTATGAACGGATCATCATTGAGACAAAAGAACGTATATTCCCCATTGTCAACTTACAAGAAATAGATGCTTTTACTGAAGAATTGAGAAAAGAAACCAAACTTGAGATCGTCTATGACAATGAAGATGAAAAACTATTCACTTGGAAAAATGCTCTTTTTATGAGTCCTTCAATATTTTTTCTAGTTGTTTTGAAATTTCCTGGACTCTCTGAGAAGTTTCCTTTTTTAAACTTAGAATCCTTTTATTTGTTTTTCAACGTAAACGTGATTATCTTTTTTCTCTACCTTCCAGAAAAACCAAATTATTTGAATGTAAAGTTCTCCTTTAAAAGGAGAATGTTATTTATCAGTTTGGTATTATTTCTCTTTCAGGTGTATATCAATTTAAACAAAGCAGGTTTTTTCGAATCTTAACTAGCCTGCTTTGGCTGTGACCCTTGTCTCATGATGTTGAGCTTGGCTTGGCAATAACGTCTAAGCTCAATCATTTCTTCCATATAACGCTTCAATATACGGTCTTCGTTTGTGCGAGTTTCCATAAGGTTAAGAGTATCACGGATAAATTTTAATTCTTTTTCTTGGGAAATTTTCCCTGTTTGGATCAATTTTTTTATAATATCAAATTCATATTTTCTAAAATGTACCCTTAATAGGAATTCAACAGTGAAACTCTGAGTCGCCTTTGACCAACTAGGATCTTGCTTTTCCTTGCCAGATTCCTTCATGATGTCAACAGCTCTTTTGGTTTCTGTTGCCTGTGAGAAAGCAGAGGATATTTCTTCCGTCGTGCTTTCGCTTGCATACAGCTCTTGGAGTTTTTGTTTTCGCCACTGTTCCGTATACTCGTAACTAGTGGATGAGAGTATCCTTAAATACTCTTCTAACATAACAACAAGGTTGATCGCTCTACCTAAAGGAGTGTTGTTGTATTCTTTAATTCTTGGGAATAGCTCTCTGGAAATCTGAAAGGAAGATTTTCGTTTGTAATTACTAGATTCATAAATTCTTTCTAAACTAGTATCAGCGTCTCGTTTTAGCTCGGTCAAAATTTCATGCTCGGCAATCATGTACACTTCTTCGCCGTAGACAAATAAATTGGGATCCGGAGCTACCGTATTGATAATGAAGATATAATGGCTCTCTCTAAGATTGTAGAGAATCTTTCGAATCTCATCTTCCGTTCTACTAAACTGAGCAGCCCAAACTCGTAAAAAAGTGTCTGAACCAGGGATTTTGTCCTTGGTTTCGATATTTTGTTTTCGAATGGAATCGACCAATTCCAAGGCAACTTTGATTGTTCCAGCCATGGACAAAATTGAAGGACAAATTAGCAGATTGTAAAGTATTTATTCCTATTTTAGGTCCTGGGAAAGCTTAGAGTTTTTTTGTGAAGCGAATGCCAGTAAGGAGACAAATGTAGCTAAGACTGGTACAAGAAAGAAGCCGATCCCTAACCAAGAAATCGGGTAACGAAAATCTAGACTCCAGCCAAATGCATTTTTATTGATCCCAAAGACCACGACTGGAGCAACTAGGGCACTGTTCAAGACACCAATTAGGAAACCAAAGCCTGTTAAAAATGCGCTTTGGAAGAAAACAAATTGAAAGAGCTGAAATTTGTCCATGCCGATTGCACGTAAACTTGCGAGTAACTTCCCCTTTTCCTTGATCTGGTACAAAAGAGCATTTAACAAAGAAAGCATTGTTAAAAAAATCGAGGATAACTTCAAGAGATCTAGGCTTTTGAATACCTGCCTCATTCCTATTACATAAAGATTTTTCAACTCATTTTGGTTTAATAGTTTTAAACTTTTATGCTTTTTGACTTGGTTTTGGAGCTCTTTTTCTGCACTTGATCGATTTGCCCCAGTGGGCAATTGAATTCGCAATGAATTTAAGTATTTAATTTTGAAATAGAGGTCATAATGGTCGGAGCTCATCATAATTGTTCCCCTTTCAGAAAAGAAATGCTCTTTCACAGCTTTGATTCGAAAACTAGTCATTCCTCTTTTTTCGGTATGAAATGTTAAAAAATCGCCGTCACATTTTTTTTCTAAATAGCAAAAGTTATTCGATACCATAATTTCATTTTCTTTAGATGAAAAAGGATATGCATGTAAGGTGTAATAATTTTTTTCAACGGGGAATTTTGGCTGTATAATGAATGGTTCTAATTTCCATTCTGGATACTTATTTTTCCATTCATCATACAAAGAAATTGGAATTCCAGGTTCGCCTGTTGCTAGTTTCTCTTCGTCAATCAATGAATAGTCAAAAGGATTTTCTTCTTCCACCCACCGCAAAAGAGAACTTTCATAACTATCCGTTAATGTTTGCAAAGTGAACACAAGTGCAATCGATAAAAAGATCGTAGATACAGTTATGGAATTGTGAAGTGGCTCTCTTCTGATCTCTTCCCATGAGATCCTGAGTAAAGCCTTTCCAGCTAATGAAGGAAAGATGGCAAATAAAAAGGAGAAGGCTTTTTGGATGCACATTGGCAGAAGAAGAACTGTCCCTATGATGATGAATCCAACACCTAAGAGTCCATATATGATGGATTGTGGTTTTGGAAAGAGACCAACGGTGATGCCAATGAGCACAAATAAAATGGCCACCCAGAATGAATAGAGAAAAACCTTTGAATGTGTTTCTTTATCTTCTGATCTTTCTCGCACCAACTCAATTGCTTGGATTTGGTAGGATTTCCATGATGAAGAAAGAGCAGCAGCTAAGGCTCCTAAGGATCCAATTGCTAAACTAGAAAGATAAATCCAATCAGGTACATTATGGTAAGAACGAATTTGTTGTTCATCAGTAATGGTATTGGAGGAAGATAGAATAGGAAAATCAATGAGATATGTGCCCAATAACACTCCTAAGATAGAGCCAACTAGACCTAATACAAAGGCTTGTACAGCAAACAATACAAAATTTGAGAAACGGCTATTGCCTAAACTCAAAAGGATACCAAATTCTTTCTTTCTCGCATAGAATAAAGAAGAGAAAGCATTTGTGATCATAAAGAACGAAATGAGAACGGAGACAAGTGAGACTACTAATAAATTGATTTTGAGAGAGCCAAGTGCTTTTCCCGTTTTTTCTCTTATTCCCTCTCTAGTTTCCCATGTGATTGAGTGTTTCTTTATCTTTTCGAAAAAAAGTTCAGAAAAGCCAGCGTTCTCTTGGTTTGGAACAATAGAGTAGATAACAATTTTTGAATATTGTTGGGTTTTGCCACATATTTTCTGTATGGTTGTGATATCAGTGAGGAGAAAGGCGCCAGATTGTTTGGTAGTAGAAACTTTGTTTTTGGTAAGGTCGATTTTTTGTTGACAGATTTGAATGTTGATAGCATCTCCCTTCGCAAATAATTGGGCAAATGCTTCTTCACTCATCAGGATCGGAATTTCAAAATCGGATTGTTTTTGGTTCTCAGGAAAGATGGTATACGCAAAGATATCCTTCCCTAAGATCGGGATTGATTTTAGTTGGTCTTCGTCACCTCTAAAGTAAATAGACTCCTGCAGAATCGGATCGATTTCATAACCATTCGGCAAAATCTTTGCTAGATCTTTCAGATCAAAGTCATCAGACGGGATGAAATGTTCCATTTGACCCACAAAATTTTCACCAGAGTAGGCGATCTGTGAATCGATGAAGGATTCTTCGGCTCTCCAGGAATTCACTTGAGTTGTAAAGAAGAGTGAAATTCCCAAAGCAATGCTCACCAATGAAAGGAGCATCTTCTGTTTGTTATCTGCATGGTATTTCCAGAGATAATAATACCAGATAACTTTCATGAGGAGTGTATCACTCCATCCAACATCTTCAAATTGATATCACCTCTTTGGCCAATTTCAGGATTGTGAGTCACTACCAAGAGTGTCATCGAATGGTCTCTAACCAAATTGGAAAGTAGTTCCATAACCTCGTGCGTGGAATTGGTATCGAGATTTCCAGTAGGCTCATCTGCCAAAATTAATTTTGGATTGTGTACTATGGCACGAGAGATGGAAACCCTTTGCTGCTCTCCTCCTGAAAGTTCTCTCGGTTTGGAATGTAATTTATTTCCTAAGCCAACGCGTTTTAGAATCTCTGCGGAGATTGCATGGGCAGTCTTTTGTTTTTTGCCTTGTAATAGCAATGGAACGGATACGTTTTCAAGTGCAGTGAGGTAGGGAAGTAAATGAAAAAATTGAAATACAATTCCAATCGTATTTCGCCTGTACAGAGTTAGTTGAGTTTCCGAAAACTCTAGGATATTCTCTCCAAAAACTAGGACTTCACCTGATTTGGCTTGGTCTAGCCCAGAGAGTATATTGAGAAATGTCGACTTCCCGCATCCCGAAGGACCCATCAAGGTAATGAGTTTCTTTTCTGGTAGAGATAGTGTGATATCTTTCAGGACAAGGTTTTCGCTTCCGAATTGATCGTACGCCTTACAGAGATTTTTTATTTTGATCGAATCCATCCACTTTCCTTTGATTTGTACTCGTCTGTCATAAAAGTGCTTTCCATTTTTGGTTTTTTTGCATAAGCTACCAGAAGGATCTACCGTGTTTGTCCGAGTACTGCTTTGCCTTTTGATTCCCTTTTTTTTAACAGGTAAGGTGAGCTTTACCCTCAGTTATGACTCACTTTGGGAAGAGTCGCGCATTTCAGAATCCTCAGAGGAAATGTCAGACGTTCTCGAAGGAAAACTCTTGGGCATCCTCTCCTTGGTTTGCGAAATTCCAAGGCCCTGCCACCAAGACATTAGTCTGGTCTCTCATTTGATTCGTTCGTTTAAATCTACTGATTCTGATGATTGGATCAGAAATCGTGCACCGCCCTTCATTTAAGATTTCTCACAGTCTTTATTTTTTTGAAGAGGTATTATGACGGATAAACAGATGCGCTTTGCATTCAGCGCTTTTTTAGTTGGGATGGCAGCAGTCCTTCCTTTGTGTATGTTCTTATACATGAGCCCTGGCCCTTGGTCGGAAGATTTCCCTTTGGCCCTTGGTCTGGTCTTACAAGCATACATCGGATTTTCAGCCTTTGCCTTGGTGCAATCGTATGAAATGGTACATTCCAATCGTATAACTTTTGGCTATGTGATATTTTGGTCCGCCTTGGGCATCTGTTATCTTGCAGGAAAATCTGTCCTCCTTCCTGTATCACTTGAGATTGCGTCCTTTTCCACGATCATCATATACTCTGGAACAGAGTTCGGGAAGAAACAAATTGAAAGTTTAGGTTCACTTTTATTTGCATCTGGCATTGCAGTCCTCTTTCTCTCTGCATGGGTTTTTTTACCGGAAGAAGATCCACGTGGGTATTACTTTTTAACGATTGGACTTCTCGTGAAATCTGGATTTTCTGGCTTTCACATTTGGTTGCCAAAAGTAAATGAAGGTGGGCCATCTCACGCCTTAGGTTCGTTTGCTGGGGCACTGGAAATTTTTCCGCTTCTGCTCTTTTGTAGGTATGTCCTTCCCAATCTCCAAGATCCATTCTTGTATAGTATCCTGTTTCCTTTGGCCGCCTTGGGTGTGTTTTTCGGGGGTATTACCTCTTACTTTCATAAGGATCCCAAAAAAGCCCTTGCCTATAGCTCAATTGAATCTATAAACTTTTTATGGCTTTGTTTGGCAATTTCTGGGATGTTTCAATCAAGCTCTGAACCTGACTTACGATTTTTAAGTCATTCCTTTCTCATTTTATTTTATTTGAGTTTATTGCATCATTCCTTTTCAAAGACGTTTCAATTGTTCTCAATCGGAATGGTGGCAAGGCTAAGAAACTCTAGTTCTACGGACGAAATGAAAGGAATTGGGAGGTTGATCGGCATCAATCCTCTATGGATGGGGCTTGGGACTTTTAGTTATGCGGTCTTGCCAGGAACACTAGGTTTTATTTCGGAGGCTACCTATTTATTTTTGAATGCAAAGATCTTAGATATGCCTCTTGGGCGTTCCGTTTTTCTTCTGCCTGCAATGATTTTTATTTTCTTTGGAATCGTTTTGGGAGGGTTTACTCATATTCGACTATTCTTAAGTCTCTTTCTATCCTTCCCTCGAACGGATTTTTCCCTGACTGAATGGAATGATACACGTAGGTTTTGGGTTTTTCTGTCACTGGGAAGTTTAGGAATCATGATCATTGGGATCCCTTTGTGTTTGCCATTCTTTCTCAAAATACCTTTCCTTCAAAAACATTTGGACCCTAGTTTGGCAATTTGGCTTTCGCAATTGAGTATTGTTTCTTGTATTACGGTTGCTTTCATTTTGAGTTTAGTCTGGTTTCGTTGGTCTCATCGCATTACCAAAAGACAATATTGGGATTGTGGCAACCAATACATAGGACCTGAACTTTCTGTACCTTCCACGGTATTTACAGAACCGCTCCGAAATTCATTGGGTAGATATTTTTTGACACCAAAGGGACTTTCCATCATCGACCAAAGTATCTTTTCGATTTTTTCTTACATCTTAAATATAGGTCAATTTCTTGTAGAAAAAAAGAAGAACCATGATGAGGAAGTAAGCAAGTATTTGGCGATCTCATCTGCTTTTCTCATTATCATCTTAGCAATATCCATTGCGATAGAATGGAGCCATTTATGATACAGATCAGCAGCGAGATAATTTTATTCTACCAAATCCTTTGTTTTATCATATTGCCATTTATATTGGGCGGAATCGTTCGAAAAGTTCGAGCGAGGGCACAAGGAAGAAAGGGACCAAAAATAGTTCAGTTGTTCTACGAGATTAAAAAATTTTTACAAAAGGAACCAATTGATAATCCTGCTTCTTCCGTTTTCGCTGAAATATCTCCTATGGTAGCGGTATACTCTGGACTTATACTCTGGTCTATTGTGATTTTCGAATGGGCACCCTTTGTGATGATTCCCTTTTTTCTCGCACTTTACCGATTTGCCATTGTTAGCTTTGCCATGGAAGGAGGTACATCGTTTGGTGGATTGGGCTCTGGGAGAGAAATTTTACTTTCGGTAATGGCTGAACCTACCATTATTTTGATGATCCTTGCTGCACAATCCCATATTGAAATCTCCATGACCCCTGCGGGTGCTTTTATTGGAATTCTCTTTTTAGCTCTCTCGTTTATTGCAATTTTAGCAGAGTTAGCCAAACCTCCCTTTGACGACCCAAGGACACACCTTGAGCTTACGATGGTTCATGAGGCTATGCTACTTGAGGCATCTGGACGGACGATGGGATACTTAGAGCTCGCATCTCAGTTAAAACTTTCTGCATTGTTAGCATTTTTGATCAAACTAGCTGTAGAACATTCAAAATTGTTTCCGATAGGCGAGTTTGGAAATCTCTACAGAGAATTGGCAGTCCTGCCTGGTGTGATCCTTCTGGCAATACTACTCGGGTATTGGGAAGCGAATAGTGTTAGAAGGAAATGGTCCTGGGTGCCTGAATTTATGGGTTTGTCATTTCTTGCAATATTGATATTAGGAACGCTTGTTAAGCTATCATAAACTATATGTTATACGATTTTATTTACCTTTTGCTTTTTTTAACTGGAGTGGTTGTTCTTGTTGAGAATCGTCTGCACCGCATCACTCTTTTTTTGAGTTTGCAAGGATTTTTGTTAATTTTCCCTGTATTACAAACTCATCATGAGGACATTCCGCACTCTTTAGGATTGATCAGTTTGGTGGTCACCTTTAAGGGAATTTTAACTCCATATATTCTGAATTGGACCGCAAAAAAATCCCAAATGAGGGAAAGTACAACGCCAAGATTTGGCTACCTAGCCACTTTATTGTTTCTTGTGGTTGGCTTAGTTCTTGCTGTCAAACTTACGGAAGGTGTCATCGAACTATCGATTCCAGTTCATAAGATAGGACTCATTTACGTAATCCTTATGATTTATGTAGGAGTATTGTGTTTTATTGTTCGAAAGAACTGGTTGGCCCTGATTGCTGGTTTTTGTGTTTTTGAAAATGGAATTTTTGTACTCACTCTAGTCTTAGATGAAGGATTGCCATTTGGTTTAGAATTTGGCTCCTTTTTGGATGCAGTGCTTGTTATTGTATCAGGAGGGATATTGCAACTATCTCCTCACCTTCATGCTAAAGGAGGAAAACATTGATGAAAGAGATATTTTATGCAAGTGGCATATTTTCCTTTTTAGTTATCTTTTGTTTGTTTATCTTTGCTGCTACAAAAGGCCAAACAAGGATTTGGCTTTGGTCACTTTTAAAGATCTGTTTTTTTCTTGCACTTTTTACCTCCTGGCAAACTGACAATATTGTCCTAAAATGGATTTTGATTGAAGCATCGACTCTTTTTGGATCTTTATTAATTTCATCGAGTGGTACGGAACGTTCTTTCCAGGTAGGGTGGAAGTATCTATTAATCAATTCCTATGGTTTAGGCATTGCTTTTTTAGGAATTATTATCCTACTCTTTGCTTCAAGGCCTTTGGAGTCTTTGGATTTTACTTCCTTACGCTTAGGTCTTGAAGGACAACATGGAATTTTGATCAAAACTTCTCTGTTGTTAACTATTTATGGATATAGTGCAAAATTAGGACTCGTACCAAATCATTTTTGGGTTGGTGATACCTATGGCGAGAGTCCGAGCCAAACCTCATCACTCATTGCATCCTTTGTTCCGGTTTCAGTCGCACTTGCTCTACGTCCGCTGATACAATTAGAGAAAGAAGTGAATTCTTCTTTAGTGAATTCCGCAAATGGAATTTTGTTTTTAGGAGTCCTTACCATTCTATACGCAACATGGGTTTTGCAAAGAAGAGATGACATTCGGAGGATTGCGGCAAAGGTTGCTCTCTTTCATACAGGTATGCTGGCCGTATTTCTATGGTTAGATGTTAACGATACCATCTTTTATTTTCTACTTGCAACCACTCTTCTTATAAAATTGATCATTTTTGTCTCTATGGGGATTTTAAGAATGGATTCAGGACATCGATTGATTGAGCAGATTCTTTCTGCGAAGGGAATTAACCAATACTCTTTTTATGGTTATTTCTTTGCACTGATTTTGGCTTTTGTGTTTCCTCTTTCACCTGTCTTCATCCTTGACATGGAAATGATCAAAACTGGACTCATTAGAAATCAGATATGGCTCTTTTTATTTCCATTCCTTGGTTTGGTTTTTTTCTTTATCGCTCTCAATAAGGTTCTTCCCATTATCCGATTGGAACATAGGCCATTTGAAAAAGACCAAAGCAGAATATTGAGCATACGAATGTTTTTTTTAGTCCTTTGTTTTTTGTCGGCCTTGGCTCTAGGGTCTTACGGAATGTTTGGGCTTGTGGAAGGGGAGATGTAGATGGCAAATGTTACTGGCTTATATAAATCAAATCTTTCAGGCAAATACATTCAATTCGTATTGAACGAAAATCGGATTGTTGTCCAAGAGCCAGAAGGTAAAAAAAGTCCCATCGACTTTTTGTTAGATGATTCCTATCCGATTTGGCTTTTGAGACACTCCCTTGGCAAAGATATGTCTGAGGAGGACTATTCTCATTTAAAAGAAGAAGATTACCTAACAGAGAACCGAAGCAAAGTTTTGAGTTTGCACCAAAAGTCGGGAAATTTACGAGATTTATTCTACCATGGACTAAAAGTTCCAACCAGTGATGAGCAATACTCGCATGCTGTTGGTCCAATTCATGCCGGTATCATTGAACCTGGTCACTTTCGGTTTGTTGTAGAGGGAGAGAGCATACGGCATTTAAGTATACGCCTTGGTTTCCAACATCGTGGAATCATAAAGCAGATGTTACAGTCAAAACCAGAAAGGATTTTAGCCCTTTCTGAGACAATTTCTGGAGATAGTTCTGTTGCTTACGCTCTCGCATTTTCATCCATGATGGAAAATGGATTGGGCATTCAAATTCCATCAAATGTGAGAATCTTTCGCTCACTTCTCTTGGAATTAGAAAGAGTCGCCATTCATATCGGGGACTTAGGGGGATTAGCAGAAGATATAGGTTATTATCCATTGTATGGAGTTTGCGTAACAGACCGTGGGGCTGCCTTAGGTCTCATGGAGACTTGGATTGGAAATCGGTTTGGGAAAGGGGGGATACGTCCAGGTGGATGTCGGACCAACCAAAGGATTTCTCCGGAAGATGCGAAGAATGCCTTCTATGCATTAAAAAAAGTATTCTATAAAAATATTGAACCACAGATCTTACGTGCCCTTTCTGATTCGACCATTAAAGAACGATTGCAAGGCTGTGCAAATATTTCAAGAGACTCTGTCATTAAACACGGATTTGTTGGACCTTGTGCAAGGTCGGCCGGTGTTCCTATTGATTTAAGAACACAGCAGCTTGAATTCCCAGATTGGACTCCTCTTTCCGTACAGGATGATCATATCAATTTCGGAGGAGATGCTTGGGCAAGATTTTATTTAAGGTATCAAGAAATCAAACAATCACTCCTTTGGATGGAAGCTCAGATTGAGAAATTAGACTGGAATTCTCTTTGGTCAAAAGAGCAAATAGGTGCTACCTTGCTAGAAATCAAGTTAAAGCAAGGATTGTATTTTGAGGCGGTAGAAGGCTGGAGAGGGATTATCTTAACCTGTATAGAGGTCGATGCGAACGGAAAGATTACGGATATTTATGTGAGAGACCCATCCGTATTAAATTGGCATGCCTTAGAACTTGCCGTGCGAGGGGAATTGATTGGAGATTTTCCTTTGAACAATAAATCATTTAATTTAAGTTATGTGGGTTTTGATTTATGAGACAAATTTTAGAATTGATTAATTTCTTTCGGCCAAGCCAAGTCATGGATTGGAAAAAAGTTTCACCCATACATCCCAAAAACCGTGGTATCCCTACACCGAAAGGTACATTTGAGTCATCTTGCGGTAGTTGCCAAGTTTGCGTTGATCATTGTCCGACAGCTGCCATTCAAAAGGTCTCAAATGAACGTCTTGTATTTGATTATGGTGCTTGCCTGCAATGCGGTAGCTGCTCATTATTCTGCCCTGAAGAGCGACTTAAGGATTCTGGTTTTGTGCACGTTTTCTCAAAACACCGTGATGATCTAATTGTTGCCTATGAAAACGGAAAGATGCTCCTCAAAGTAAGTGGGGAAGACCATAGCAACCACTTAGAATTTACAAAGTTGACAGAGCGCTCTGGATTTTTGTACAGAGAGGTGGCTGCTGCGGGCAACAACACTGTCGAATGTGAATTGAATGCTTCCTTCAATTCTGTGTTCGATTCGGAACGAGAAGGGGTTCGTTGTGTAGCAAGCCCCAAACATGCGGATGCCATTGTCTTCTCAGGTCCTGTTTCCCAAGCAATGGAACAGCCTTTGGAAACGGCCTTTGCTGTTATCGCCCCACCGAAAGCATTGGTTGCTTGTGGAACGGAAGCAGTGAGTGGCGGCCTTTTCCCCCAAGGCAAACTTCCCAAAGAGCCTGACCTCTTCATCGCTGGGGACCCTCCCAGACCAGATGTGATCCTTTTGGCCTTTCGTCATTTGATGGGAAGATTTTCATTTTCTTTCCAAGAGGCGCTTCACAAATTTCTGCAATCGGGAAAATAAGGTCTGTGGAACTAGAAAAAGAAGAAATCGTTCGTATCCTATTTGTTGAGCCAAACAAAAAATCATATGAGACTCTTGCTGAGCTTCTTAAGTCTTGGTTTGGAGATTATATCGAAATTGTATGGCGCTCTCTCTTTGAAAATGGAATGGAAGAGCTTAAAAAAGGAAACTATGATCTTCTGATTTCGGAAATATCTTTTCCTGAAAAAACTGATACCGAAGAATCAGTGTTAAGCGAAATAACAGATAACGCCACTCCATTAGAAGTTCCCATAGTCATTTTTTCTCAATCACATGATAAATCTATCCCCATCTTATCCTTTCAGATGGGGATCAGTGAATTTTTTTCTAAACGAAGATTGAAACGATCACTCATGGAACATAGATTTCGAAATTTGTTCCGAGAGATTTATAGAAAGAAAGTGATTTCCATTCAGATGGACGATTCACTCAAACGATTTCAAGAAATGTATGGAATGAACCAATCCGAAATCCAAGATTTAAATACTCTGGTAAAAAAATTTAAAAAGGATCTGGAAAAGGAATACGAAGAAAAATTAAAATTAGATTTTGAAAAAAAGAAAATGCAAAACGTCTTTGGTATGTATGTAGACCCTGTGGTTGTAGAAAGTATCATGAACAATACCTTTTCTTTGGACCAAAAAGGGCATACACAAGAAATTTCGGTCATTTTTTCTGATATTCGTGGTTATACATCCCTTTCCGAAAAACAGCAACCAGACCAGGTCATTTCTTTTTTAAATGAATACTTTACCGCAATGACAGAAGTCATTCTTGGATATGGGGGGATGATAGATAAGTACATAGGTGACTCTATCATGTGCCTCTTTGGTGCGCCCATTTACCAAGAAGAACATCGCTTAAATGCTCTTGACTGTGCAATAGAAATGTTGCAGGTATTTCAGCTTTGGCAGCCCAAATGGAAAGAAATCTATGGGTTCACGCCAGAGTTAGGAATCGGCCTCGCTTCGGGTAACGCGATTGTTGGCAATGTTGGCTCCTTTCAAAAATTGTCCTACACGGCTGTTGGAGATACCGTAAACATGGCCAGCAGATTGGAATCGATGGCAAAACCAATGCATGTCTATATCTCGGAGGAGTTGTACCAAAAATTGCCAGAATCATACTTAAAAAAGTATACCTATACTGAGCTTGAACCTGTGAAGATCAAAGGCAAAGAAGGCCTTCATAAAGTAATAAGCGTACAACCTGTAACCTAGACTATAAAGAGGAGCAAAATTGATACAACTCATGGTTGTTCAATTTGTTACCATAGTTGTCAACGAATTTTGGATTTGAATCTACATCGATCGAGAGAACTTTACAATACTCTAAAAACTCATTCTCTGTATTCGCTTCTTTCTTTCCGTGCTGCGTAAGTCTAGCAACCAATCCACCAAAGCTAATCACTTGCGTGAGCAAACTTTGTTCTGCTATTGGCTTGGATTTTTCTTCAATCACTTGCACAATGGGACTTGGAAGTTTCCAAAGTTGTGCGGCGCCGATTCCTAGCTCGCTGGAATCTACACCATATGCTTTCTTTTCTAATTCAAGGATGGACAGGTCAGAAGTTTGGTATTCAGTGAGAATCTCGATGTATTTGGGTCTGTCAATTGTGTTTAAAATGATCTTTCCTAGGTCCTGCATAAGGCCACAAGTTAAGGATAGATCTGCCTCTTTTTTAAATTTCTTTTCTTCGCAGAGAAATTGAGCGAGGATGCCCTTCGCGATGGAATGGTCCCATACCTCATCTCGAAATTTTTTATAGTTTCCTTGGCTGAAAAGGGAATCGGTCATCGACATAGCCACCATAGATCGCACGGTCTTAAATCCTAAGCGAGTGATGACTTGTTTCATATTTGCGATGGCATTGCCCCGGGAGAAAAAAGGAGAGTTAGCAAGTTTGAGAAGTCGCGCAACAAGAACCTGGTCCGATTGCACCTTCTTTTCTAATTCACCAAATCCCAATTCATTGTCATCCTCTAAGGATAGAATTGAGATGAGTACAGGTGGAACGATTGTTAGATCTTTGATCTTGGAAAGGTATTCATCTAGGCTTGCCATGGGTCTTTGCGACCAGTATTTCCAGGCAAGCTCTCACTTAAAAGCAAAAAGTCTCTAGTTGTTTTGCATCATCCGCGCAAATTCAATGTCTTTGTAGTAAAAACTCAAGATCTCTTTGTAGTCAAAATTCTCTTTTGCCATAGCGTAGCTTCCCCATTGCGAAAGACCCACACCATGTCCTGATCCAACTCCCTTCAAAAAGAAATTTCCATCCTCTTCTCTGCGGATTCCGAAACGTGTAGATTTCAAACGGCTCGCACCCATTAGCTTTCGAAATTCTACAGCCTTCATTTTTTTTGTGCCGCGAGTCCCTAAGATTTCCAGTTCATTTACACGGGAAGAAGGGAAACGATTTACCACTACAACGTCTTGTATTTCTCCTAAGTTTAAAGAAGAAAGGATTTGGTTCATAGAGCCTTGCGAAATTTTTTCTTCCCAGGCAAAGTTTTCTGCGTCCTTATCATACTCTGACCGAACGCTTACGAGGTAATCCAATTTGCTTCCCCAAACATTTACTGGGTCTTCTGTTACACCACCACTGTTGGAATGAAAGAAACTTTGGATAGGAGCACCACGATAGAGAAGAATCAATCCTTGGGTGTCCTCCACAGCTCTCGTGGTATTCATATGCTCTTTGGTTTTCCCGCGATAGACTTGGGTATTTGTTGTCGTATCAACATCATAGGGCTGTTTTGCCTTTGCTATCATTTCGCGAACAACATAAGTTCTAGCACAAACAGCTTGTGCCTTCAATGCCTCATCTGGCCAAGAAGCTGGAACTTCAGAGGGCACAACAGAAAAAAGGTATTCTTCCAATGGAACTTTGTTGATAATGAGCACCTTTCCATTGTAAGGTTTGATTTCTATTTGGCCTCTATACTGGCTACCTTTGTACTCGATGTAATCTCCTGTGGAAACCAATCGAATGGGTGCTTTAAGGGCACTTGGATCCATACTTAAAAATTCATATGCCTTTTTAATGACTAAGTCATTTGCATCATAGACCTCAATGGTCTCTTTGCTTCGAAAGCTTTCTTCTGTACCTGCTTCCGAGAGGAGCACCCGTACAGTGGAAAAGCCAAGATTTTGGTCGGAAGGAACCCATGTGGAGACGACCATTGTGCGACAGCCGACCAAACTGATGAAACCTAACATTGGTATCGAAACAAGTCTTAAAAAATTCATACTTCCTCTCAATGTAAAGATCGGATGGATTTTAGATTTGCCCTGGCAAAAAACGGTTATATTTTTCTCTGCAAATGGATGACAGACTCACAATGGGGGGTGTGTGGGTAGGGGTCGACCAAAAGTCCCCCTTTTAGTTGGTAGACTTCCTTTAAGGACTTTAAATCTTCTCCTTGGGAATAGGGATTGCAAGAGATATAAAAAACATCCCTCGGACCAAAATCTTTGATCCAATACATCACCTTCGCCCCAGCCCCAGCACGCGGAGGATCTAACAATAGAACTGCGTTTTCTTCCCTTGGCTCCGTCCTTTCTTCTTGGAATAGATTTTTCACCTCGGCATAGATTTGTTTTTCTGGAAAGCGAGCTAGCAAAGTCTCCTTTGCCATGGCAATCGAAGAGGGACTGAGTTCCCAACAGTGAATCCGTTCAAAACGTTCTCCAAATAGATGGGAAAAAAAGCCACTTCCCGAAAACAGGTCTAACAATGCCTCACTCTCTTTGGGGAGTGAAGCTTCCAAAAATTCTAAAATCGGTAAAAAACCTTTAGGATTTGGTTGAAAAAAGGAATCGAAAGGAATTTTAAATTCCTTATCTAATATAGTCTCTTTAAAATAAGAGTTCCCTCGGACTACATTTGACTCACCTTGGGCTGACACTTCTGATTTCATTCGATTGAAACAAAATACAATGTGTTCGCAGGAAAGAGCCTCTTTCGTGCTGGAAACAAAAGATTGGTATATCTCTTGGCGATCAAAGCCTTCGGTAAAGGTAAAAATGACCATCCTGTCTGTTTCACTTTGGGAAGTGCGAATGGTAATGTACTTCAATCCACCGCTTTCTGACCTTCGGTCCCAAGGAATCTCAGGGTATTGGGAGAGGAGGTTTCTGCATTCACTAAGCAATGCATTTGCATTGTCTGCCTGGATCAAACAGGTACCGACATCTACGACTCGGCGAAAATTACCACGTGCCCGTAGGCCAATGGTAGGCCCTGGGAAAACGCTGAAGTCCATTCTCCCTCTATATCCAAAGCTTTGTTCCGCGGGCATCGTTTGGAAGGTAAATCCGAAACCATCAGAGAAAAGTTTTTGGATGGGTGCGAATTTCAAATCACATTGTAGAGAGTAATCTATGTGTTGGCCAAGGCATCCACCACAAGCACCGAAATGCGTACACAGACCTTCTGGCCGTTCTACTTTTTCTTTCCATCCTTCCCAAAGATAACGTGCCTTCCGTGATCTTTTTTTAAAAAAACTGACCTGGATGGTATCTCCCGGGAGCGTATAAGGATAAGACACCTTTCTTCCGTTAGGTGCAACTCCGAGTCCATGAAATTCATGATTTAATGCGGTTATGAGGATTTCTTCCAATGTTTTATTCTTGCCAAGCAGGATTCTAACCTATAAACTTTCGCTATGTCTTTTCTGCATAGATACTTTTCGGTTAGCTTGGTCTTACTTTTTCTTTTACCCATTCTCGACCTCCACGCGCAAATCCTATTTACAAAACAGATCTTGGACCTTCGGTCCGAGAAAAAAATTGGTTCAGGTGGACAGCGCTGGAGCTTTCGACCTGGAGACTCTTTGGTCGTAGAAGAAAAATCGGCAGATCTAGATGATGATCCAGAATTTGAAGAGATCAAACCTTTGGTGTTTGCGAATGCACTTCCCACCTTGCCAGACCAAGCAAAAACTGGATGGATCTCAGGGTTCCAAATCCAAACATCCTGGGACACTGTAAAGGATGGCGATGGAGAATTCTACTTTCCTGATTTCTCTGAATACTTTGAAAAATACAAAGGCTATGCCTGGTACAGAACCGAAATCTCTATTAGTCCAGAAGACCTTAAATCAAAATTTAAGTCTCGTTATTTGGTGCTCCGATTGGGGCAGATCAGTCAGGCCGACGCAGTCTATTGGAATGGACATTTTATTGGTAGTACTGGGCTAAGTCTTGACACCCCTCCAGATACCTTTTTAGAAGAAAAACAATTACTCCCAGATAAAACTCGCTTTTATAGAATTCCTGTTGGGCTGATTCGTTTAGATGAGCCAAATATTCTTGCTGTGAGAGTTTTTGCCAAGTACCCGATTAGCCCGGGCCTATCTCATGATAAATTTTACATTTCCTCATTGAAGTATTCAGAACGTGCAGAGTATTGGAATGATTTCAAGAAAATATTTGTCATCGTATTAACACTGTTACTTGGTGCTTTCTATCTATATTGGCAATTTTTATTTCGGAAAGATGAACATGCCACGATCTTCTTCTCACTTGGATCGATCTTCATGGCTCTAAATACTCTATTCCAAAGCCAAATCATTTATTCAATAGTCAATGACGGATTTTGGATCAAAAAGATTGAATATGCAACATGGATTGCCTTGGCTCATTTTCTCTTTAATTTTGTCGTACAGTTTGCTAAAGTTCACCAACATTGGATATCCCTTGTGAATAGAGGCTTGGATATCGTTGGAGTCATTAGCTTTGTCATTGCACTTGCCCTTCCTAACTTACATTCTTTGAGTATCTTTTTCTCCTATTGGTCATTCCTAAATATTGCTCTAGGGATTGGGCTTTGTTATATCATCTTCTTAGGAAGAAAGATACCTGCAATGGGCACGGTTTCTTTTGGCGTTTTGTTTATGTTTTTATTGATCCTGAACGATGTGTTTGTCGACTTACAGTTGTCTTTCTATCCAGGTGACACCTATCTGAAAGATTATGCCTTCGCAGGTTTCTCAATCTCTATTGCATTTTCCATCATTGGCAATATGGTTGAGTCTCGAAAATTGGTAGAACGACAGAAAGAAGAAAAAGATAGACTCTCTCGGTATTTTTCTCCTGCAGTTATGGAAACTATCGTGAATGATCATATTAAATTAGGTGGTGAAGAAAGAGACATTGCCACACTTTTCTCTGACATTGTTGGTTTTACTACATTTTCTGAAAAAAATCCTCCTTCTGTCGTATTGGATCATTTAAATGCAATATTTGAATCACTTTCGGAACTAATTTTTGAATACTCCGCCACCTTAGATAAGTTCATCGGTGATGCGATTATGGCATTTTGGGGAGCTCCGAAAAAAACAGAATGGGATGCCTACAAAGCCATTGCCTGCGCTGTACAAATGCAGAAAAAAATGATCCAAATCAATGAAGAATTGGGTTTGCCACCGGGGACTTTTCGGCTACGGATCGGAGTGAACTTTGGAGAGGCCATCGTCGGAAATATTGGATCAGTCAAAAGGATGGATTATACGGTTATTGGTGACGCCGTGAATACAGCAGCACGTTTGGAAAGCCATGGTGTTCCAGGTAAAGTAGCCGTTTCAGAAGCCGCATTTTTGGCGGCCGGTGGAGATAAATATATCAAATATGAAGAAAAAAAGGAGCTTAGCCTAAAAGGAAAAGCAGAACCTGTTTTGGTCTATTTTGTTACGGAAGTATTGCCGCACGATTGATTCAAAGGTTCAACCAATGCTTTCGCTCGGTGTCTGGTAAACGATCTATCGCATAACGAAGCATGGTACGAGGCATCTCTTTGTGGTGCTCTGAGAGAAATTGGTTGAGACTTGCTTTGTGCCGGTTTCCAATTTCACGTAGCATCCAACCTGTTGCTTTGTGGATGAGGTCGTGTGGGTGTTTGAGTAGGATTTTGCACATGTGCAAAGTATCTGAAAAATCTCCCATACGTATCCAATAGAAACTAGTCATTACCGCGATACGAGTTTCCCATAGATCCTTTGAGTTTACCAAACTGTGGATGTAGGAACGATCAGCTTGGAAATAATAGTGACCAAGAATTTTATCAGCTGAGGAGTCCACGAGATCCCAATTATTGACGCGGTCCATTTTTTCTATGTAAACTCTAACCCAGGCCTCTCTTTCCTCGACTGTTTTGGCTCTCTTTTGGTAACATAAAACCAGTAGAAAAAGAGCTGTTAAACGAGCTTCATGGAAAGGTTCATCCAGTAAAAATTGAATATCCTCTTTTTGGATTTGTTTATAGTATTGTTTTGCAATATTTCTTTGCTCAGGCACAACAACGCCTAAAAATTTATCCCCGTATCCATATTCACCTTTTTCTGTTTTGAAAAATTTAGGATAGAACTTTGCCTTTTCTGGATTTGCTTTTTTCTTTAGGGATTTTAGGACTTCTTTGGCAAGAGTTGTCATATCTGTATAGAAACCGTTAGACCTTCGTTACTCAATTTTTCACTGACAGTCTCACACTCTTCTAGAGAGCCTATGAAGCAAACAGCCTTACCATGATTATGTGCTTCAATGGCAATCATTTTGGCTTCTTTTTTGTTTTTAAAACAAATCTTCATTAAACACATTTCGACATGTGAAAACTCATTCACGGAATCGTTGTATAGAATCACCTTTCGAAAGTAGATATTTTCTTCTTCACTAAGTGTATCTTCCTCTATGAGGACATCTATCTTTCTGCGAGTGCTCATGAAAAAAGCGATTCAGGGTCTCCTTCCAACGATTTTACATAGTCCAGATAAGATTGCATCTTAAATTTTTTCATCGTTGACTGAGATGACATATACCGTATATTTCCAAAAACATTTCTTTCCGGAAACCATGGTCTGTCGAAGAGTCCGAAACACCAAAGGATTCCTGTATACGAATTTGGATTTCTTCCATCATAGGCGTACTTGTTGTTTAGATACTCTAGAGTATCAAAGGCTTCTTCGTAAGTGGCCGACCACTCTATCACTTTTTTCCCCCAAAGCATTCGCATATAATTGTGCATCCGGCCAGTCAATGCTAACTCAGTTTGCGCTGCGTTCCAGAGAGGGTCATGCGTTTTCGCTGCTTCCCAGGTACTTCGGTCGTATAGGAATTCCCTATGGTCTTTTTTATGTTTTTTAAGATTCTCTTTTACCCAATCAGGTAGATCTTTTAAATCTTTTCTAAAACTAGGGTTTTTGAAAAAGAACAAATAGCCAATGTCTCGCCATGTGATGAGTTCATCTAAGTAATGGTTGGCTGCTGGATCCTTTGTGTAAAAAGTCTCCCTATCCCCAGCTTTTCCAAAGCTCAATTGTTCCCAATCGAGCCCTTTCGGAGAAACGGATTCCATTACGGCTCGCACAATCTCCTCTGCTCCAATGTGGCCAAAATGTAAATAGGGAGATAAAAAGCTAACAGGTGTTTCTACGGGAGGTTTTGGGTTGGACCTTTCGTCGGCATACTTCGTTATTTTTTTGTCCAAAAAATCTTTTAGCAATCGTAAGGCGACACTACGTCCACCGATGACACCTTTCACTGGGGAGGTGGTTTCTTTCAACTGGATTTGCATGAGGAGACTTGAGATTTGGTTTGTTTCAAGTTTTAGTTCAGAAAAGGGTGCGGCATACTTTCCATTTGTTCCTTGTATATCCGATTTGTTCCACTTAGGTTTTGCAAAGGAAAGAAGGAAATCAGGAAATTTTTTCTGAATCCATGTGCGCATGATCCGAGCTGCAGAGGCTGGTCTCTCAAAGAGTGAAAGTGGGATAACAGAGTTCCCATCTACGGCTAGTAACATGACATCGCATTTGTCAGCCAATGACTTGCTTTGTTCCGGGATGATGAAACATGGAAAATCATCGGTTACAATTGCATACGCATCCTTCGCGATATTTCTTAAAATTCCCTTTCCATTTTGCGCTCTTGTCTCTACAAAAGCCCAATAATTGATCCCCAATTCTTCGGCTCTCTTTCTGTTTTCTATCATACCCTCCAGAATGAACTGGTGGATCCTGGGAGAGCTCCATTCATAATCTGATCTGAGGCCTTCATAGACTAGCAAATGTTTGTTGTATGATTTTGCGAGTTGTAATGCATATGCAAATGAATGGTTTGCATCAAACCTTCGGTAGGCCTGCATCCAATAAAGAATGTATTTCCCTTGTTCATTGATAGGCTTGGAGTTGAGCTTGCGGATTCTTTCTTTGGGAACAGTCATATTTCATTAGATAGATGTAGGATTTTGTTTGATCAGTCTTTTCTTACAAATCTGAAATAAAACTCACCTCTTCATCTGATTCAACTCTTTGCAAACCTAGAATTTTGTTTCCGTTTAAGAAAAAACCTGCCTTGTGTCTTTTGGATTCAATCTTTTCCATGTAGCTGATGTGGAGGAGAAGTCCGAAAGAGACTGTCCTGACTGGACCAAACTTTTCTAGTTCTTTCTCGTGGCAGTAATCTTTCACTTCATCCCAATGGTTGCCTGGGGAGAGTTTTTGCTGTATGGTCGCCACTTTCGTCCATTGGTTTTGATTTTTTGCAAGTAGGTGGATTTCCTCAATTCCGTTTGCAAAATTGGAAGATCTCTTATAAGAACCTAATATAAGTTTGCAGAATTTTTCTTGGTAAGTTTTGAGATTCCAAAGAGTCTCTTCTTCGAATAATGCTCTTTTAAGTTCGAATTGAAAAGGGATTTGGTTTTTTTTCAGTATCAATTTTAAATACAGATACCTTTCTTCTTCCGACATTCTTTGCAATTTTTGAAACACAAACTCAAAGGTATCTTTTTTCTCAATTCTCTCCTGTAGTCCGTCCAAGTTTTCTACTTTCCAGTCATTTAATTCTGGATCTTTTGGGTATTTGTTTGGAGGGAAAAGAAGCGCCATCGTTAAACAAGAGTTTTTTGTTCTTTTTTTGCTTTCCTCAAACAGAGATTCCGGTATCTGGAATGTTTGGCAAAGAAAACGTTTCAATTCAAGACTGGATAGTACCTCGTAAGGCCTTGATTCTATAATTTGTTTTAAAAAAGCAAATTCTGAGACATTTAGATTCTCTTTCCACTCACTAGCTAGCGATTGTGCTTTCTGTCTGTCTATGGAGCTTTGTCCTGTGCTAAGGATATTGAGAAATTGAGATAGTTTCATGAAAAAATGAATGGTTCTGCTTGGATGCCAAGAGTTTGCAAATAGGATACAAGTGGTTCACAAAAGCCATGCATGACCAATACTTTTTCAGCTTGTGTGGATCGTATGGCTTGTAAGAGTCCATTCCAGTCTGCATGGTCGCTCATGATGATTTTATCTCTAGAAAATGGGTTATTCGTATCTGAGCGCAACCAGCCGGATGCAAAATATGATTTAATATCTCCAAGATGCTGTGCATATCGCCTAAGATCTGTTTGTGGAGTGCAAATTAGGAAAGGCGAAGACTCCTTTGTTCGAAGTTCCGAGAGTGGGGAGTGTTTTGGAAATAAAATACCTTTGTCTTGGTAGATTTTTGTGATTCTGTATCCTGGATCTTCCAGATATATATTTCCCAAGGATTCAGATAGCCCCGCCAATACCCTTTGCGTTTTTCCTAGGGAGTAGGCGAGTACAAGCATCGTTTTTTGTTCCGCTATGCAGTCCAACCAGAGTTGGTTAATTCTCTGAGAGATGACTTCTTCTTCTTCCCAATGGTAAATGGGGAGACCAAATGTTGACTCCGTCACAAATACATCGCAGCGGACTGGTTCAAAGGCTTGGCAGGTAGGATCAGTTTGTAATTTATAATCACCGGATACAACCCAAACCCCTGCTTTGGTTTCGATACGGATTTGAGAAGAGCCCAAGATATGGCCTGCCGGGTGGAAACTTACCTTTGCATCGCCCAAGCGAATTTGTTTTCCGTACGGAATGCCCTCTATCTGCAATTTATTTCCTAAACGTTCTCGCAAGAGAGGGATAGTGTCCATATGGCATAAATAGTATTTACTTCCTCGGCGTGCATGGTCTGAGTGGGCATGTGTAATCAGGGCACGTTCCACTGCGAGTTGTGGGTCGATAAAGAAATTGCCAGCTTCGCAATAGATGCCTTCTCTCTTTCCGACTAAAGTAGCCTGCATGTTGGAATTCTACGCAAAGCTAGTCTAGGGAGGCAAATGATTCTTCCCAATCCCTCCTTTTTGGTCACTATGCTAAATAAATAAGCATAATGCCAATAAAGCCTTTAGATTCTCTGCAGATCTAGTCCAAGGATTATATACATAAATAGGCAGAATGAGGGCTTTCTAGACATCTCTCTATTTTTTTTATCCTTTTTGCCTATTTTTTACCTGCTAGGTACCATTCTTGCACCCCATTCTGTAAAAAAAGGAAAGGATTAATGGCAAATATGAAAACACATTTCAAAAAGATAGCCCTCCTGCTCCTGGTACTTCCGATGTTCCTGTATGCAGATGAACCTGCGAAGGTTGCGGACCCAGTGGCAGAAAAGCTGGCAGAGATCGATACTCTGAAAGTTGGTTTAGACACACTCTGGGTTTTAGTAGCAGGTATGCTTGTGTTCTTTATGAACGCAGGTTTTGCCTTGGTTGAGTCTGGCTTTTGCCAAGCAAAGAACACAGTGAACATCCTCGCAAAAAACTTTGTCGTTTTTGCTGCGGCCACATTTTCGTATTGGGCCATCGGTTGGGGCCTCATGTTTGGTGATGGAACACCCTATTATGCAACGGAAGGTCTTTTTTTCCTAGGTGGAGCTGACAATTCTCCGCTCACAGGAGACGCCTACCAAGGGGTGTACTCCTCCATGAATTGGACAGGAGTTCCACTTTTAGCAAAGTTTTTCTTCCAATTAGTGTTTGCAGCGACAGCGGCAACCATCGTTTCGGGAGCAGTTGCGGAAAGAATCAAATTCCACTCCTTCCTCATCTTTTCTTTTATCTTAGTGGCATTTATGTATCCCTTTACCGGCCATTGGGTCTGGGGTGGTGGATGGCTTTCCAGCATGGGTTTCCATGACTTCGCAGGTTCGACCGTCGTACACTCCGTAGGTGGTTGGGCAGCCCTCGCAGGTGCTATTGTACTTGGTGCAAGAAAAGGTAAATTTTTACCAGATGGTCGCATCAAACCTATATTAGGTCACAATATGACATCTGCTGCACTGGGAACTTTGATTCTCTGGTTGGGCTGGTTTGGATTTAATCCAGGTTCTACGATGGGAGTAGGTGATGGTTCTGTTATGGCTCACGTCATCGTTACGACAAATATCTCTGCGGCTTTGGGAGCTTTGGCTTCTACCATCACGGCTTGGGTCATTCTAAAGAAACCTGATCTTGGTATGATCCTGAACGGAACACTCGCAGGATTAGTGGGCATCACAGCACCATGTGCCATCGTAAGCCCTGCCTCAGCTGCCATCATCGGAACCGTTTCTGGTATCCTAGTTGTCTTGTCTGTGTTATTCTTTGACAAAATGAAAATCGATGACCCGGTTGGTGCAACATCCGTTCACTTAGTATGTGGTATTTGGGGAACACTCGCTGTGGCCATCTTTGGTTACGAAGGTTCTCCTGCCGGTGTTCCAGTTCCATCCCTAGGAACCCAAATCACAGGCATTCTCGCAATCGGTGGATTCACTTTAGGTATCTCGTTCATTCTTTGGTTTGTCCTAAAACTAGCTGGTGGAATCCGAGTGAGTGAAGAAGAAGAAGTATCAGGACTTGATCTTGGCGAACACGGTGCTGAAGCATATCCAGACTTCAATATCCGAGTTCACGGTTAATATAAGGAGCATATAAATTATGAAAATGATCGTAGCTATCATTCAACCGCATAAACTTGAAGAAGTGAAAGCGGAACTAACCAAAAACGAAATCTATCGTTTGACTGTTTCTGATGTGCAAGGGTATGGACAGCAGAAAGGTAAAACTGAAGTTTTCCGTGGGCACGAATATACCGTGAACCTCTTACGCAAAGTTCGTCTCGAAATCGCTGTCAATGATGAGTTTGTAAAACCAACAGTGGATGCAATTCTGAAAGCAGCTAAGAACGGAGATGGTAAAATTGGGGATGGAAAGATCTTCATTATGCCACTTGAAGAAGTAGTTCGTATTCGAACTGGCGAAAAAGGAAAGAACGCAATCTAATTCTCGTTAGGTCTGGTGTTCGAACAATCGGAAGCGCAAATTTCTCGGTAAGAGGGATTTGCGCTTTTCGTTTTAAATATCGATTCTGGAAAAAAATTCTCCAGCCTTTTCAGAAAACTGAATATCCATCATGGATTGGTAGCCGCTCGGCATTGGGTTGATCTCGACTGTGGTCGCACCATTTGCTTTTGCAAAGGCAGCCAATTGAACTGGTACGCCAACCGATCCGGATGTCCCGACCACGAATAGAAAATCCGTTTCTTTCAAAAAAGAAAACGCAAAATCTAAATCACCCTCAAAGTAAGATTCTCCAAACCAAACGATATGAGGCCGCAGTAGAGAACCACAAGAGGGGCAATGCGGAGGTAAGGAATCCCAAAAGCGATCACGATCGGACAAGAAGTATTTACACTTCGTACACCTAGCGGAAAAAATATCTCCATGTAAACTTGTGACTTGTTGCGAACCAGCTCTTCTGTGCAGGCCATCTACATTCTGAGTGAAGAGATGGAATTCAGGGAATTTTTTCTCCCAGTCCGCTAACTTGAGATGTGCAATGTTGGGTTTTGCTTCAGAGCATATTTTCTTTCTCCATTCATACCATTCCCAAACCAACTGAGGGTCTCTTCGGAAGGCTTCCGGTGTCGCCAATTCCTCTGCTCTGTATTGTTTCCAAAGCCCGCCTTCTCCTCGAAAGGTAGGGATCCCAGACTCCTGAGAAATGCCGGCACCGGTGAGGACTGCAACTCGCTTGGCTTGTTTTAGTTTGTGTATGAACTCTTGCATCCACTCGAGCTTGGGAGCTTTGTCATTTCCTTGTCCACCAGAAAAAGTTCAGACAACCTGCCTTGCTTGACGAGCCTCATCAAAAGACTCAGAATGGTCTCGGTCATTGTACCAAAGGAAGAATATGAAATCGATACTGCTTAGTCTTTGTATATTTTTATTAGGAGCCAATCTCTTTGGAAAAGATGTCGCAAAAAATAAAATCCAATTCCTCGTCGAAGAAAATTTTATCTCGCTAAATGACGAGCCCTTACAAGCTACTCTTTCAGAAGAATACTATGTGAAAGTTTTGGGACAATACAATCTCAAGGAAAATCGACCAGACGGTCTCTACTATACTTGGGACCAATTGGGCATCAAAGTAAAAGAAGACCCAGCCAGTAAACAAATCAATCAAATCTCAATCTATCTAACTGCAGGAGGAACAAGCACCACCAAATCTCCGTTTAAAGGTAAACTTACCATTATGGGCAAATCACTTTCTTCCTCTGCTAGTCCAAGCGCATGGAAAAATGAGCTTATCTGCCAGCAGATCTTTTGTGCTTTTAAAATGGATAACCAGACAGTGGTCACAAATTTGACCTCTGACCAAAAAAAGTTCCAATACGTGCAGATCACACTTCCGTGAAACCTGTTTTGGAGTGACCAGAATATCTAAATTTTTCAAAAAACTAATTGCATTAGTTTTGTATAGCTGGACTCCTTGTAAAAAGCTAATCTAATTAGTTTTTTACAAGGAGTTGTTTATGAATCGTTTTCTGTTTTCTATTTCATTTTTTGCCTTGGTTTTTCTGGCAAAGAATCCTGTTTTTGGGGAAACCGTATTGGGATTGGGCTACAAAAAAATCGGTGTTGGGACAAGAAACATAGTGATGTTACCGGGTATAGGAGATTTGAAAGAGAACTATCTGGATTTGGCTACCGAACTTAGCCAAGAAGCCCAAATCCATTTATTGGACCTACGGGGAACAGGTGAATCAAGGACAGACTTTGCTTCCTACGGAGCGGATGAAACTGCAAACGATTTGGAGGCCTTTATCGTGCAGAATGATTTGAGAAATGTGATCATCGTCGGCAATTCTATGACCTGTGCCTCTGCAATCTTAGTGGCCACTCGCATACCAGAACGCATCCAACATATATTTTTAACAGGTCCCTTTGTTGAGGACAAAGAATTAAGTTGGGGACTCAAATGGGGAATCAAGGCTATGTTTAATGGTCCTTGGGGAGCTTGGATGTTCCAGAATTATTATATGAGTTTATATCCAGTTACCAAGCCAAAAGATTTAGAGACACATGCATCTCGCATTTATGAAAACCTAAAGGAAAAAGATAGATTAACGGCTGTTCGGTCCATGTTCCTTGCATCTAAACCTAAATCGGCCGAGGCACTTTTTAAGCTAAAAGTGCCACATACCTTTGTGATGGGAGACAAAGACCCAGACTTTGATGATCCCGTTTCGGAAGCAAAGAGGCTACAAAAGATCACGAATGGAGATCTAGAAATTTTCGAAGGAAGTGGTCATTATCCTTATAAAGATAATTTTAAGAGATTAGCGCAGGTAATTCGGAGACAATGGGAAAAAAACTAGTCCATAAAACAGGAAGGCCTAGAAAAGAAACTAGAGTGCTAAATCGAGAGCTCATAACCGATGCGGCCTGGGCTCTTGCCAATCAATTCGGAGTCAGTGGTTTTTCTTTGAAAGACTTGGCAGAGAGATTGAACATTCGTTCGCCTTCTCTCTACAACCATATTCAGGATTTAGGAGAGGTGCAGAGAGAACTCTCTGCCAGAGCGCTCCTCGAGCTAAATCGGTATTTGGTGGAAAGCCAAATGTCTTCCCAAAACAAACCATCTAAAGAAAGGTTTCAAAATTTTTGTGCCTCCTATAGAAAGTTTGCCGCAACTCACCCCAAGGTCTATGAAACAATCTTAGGCAGTCCGAAAGAAAACGAAAGCCATAAAAAAGCTGCCGAACAAACTCTACGGATATGCCAAGATTCTCTCGGCTTAAAAGTCCTAGATAGTGAGGCAGTTCATAAAATCAGAATCCTCCGTGCCACCTTACATGGATTTGTGAGCATAGAGTTCCAGTCTGGATTTGGTTTGAAGGAATCAGTAGAAGAAAGTTTCCAATGGCTTGTGCAAATGCTCTACGAGCAAGTGGTATCGCGATGATTTGTATTTCCCTATAGGCAAATCTGAGACAGAGGAAAAAACTATACTTTTCTTACGGAGGAATCCAAAAAATCCTGTAATTATCTATGTCAAATTTACAGATCACACTTCCCGACGGTTCTCACAAAACACTCGAGAAGGGAAAATCCTTTCGAGATTTTATCGAGACCCAGCTTCCATTTCTGAAAGATAAGGCCTTGGCCGTACGTGTGAATGGAGAAACCAAGGACCTCAGCCTCTGTCCAGAAACTGATGCGACGGTACAATTTTTGACATTTGAAGATACAGAAGGTAAGGAAGTTTTCCACCACTCTTCTGCACATTTATTGGGTATGGCTGTTCAACATCTTTGGCCTAATGCTCGTTTAACGGTAGGACCCGTTATTGAGAATGGTCCAGGTTTCTTTTTTTATGATATTGATTTTGGTGATGTTGTCATCACCACAGAGGATTTACCAAAGATAGAAGCAGAGATGGCAAAAATTGTAAAAGAGGATCTCTCGGTAAAACGATGGGAGCTCAAAAAAGAAGAAGCCATTCAAAAATTTAAGAGCGAAAATGAACCATATAAGGTTGAACTCATCCAAGGATTTGATTCCGAAACTGTTTCCCTCTATGGGCAAGGGGATTGGTATGACCTTTGCCGTGGTCCACACGTGCCACGCACTGGACTCTTAAAAGCATTTAAGCTAACAGCCATTTCGGGAGCATATTGGAAGGGTGATTCCAAAAACAAGATGCTGACTCGGATATATGGAGTTTCTTTCCCATCCAAAAAGTTATTGGACGAATACATCTTTCTCATCGAGGAAGCAAAGAAAAGAGACCATAGAAAGTTAGGAAAAGAATTGGATTTGTTTAGTTTCCAAGATGAAGCTCCTGGCTTCCCATTTTGGCACCCTAAAGGAACTCTCCTCTGGAATACTTTAGCCTCCTATATTAGAGAGCAATGTTTCCAAAGAGGTTACCACGAAATCAAAACCCCAACCATCTTAAATTCAACGTTATGGAAGAGGTCAGGCCACTGGGATAACTTCAAAGAAAATATGTACTTCACCGAGATCGATGAAGCCGACTTTGCCGTAAAGCCCATGAACTGCCCCGGCTGTTCCTTGATTTATAAATACCATATGCATTCGTATCGTGAACTTCCCCTCCGCTATATGGAATTGGGAACAGTCCACCGACATGAGATGTCGGGAGTATTACATGGTTTATTCCGAGTGCGCGCCTTTACACAAGATGATGCTCATATCTATGCTCCCTTAGATAAGGTAGAATCAGAGGTAGAAGACATTATCGACTTTACATTTGAGGTGTACAAAAAGTTCGGATTTTCGGAATTTAAAACCTTTATAGCGACAAGGCCAGAAAAATCACAAGGAAGCGACGAAGATTGGAACCTTGCAACCAATGCCCTCCACGATGCCCTCAAAAAGAAAGGTATCGAATACGGCATCAAAGAAGGGGAGGGAGCCTTTTATGGTCCCAAGATCGAATTCAACATCAAAGACTCTTTGGGTCGATTGTGGCAATGTGGGACTGTACAGATTGATTTTTCAATGCCCAACCGTTTTGAATTAGAATTCACAGCCTCCGATGGAAAAAAACATGCACCTGTCATGATCCATCGTGCGATTTATGGCTCCCTGGAACGATTCATTGGAATCCTCATCGAACACTACGAAGGCAAATTCCCTCTTTGGCTGAACCCAACTCAGATCCGCATTGTCACAGTCGCAGAATCTCACAATGATTATGCGAAGGATGTGTTCAGGGATTTGAAGAGCCGAGATTTTCGCGTCGAGATGGACTTGCGAAACGAAAAAATTGGTGCCAAAATCCGAGAATCCATCTTGCGCCGTGCGAACTATACTGTAATCCTTGGCGATAAGGAAAAGGAACAGGGAACAGTTTCCATTCGCCGATTGGGTGAAGAAACTACAGAAACACTTTCTAGAGATGGCTTTTTAGCACTTTTAGTAGGCGAAGTTTCCTGAAAGCGAAAGATTATGGATGCAGAAAAAGAAGACCGCGCAAAGGCATTAGCGGCCATTCGCGAACGGGAGCAAAGTGCTCAGAATTTAGTCCGAAAGGAGGCTTTGCTCTGCTTTCGGATCATCCAAAGGCAAGAGGAGGCACGTGAAGGTTCGGCTCAGATCCTACGCGATACCTTTATCAAAAACTTTTTGTCACTCGCATCCGAGTTTGACCTTAAATCTGACGAAAAATTTCGCAACACTCTCCAAAAGGTGATCACGAGCTCAGGTCGTTTCCGTCTTGCAGACCTGAATGAATTTTGTACCAAGATTTCGCAAGCCTTCCGAAAGGAACTTCTCTACAAAAAAGATAGGCGCAACCAGTTCTCACTCGATGTTCTATTCCAAACCATTGACCTTCTCAGCACAGGTAAAAGCGAGGAAGGCGGAAGCCTTGCTGACAAAGACACAAGCGACCTCTCGCACACCGAAAAAGAGTCTATGCTCCAGCATTTCCGGGCATACAATACTATGAATGCCAAGATCCTAGCCCAAAGTTCCTTGAAGGATGCCCTCCTCAAAAGAGAGCAATTGGAGGATGAAGTGGCTTTGGCTTTTAAAGACCTTACCATAACCTCGGTAGAGCTGATCTTTCGTAATATCATAGCCCAACATCTACTCGCGAAGAAATACCGTTGTGATACTTTGATCTCGGAATGGGCCAAAGAATATGGTTTCGATGAAGAGATGAAACAGAGAGTGGCAAAGTACATCCCACCTGATACTGCCCTCCTACAATTCCGAACCAAATATGCCCAAGCTGTCCAATCCAGCAAAAACCAGGACCAAGGCTCTTTGGATGTCTTTGAATCCGACCTCTTTCTCCTTAGGTCTTTGGCAAATTACTTCACATCTTGGATTATGCAGGTTTCGGAGATGATTTCCGGTTAGTTTGCCCCTAAAATCGGGCAGAAATGTACTTGATCCCCGTATCCTTGGCACAAGCATGGAAGTTTTAAGAACGTTCGGAGACTGAATGCAGAAAAGGCCCAACCCGAGAGGGAACCCAAACCAAGATAAATTTGCCCACATAAGAATCAATGAGCAGATCACAGGAGTGAGTACCGTAAGGCTCGTTTCAGATGAAGGATCTGATATCGTAACATTTGATGAAGCTTTGCGAAGAGCAAAGGAAGCTAACTTGGATTTGGTGGAAGTTTCGGGAGATCAAGATGTGCATGTGTGCAAATTGATCGATTTTGGTAAGTACAAATTCGAACTTCTCAAAAAGACAAAAGAAGCGAAAAAGAAACAACACATTGTCACTGTCAAAGAGATCAAAATCAGACCTCGTATTGACAACCATGACTTTGAGATTAAGAAGAGACACGCGCTGGAATTCCTGTCTAAAGGGGATAAGGTGAAAGTAACTCTTCGATTCCGAGGCAGAGAGATGGTTCACTCTGAAATCGGAATGAATATTATTAACCGGTTCGTCGAGGACCTAAAAGAGCAAGCCTCTCCCGAAAAGTTACCGGTACACGACGGAAAAACCATAGTGGTCGTGCTGAACCCAATCGCCCAAAGTAAGGGCTGATCAAAGGAAAAACAACTATGTACAAACTCAAAACCAACAGAGCTGCTGCAAAGCGCTTTAAGTTCACAAAGAATGGAAAGATCAAAAGAGGAGCTGCTTTTCGAAGGCACATCCTTGAAAAAAAATCTCCCAAGATGAAGCACCAAAGCCGTGGAATGCATGTCATCCACGAAACCGATTACAACCGAGTAGAAAAACTTCTACCTTACGGAGGTTAAGCGATGCCACGTGCCGTCAACGGAACTATCCATAAAAATAGAAGAAAAAAAGTCCTCCAAAAAGCGAAAGGCTTTCGTGGTGCTCGATCAAAACTCTTCAGGACAGCAAAGTCTGCTGTTATGAAAGCAGGCCAGTGGGCCTATCGTGACCGTCGCAAGAAAAAATCAGAGTTTCGGAAACTTTGGATCACAAGGATCAATGCAGCTGTTCGTGAAAATGGAATGTCTTATTCCAAGTTCATACATGCATTGAAAACCCACGGGATCAATTTAGACCGCAAAACTTTGGCGGACCTTGCATACAACCACAAAGAAGTGTTCAATGCCCTGGTAGAAAAAACCAAGGTATCAAAATAAATTAAATGCTTGATTGGAATAGAATAGCACGTCTATTCTATTCCATCGGATTGCCACCATGTTGAAACTCGAAACCATTGAAGAGCTTGAAAGCAAAGTAGTGAAGGCCCTGGAACTCATCCAGGATCTCAGAACGGAAAATAGTCGTCTCGAAGCAGAGAATGAGTCTTTGCGTGCAGAGAACGACCAGATGAAGCTTGCCATGGAAGAAAAGGAAAGAGAGCTCAAATCTCTACGCTCTCAACTCCAGGATGCAAACCAACAGTTGGCGGAATTAAAGGCAAGAGAAGAACAGCTTGAGACAAAGGTGCATAAACTTTTGGGCCGTTTGGATGGCATCCCGACTTCCTCATCCCAGCCAAAGGCTGCGCCAAGCCCAGCACCTGAGCCAGTTGCTCCGAAAGCGGCTGCCCTTGCCCCAAGCCTACCGATGGCATCCGAAGACGATGATGAAATTATTTTACTCGATGAAGATGACTCTGATTTCTCTCCAGAGGAGTCCGTAGAAATCGCACCTGCACAGTCCTCAGTTGGGAACGAAGAGATTTCCATCGTTTCTGATGATACAGATGTTCCTACTGTTGAGCTAGACGATGAAGACGACATCATCATTGACGATGACGATGATACGATCACTGTCTTTGATGCGGATGATGACGATGACTTTTTAGTCATTGAAGACGATCCCAAATAGCAGATGGCAGATTCTGCCTCTTCACCTCAAAAAATCACAAAACAAATCTTTGGTGAAACCTACACCATCGTTGGCGAAGCAAGTCCCGACTACATACATACCGTAGCAGAGTATGTAGAAGCTCGCATGAAAGAAATCGCGCAAGGTTTGCCACAGGCTTCAAAAACAAAAATAGCAGTACTCTGTGCTTTAAACCTTGCTGATGAATTGTTCCAACTGAAAGATAAGTCACTCGACCCCAACCAATCGAAAGAGATTGAGGATAGAACACAAAAAATCATCTCATTACTCGAAGAAGGAATCATCGGGGATATCTATTGAATCTACTCGAAAAGCCAGAAGCCAGAAAACGACTCAAAGAGTTGTTACCGGTTTTGAGCCGAAGGGATGAGGCTGAAGGCATCATCCTTCGGCGTTTGTTGCAAGAACTTTCAGGCAAAGAAAGGCTTATATTTTACGTCGCGGACCCTCGTTTGGAAGTCGACGTACTTCCCCTAACGGAATCGACTCCCTTACCTAGGCCCAGTGCCTTTTGGGAGTTCCGTCACCCAGCCAAATATTTTTTTCCAAAAGTCAATCCTCGGGGAACTTTATCCTTTGTAAGGCCTCATTCTTGGGAGCGCGGACAGTTTGGACTTTGGGAGCCGATTGGGATTGAGGAGATATCCCCAGAAGAAGCCGATTTGATTCTGGTTCCTGCCTTAGGATTCTCAGAAACGGGGGAGCGATTGGGCCGCGGGGCGGGTTATTATGACCGAACCCTTTCGTCTCCTGCTGTGTTCAAAAAAACGATAGGACTTACATTTTCCGCAGTTTTTCCCGTTCCCTTCCGAACAGAAGAACATGATCAGAAAGTAGGAAAAATCATCACAGAAACGAGCATACACTCGTTTTTGGATTGAACTCAGTTCTTTACTTAGAGAGTATATAGCTTAGATATGGACCAAGAAAAGTATGCTCTCAGTTTAGCCGAAAGAACCAAAGCAGAAGCAGAAAATGAAATAGGGGATTTGGAACAATTCCTTACGTTTACAATCGATAAAGAATACTTTGGTCTTCCCTTATTGCATGTTCATGAGATATTAAAGCCTGTAATGATCACTCGTATACCCAATGTCGAAGAATACATATTAGGTGTGATCAACCTACGAGGAGAGATCATCCCTATCGTGGATCTCAAAAAACGCTTTCATCAAATCGATTCCGAAATCTTCCCTATCTCCCGCATTATAGTCATTATGCTAAATGAAAAAAGGTGTGGTATCTTAGTCGATGAAGTTAAACAAGTTGTGAAAATCCAAAAGGCTATGATTAGCTCAACTGTTGATGATCTATCCCTCAATTATTCAAAGATGGTTGAATCGGTGTCTCGCTTCGAAGGCAATTTAATTTTAAATTTGGATTTTTCTCAGATCGTAGAATTTATCTCGGTCAACAAGTAGGAAGGGTTATTACTTTGGCTGGAATCTTAGGCGAATACACAGAAGTCTTTTTAGAAGAATCAGAAGACCAAATTGAAGAGCTTAACGCAAATCTTTTAAGGTTAGAAAAAGACCATGATAACCATGAGATTATCAATGATATCTTTCGTGCAGCACACTCTCTAAAAAGTTCATCTGCTTTTGTCGGCCTTTACAATCTTTCTGACCTTGCGCATAAGATGGAAAACCTTCTCCAACAAATTCGGGAAGGTTCGCTTGAGATCAATGTATCACTGGTAAATCTTTTATTTGAATGTTTTGATCTGATAAAACAAGTGATAGATGGAGTTGCCAATGGATTTAAGGTTGAAACTCCTTTTACTAGCATGATCGATAAACTGGCAAAGTATGAAGAAGACCATAAGGGAGGAAAAACACAAACAAAATCAGATGCGCCCCTTGCGAAAGCTGAAAAGTTGCAATCCGATTTGCCAGCAAAAATAGAATTACACGATGAGGATTGGAAAGAAATAAAATCTCTTCTTCGAGAAAAAAGCGGTTCTAAACTCTTTCAGGTTTGTTTGCGCTTAAAAGCAGATACTCCGATGCAAAACCTACGTTTGCTTTTGATCGTCCAAGCCGTAAAACAAACAGGCACTATATACCGAGCTGAACCATCGGAAGAGGCTTTGGATAATGGCGAAGGCAATTCAGGCATATCCTTTTTGAGTGTAAGCCAACTTTCTAGAGAGAACTTATACAGCCAATGTAACATTGATATGGTGGAAAGTCTTTCTGTTGACGAAGTCATTCCTCCTGTAACAGAAATGGATGTGCTTGAAGAAGAAGTTCATGAAGAAGAAAGCCTTCCCAAAAAAGCCTTCGGATCAGCATCTGAGACAAGTCAATCCCTGCCCAATGGAAATTTTGATAAAGCTGTCTCTGAATCAAAGGTTGTCATGCGGACCATCAAAGTTTCCTCAGATAAATTGGATGAACTTATGAATAACGTCGGTGAGTTGGTTATTACCAATTCCGGTTTTCAAAAAATTTATGACGATTTGGTTGCGCAATTTGGAGAGGATTCCCTTTTCAATGAACTTAAAGGCAAAATAGACCAAATCAATAGGATCTCTAAGGATCTACAAACAGGGATCATGAATATCCGAATGGTTCCCATCGGTTCGGTATTCAATCGTTTCACTCGACTTGTAAGGGACCTTTCATTGGAAACTGGCAAACAAGTCAATTTAGTGCTAAGAGGTGAATCGACTGAACTCGATAAAAAAGTAATCGATGCCATTGGGGAACCACTGATCCACTTGATCCGAAATTCAGTAGACCATGGGGTGGAGCCACCTAGTGAGCGTAAGGCGGCTGGCAAACCGGAAGAAGGTACGGTTGAATTGAATGCCTACCAGGGCGGCTCGAATATCATGGTTGAAATTAGAGATGATGGTCGAGGACTCAATAAAAGTAAAATTCTAAAAAAGGCGATAGAAAGAGGTCTTGTTTCAGAATCAGAAGCAATTAACCTCTCCGAATCAGAAATTTATAATTTCATATTTGCTCCTGGATTCTCTACAGCAGACAAAATTTCCGACATCTCTGGACGGGGAGTTGGGATGAATGTGGTAAACAAATTGATTGAAGAGTTCAAAGGAAAAATTTTGATCCAATCAGAAGAAGGCAAAGGCTCTTCTTTTACCTTATCCTTTCCTCAGGCTCTGGCGATCATTCCGTCCATCCTGGTTACCATGGAAGAAGAGGTCTATGCTTTCCCATTATCTGAGGTATCAGAGACGATTAAAGTAAATGTAGACCAAATCACAACTTTGGAAGGACACGAAATTATAAATCTCCGTGGAGAGGTCCTACCAATTTATAGATTGAATCGTATCTTAGGACTGGCTGATAAAGCGGAATTGAGTGAAGTGCCTGTGATCATCGTCAACTATAAGACCAGAAAATTGGGCTTTATTGTGGATGATTTGATCGGAAAGCATGAGACAGTGATAAAATCTCTTGGCAAAAACTTTCGAGATGTCAAGGGTCTCACGGGTGCGACCATTATGGGCGATGGGACCATTATTTTAGTTCTGGATATCACTGGATTAATTGAAATCGCATCAGATTTGTTAGGTTTGGAAGAAAATAAGATCACAGGCGATATGATGAAGAGAACATCCACCATTCGTTCTCTCGAAATGTCCGATTCAAATACCATCTTCAAGTCAAAACTAGCAACAAACGTATATAACTCTAAACTTTTAGAAATTCGTTCCAAAGAAAAGACAAAGGTGAAAAAAGACCGGAACAAAGTGGAACACCATGTCATTGTTCCCAAAGAAGAAGTTTTCTATGAGGAAAAAACTTCTAACCCCAAAGTAGAGCCAGAAACAAAAGCACATACAAATGGACAATCGCAACATACGGACACGCACTCGACTTCCGTTAGTTCATCCATTGCCACAATAGAAGCGGTGGATGCAAAGACAATAGAAGTCCAAAGACTTGCTGAGAAGGCAAAATCAGAAAAGGCTAGTGCAGAGGACCGAAAACAAGCTGCGGAAATCATTAAAGGCTTTGTGGAGCAAAAAGAAGAGCGACTCTCAAAGATATCATCAGATCAGTCAACTGACATCAGCAAGTTGATGTCCAATAAAGATATCAAAAAATTAGAGAACATAGTCAATTCAGGAATGATGAATGCAGGCGTCGTTTTATCCCAATTAGTTGGGAAGGAAGTAGAGTTATTCATCCCTGAAATTAAATTAACAGATAGAGAAGGCCTCGCCCGAGAATTCAGATTTTCAAATGATGAGTTTTTTGGAGTCAAGATTCGGATGAACGGGGACCTAAATGGTAACTTACTGATGATGTTTTCGGAAGACAATGGCCGAGAGGTAGCGAAAGAACTATTAGGTTCTGATGCGCAAAGTGAGGCCATCCAAGGCAAAAAGCTTTCCGATGATATGACTTCAGTTTTATCTGAAATTTCGAACATTGTATGTTCCAGTGTTATGAATTCATTATCCAATAAACTTAAAAAGGAGATCCTCCCCTCAGTGCCAGAGATGATCACGGGAAGTTTTTTGGATGTCTTGGATATCGTAAAACCGGAGCGAACCAAGTTCTTATCCATGCACACAGAATTCAATCATGAGGGTAGCAATCTACTTGGAGTACTTCTCTTCTTGCCAGACTTCGATGAACTTGTCGATTTAATCCAAAACACATGACTAACAAATCAAAAATTGTCATCATTGATGATTCCCTCCTCGTTCGAAATATCTTAAGCGATGTACTTGGGAAAAAAGACGGGATTGAAATCCTCGCAACTGGAAAGACTGGTTTAGATTGCATAGACTTGGCAGAAAAACTCAAACCAGACTTTATCATTTTGGATATTGAGATGCCTGTCATGGACGGATTGTCCGCCCTTGCGGAAATCAAGAAGAAAAAACTGCCATCGCAAGTGATAATGCTCTCCGTATTAACTCAGCATGGCGCAGATGCAACCTTTAAGGCCTTAGAGTTAGGTGCTATCGACTTTGTGCCTAAACCGTCCACAGGAAATCAGTTTTCGCCCGAGCAGATTTCGGATGTGCTGATACAAAAAATTCGCGGTTATATGGATTCAAAGGGACTAGGCTCCTTTAGTTCCAAACTTCAGCAATCGCCAATTCTACCGGCCAAGGATTTTCTAAATAAAAGTTTTCAAAAACTGGTCTCCGTAAACGCTATAGCAATTGGCACTTCAACTGGTGGTCCAAAGGCCTTGCAGACAATTTTTACGTCACTTCCCAAGGACCTGACGAAGCCTATATTTGTTGTCCAGCATATGCCACCTGGTTTTACTAAGGCCTTTGCTGATCGATTGAATGGATTGAGCCAGATAAGCGTAAAAGAAGCGGAACATGGGGAAATGGTAGAGGCAGGGCATGCCTACATTGCTCCAGGAGATTACCAAATGCGAGTCATAGAAAAAGGTGGTCACAAGTTGATCGATTTAAAACAAGATCCTCCTGTTAATGGACATAGACCATCCATAGAAGTGACCTTTGACTCTGTTTCACAGGTTTACGGAGCCAACCATCTATTGTCTGTTATTATGACAGGTATGGGCAAAGATGGCGCCAATTCTATAACCAATATCCATAAAAATGGCGGGGTTACATTGGCGCAAGATGAGGCAAGTTCGGTTGTTTATGGAATGAACCGAGCAGCTGTTGAGTTAGGCGGAATTGATTTTGTTTTACCTTTAGAAGATATTGTACCTAAGATGATTGATATATTGAGAGCGAGAGGAAATTAGTATGGCAAGGATATTAGTAGTGGATGATGCAAAATTCATGAGGACTCTTGTAAAAGACGCCCTTGTGGGAGCAGGTCACGAGATAGTTGGTGAAGCTGAAAACGGAAATATTGCCATTGAACAATACAAGGCTTTAAAACCTGATTTGGTAACCATGGACATTACCATGAGAGAAAAAGATGGGATTGAAGCAACAAAAGAGATCATTAAATTTGATGCACAAGCAAAAATCATCATGGTGACTGCACTCGGCCAAGAGGATTTATTAGCAAAGGCGATCAAAATGGGAGTCAAGGATTTTGTAGTAAAACCTTTCCCACCAGAAAGACTGCAACAAGCAGCTGCTAAAGCTCTCGGGTTGTAAATGAGCCAAACTCCTGAATTTATCGTCCGTTGGAACAACCAGGATGGTGGACTCACGGAGGGCCCTTTGAGTGTTCTTTGGAGTCTGATTGATAGTTATAAAGTGGACATTTTTGAAGTGTCTCTCGCTCGGATCACTTCTGATTTTATTCAGTTTTTGAGGACGTCTCAATCTTTATCGATAGAACTCAGCTCAGAGTTTGCATTGATGGCAGCGCATCTCGTTTATTTGAAATCAAAAGCTCTCCTACCCGATCCAGGGTTTGAAGAGGAAGACATTGAGCCACCGCTGCCAAAAGAGTTAGTAGATAAATTATTGGAGCATAAAAAATTCCAGATGGCTGGTCAAAGGCTCGCTGAGTTAGATCGTATAACGGCGGGTATGTTTACTCGCGAAACAAATCAGGTTTTGGAAGAAGAAGATAGTTGGTTGGATGTCAGTTTGGTTGACTTAATTTCTGCCTTTAACTCAATCTTAGAAAAAGAAGCTGCTAATTCTGGCGAAGAAGATATCCCAATCTACGAAGGACATCAACAATACTCTGTAGAAGATAAAATGGCGTTTCTACATCGTATACTGGATGAAAAGGGTGAATTGCACTTTTTGGACTTATTCACTCAATACCCACCAGAAAAGAAAGAGATAGTCGCCGGTTTCATTGCTGTTCTGGAAACAGTTAAGATAAGGGTATGTAAAGTTGTCCAACACCAATTGTTCGGTGAGATAAAAATAGTAAAGGTTGCATAAGATTTGGAAGATCGTAAATATTTACGAGGATTGCTCGAAGCATTGCTATTTATTTCCTCTACTCCCATCAAACTTTCATCTCTTGCGAAATCATGTGGCATCGAAAAAACTGAGGCCAGAGAACTTTTAGATGAATTGATTTTGGATTACGAAGAAAGAGAAGGTGGGTTTTTACTGCGGGAGATTGCAGGCGGATACCAATTCATCACAAGCCAAACATATAGTGAGGCCCTCTCTCATATATTTAAAGATAAAAAGAGAGAAACACTCTCTCGGGGTACTTTAGATACCTTAGCGATATTAGCATACAAACAACCTATCACCTTAAGCGAGTTAGATGAGATTCGTGGAGTTTCTTCGCGTGCGATGGTTGCATCATTGATTTCAAAAAAATTAGTGAAGGCTGTTGGCCAAAAAGAAGTTCCAGGACGGCCAACTCTATACGGAACAACAAATGAATTCTTAATCCACTTTGGTCTGAGTAAATTGGCGGATTTGCCTACTCCAGTCGAAGTGAAGGAATTAAAATTTGAAGAACTCAGCCCTGAAAGTTTTGAGATTACCGATGAGCCAGAAGTCATCAATCCAGATTTTGATACAAATTCCTTACCAGAAGAGCTACGATGATGAGCAGTGCCGAGGAAGAATTAAATAAGTTACGATCTAAAATTGATGAGATAGACTCACAAATCATTCGATTGATTCAGGAAAGAGCTAGTTTCGCGAAAGAAATCGGGCATGTAAAAAAGAATTCGAATGAAGCCATTTACCGCCCAGATAGAGAACGTGATGTATACGAAAAAGTAACCAAACAATCAAAGGGGCCACTTCCAGATTCAGTTCTACGGGCAATCTACAGAGAGATGATGTCAGGAACAATTGCCTTGGAGCACCCTCTGCAAGTGGGCTATTTAGGTCCTGAAGGATCTTTTTCTTATGAGGCACTCAGAAATAAATTTGGATCCTCGATTGAATCGATTCCCTTGCCTACAATCCCTGACGTGTTTCGCGCGGTTGATTCAGGTCAGATTGAATATGGCATTGTCCCCGTTGAAAACTCCACGGAAGGACATGTTAGTTCCACCTTAGATATGTTATTGGAATCTCATGTAAGTATTTATTCAGAATCTTATCAGAAAATTCAATTCTCACTTCTCGGCTATGAAAAAGATCTAAAAAAAATTCAGAAGATTTATGGAATTCGGATCGGCAATGAACAATGCCGAAATTGGATTTCTGCCAATCTCTCTCACGCAGAGATCATAGAAACATCTTCAACTGCAATGGCCGCAAAGACAGTCGCTGAAAAAAAAGAAGGAGCTGCGATTGCATCCAAGATTGCTAGTGAAACCTATGGCTTGGATATCATAAAGGAAGGGATCCAAGACTTTTCAGGAAACACAACTCGATTTTTAGTGATTGGAAAAACTGATTGTCCAAGAACAAGTAGCGATAAGACATCTATCGTTTTTTCCTTACCCAATCAAGTTGGCTCGCTTTTTTCTGCACTTTCTCTTTTCCAAGACCATTCTATCAATTTACTAAAGATCGAGTCCAGACCGATGAAATCAAATCGTTGGGAGTATAACTTTTTCATCGATTTTAAAGGCCATAAAAACGATCCACTCATTGAATCTGTCTTATCTGATTTGAAGACTAGATGCCTAACACTAAAGGTATTGGGTTCTTATCCGATCTCAGAAGAGAATTTATGATGACAAATCAAGAAGTGCTCATCGTTGGTATGGGACTTATGGGCGGTTCTCTCTCGCTTGCAATTAAAGAGAGATGCAAAAATTTCAGAGTAACAGGCGTTGTTCGATCTGAAAATTCCAAAAAAACTGCTGAGTCTATGCATTTAGCAGATGAAATCCTTTTAGATTCATCCTTAAGTGTTTCCTTTCCTTGGGGGAACTATGACTTTATTATTTTTTCTACTCCAGTTGATTCTGTTATTCGCTACATTCCAATGCTACCCAAAAGTGGGAAGACTTTTATAACTGATTTGGGATCTACAAAAAAGACGATCATTGATGCAATCAACAGACATTTCGGTGAAGATCATAGGTATCTTTCTTCTCACCCTATGTGTGGGTCTGAATTTTCGGGTCCTGCAGCGGCCAAGGTAGACTTGTATGATCAAAAACTATGTATTTTGACAAAAGCGAATTCTACAAGTATAGACGCATATGATTTTATCAGAGGTTTTTGGGAGCAAATCGGATGTTGGACTTTGGATATGGATGCCAAAGAACATGATGAAACCTTAGCCTACTTATCTCACCTTCCTCATATTATCTCCACATTGTTAGTTGATACTGCCATTGAAAATGAGACCGTCAAGAAGATCATTAACGCGACTGACAAGCCGATTACGGGCGGTGGCTTTCGCGATATGTCTAGGATTGCAGGTTCTAATTTCGAAATGTGGTTATCTATCTTTCGAGAGAATCAAACTTACGTTTACGAATCCTTATTAAAATATAGAGACCAATTGAATTCTATCCTAGAGGATTTTTCCAATGGTAAACCTCTTGAAGAGACTAGACTCCAATCGTTATGGAATCTAGCAAAAGAAGGAAAGAAAAAAATTCAGAAAGCAAATGAAGCAGATTAAAAGTTTAACAAAGTTTTCTGGTTGTTCCGCTGGAATTTTAACCAATCAAAGTGCTTTTGGCTTTGAAGGAAAATACCATTTTGAGGCTTATTCTGAAATAGTATCCCTAAAAACATTGTTTTTACCAGAGCATGGTTTGTTTGCTGAGCTTCAAGATCAGGTCAGCGGTAAAGATTTAAGTTATTTGTTTGGTGACCTTCAAATTGTAAATCTTTACGGAGATACAGAATCTTCTCTTGTGCCAGAATCAAAAATTCTCCAAAGTTTGGATCTGATTATTATTGATATTCGAGATGTCGGATCTCGTTATTATACGTTTTTGACTTCTGCCTTCTATATGATGGAAGCCGCTTCTGAAATCAAAAAAAATGGAGGGAAAGCTCCCATTTTTGTAATCGTAGACTCTCCGAATCCAATCGGAACAAAGGTAGAGGGGAGTCCATTACAGGTAGCCTTTGAATCTTTTGTTGGTGTACGGACTGTGCCACATCGACATGGGCTTAGTCCTGGTGGATTGTTAAGTTATTATAATCTGGAATTCCATCTAAAACTAGATGTCGCTGTTGTTCCAATAGGTGTTTACCATCCAAAAAAATTTGATAGCTTTTTGTGGGTACCACCTTCCCCAAATATACCTACACAAAATACCTGTTATGTGTATCCGGGTCAATGTTTGTTAGAAGGGACAAACCTCTCGGAGGGACGTGGCACGACAAAACCCTTCGAAACATTCGGAGCTCCCTACTTACAAGGACCAGAAAAAAGAGAGCTAGACCGTCGATTAGAATTGCACCAGGCCAAAAGTAAACAGATTCGGAAGTTAAGGTTTTTGCCGACCTTTCATAAGTTCAAAGACCAGATTTGTGAAGGATACCAACTGCTGATTTTGGATCCAAAAAAATTTCGATCCCTTTACTTTTCGCTGTTTTTGATTAAGAATACAAAAGAACTCTTTCCTGATGCATTTAAATTTTTGACAGGCGTGTATGAATTCCGCTCCGACAAACCAGCCATTGAATTACTTGTAGGAGATAGTTTTCTTTTGGATTACGTGAATGGAAAGGTGTCGGAAACTGCATGTTTGGAGTATCTTGAGCACCAAGAAAAACAATGGATTCTTAAAACAAAAGATTTCCGTTATTAATTTTTTTTGTCCGAAATAGGCTTGATCCTACTCTAAATTTTGTATATGAAGAAGTCTATGATTCAAACTGTACAAAGATTTTTCCTAGCGTTCCTTCTTTTATCTGCAGTATCAAATTGCGGATACAATCGCATCCAAGAATTAGATGAAGAAGTGTCAGCATCCTGGGCAGAAGTTCTCAACCAATACAAGAGGCGAGAGGATCTCGTCCCCAATTTAGTTGCGGCCACGAAAGGCTATGCGAATCAAGAAAAGGATATCATGAAAGGGATTGCGGAAGCACGTTCCAAACTTGGTTCCATCCAGGCGACTCCAGAGTTACTCAGAGACCCAGAAGCTTTCTCTAAGTTTACACAGGCACAAGGTGAGCTAGGTGGCTTTTTAGGTCGTTTGATGTCGATCCAAGAGAATTATCCAGAACTAAAATCAAGCCAGTTGTTCTCAGATTTAACGGCTCAATTGGAAGGCACTGAAAACCGCATTACAGTTGCTAGAAATAGGTTTATAAAAGCAACAAAAGACTACAATGTGTTCATTCGACAATTCCCTCAAGTGCTAACCGCAAAGGCTTTCGGCTATGATGCCAAACCAACCTTTACCGTAGCGGATGAGAAAAAAATTGAAAATGCTCCCAAAGTAGAATTCTAAAACTGAAAGTAAACAAATGGGCTCGAAACTGCTACACTGTAGATTAGAAATGCAGTGACGAGCATGATTGCGGAAATTGAATACAATATAAAAGGACGCTTCATGAAAAAATCAAAAGCGTCCTCTTTTTTGTTCTGCACAATATCCACGAAGAAAAGGAGAAATACAGCTAAACCCATTTCGAATGTAAAATCAAGGCTCAATCCTTTTGCAAATGTAAACATCCTTTCAAAAATCACAAAGGACACTTGAATTCCGTAAGGTATCGTTTCGGTTGGCCTTGCTCGAAAGAAAAAAATTGAGAGCACAAAAATGGCACAAGGGTAGATTGGCTGGAGAATCTTGGGAACGGAATCCCAGGCGTTTCTGGCCTTTTGGAACTTAAAAACAAATTTTTCTACAACCATCATACTTGCGTGAGTGGCCCCCCACAACACATAGGTCCAATCTGCTCCGTGCCAGATTCCAGAAACAAAAGTAGTAACAAAAAGATTGATAAACGCGATCAGTTCTCCCTTTCTGTTTCCACCTAATGAGATATAGACGTAATCTCTTAACCAGGAAGAAAATGAAATATGCCATCTGCGCCAAAGTTCCGTCAAAGTTCCCGACAAAAATGGTCGGTCAAAATTTTTTGGAATATGAAACCCTAGTATACGACCGGTTCCAATGGCGATATCTGAGTATCCAGAAAAATCACAATAGATTTGAATGCAGAATAAAGTTCCTGCAGATAACAAAGCAATTCCAGAATAGGAATGAGGGTCGGCGAAAGCAGGATCTACCGCGAGAGTCAATGGATCGGCAACAAAAGTTTTTTTAAAGACTCCCCATAAAAATTGGCGTATGCCCTTATGGAGATTTTCCCATTCAAATTCTTTTGGTTCCAAAAATTGGTGCAACACATCACTCGCTCGTAAAATGGGCCCAGCAACAAGTTGGGGAAAAAAAGATAAAAATAATCCAAAGTGAAAGATAGATTTTGCCGGCTGAACGATTCCTCTATGGACATCGATCGCATATGAAATTGCTTGCAACGTAAAAAAACTAATCCCCATCGGAAGGACAAGCCCCACTAGAGGAATTGCTTGCGGATCGCATATTTCACGACCTAAAAGCAGATTAATGGTCTGAATGGAAAAATCTAGATATTTAAAGATGAATAATAAACCCAAATTTGCCCAAATGGCAACGGACAGCCAAAGAGTTTTATAGAGTTTTGTGGTCGCACGAACCATTTGGTCGACAGCTAATTTTGTACTGACAAAAGAAAAAACTAGCAATATCAAAAATGGAAGCTTAAAAATCGCGTAAAAGTATAAGCTAACAATAAATAATAGAATCCCCTGCATACGTTTGGGAATTAAAAAATATGTGATAATAACAATCGGTGCGAAGAGAAGATAGTGAACTGAATTAAATAACATTTATTTTAATTTTCCCAATTCTGTTTTTAACGATTTAGCAACCCATTCATTGCCTAGCTTTGTTAGGTGCCCATCTCCCGGAATGAAGAAATCTCGGATTTTGGATAATTTGATTTCACTTTGTTCCTCAAATTTTGTTCCACACATTTCAGGAGTGTAATCTGTCAAATCGATTGAGTGTACCGATTTGGTCTTCCAATAGGCTTTTGCTTGGAGGCTATAATTTCCGAGCGGATGGTATTTCCCATTGAGATGACAATAGATTTCTTCAACTTGCACTGGTATAAATACAGGATGCAATCGAAATCCTTTTTCAAGGCTCAACTGATACAGTCGGTCATATGACTTTTTTGTCAGATCTGGCAGGGGAGGAAGATCTTTTTCATTCGGTGCTTTGTCAATGCAAGTGAATTCATGAACAGGAATTGGTTCTGGACAAACGACCGTAGTTTGATTTTCTTTTTTTCTGCAGACTTTTGGGCTTACTTGTCCTAAGAAAAAAGATTCCCATAAATATCGATCCGGCTGAAAGAAGATTTGGTTTAGTTCCTCAAAAAAAGCCAATTTTGTTTGTTGGCTAAGTAGGATGGATTGTTCGTAAGATAGTTTTAAAGCTTGTAGAACATAGGAAACTCTTGTCGCTTCAAATTGTAATTTGAAATTTCGTTTCCAAGTAGGGTCATTTTCATGCAAGGCATCAAGTTCATCGTCTGGCAAAATCCCTTGTTTTCTGAGAACTTCCGGCATCGCAAAATCATTGGGAGAGATAAATACTAATACTTCTTTTGGCTTATCGATTTGCTGTAAAATATCTTCCAGTCGTTTTGCATAGCCTAAGGACCCATACGCATCAACACCCAAGTTTAGTGATTGGTGAACTTTGTCTCCTATCTTGATACCATCGAGAAGAGAACAAAATGTTTCATGGTCAGAAACACCAAATCCCATGACCATACTATCACCAAGACAGAGCAATTTAGGAGAATTGGGATCAGCTTCTTTCGTACCTCGAATGCCTAGAGAATTAGTGGTAAACTGGCCTTGCCACAAACTAGCATAGTGTTTTATGAAACGCGCTTCCTTCTTTTGGAGGGTGACTCCATATTCGGGATGGTAGGCATGAAGTAGCTTAACATCCCGATAGTATTGCAAACCTTTTGGTTTTGAAATTCGGAGGAGGAGTTCAACGCCGATGAAAACAAAAACCGCACTCGTAAAAACCAGAAGTACTGATTTCAGAAAAGACTTCATCCCTCAAAGATTTCTAATCTGGATAGCCTTGCAAGCATAGCTTACATGATTTTTTCGAAAAATAAATAACTCACTGCGAGGCTTCCTGCGTATTGGACCATGATGAGGAAGGAGATAGGAATCTGCATCCAGAGAGGACTCGTCGAAAATCCTTGGTAGGCAAGGTAAGTTGCCACACTTAAGATCATTTCAGGGACCAAAACATAATGGGCAATCCCGTAAGACATCTTAACATTTTGGGCATACCAAGATCCAAGTTCATTGGAAAAAGCTTCCGACAAACCAAAGACTACGACGGATAAAAATGCGACCCAAAGGCAAGTACCAATGATGGAAACGGAACGTTCCTCTAGTTTTATGCCTGTGTAGACAAGCACAAATAATGGAATCGACCAAAGGCCTGCCATGTATGCCGACACCGTGCCAATTTTGGCAAAGCCATCTTCTGGAAATACTAACACAGAGAGTACGCCAGAAAGAAACCAATCAGGTACGACCATCATAATGGAAAGCGGCAATAAAAAGAGCCAAATCCGAAATAGATTATAAAACCGGAATACAAGGCTCACTAGAGGGAAGCTGATTTGAAAGAGGAGAACGAGCAGAAAAAACTTCCATCCTTGAGAAAAATCTAGGAAACGAAGCACACAAATTGATATAATAGTAAAAACGCTAAAATAAGCAAATAAAAAGGACTCTTCTAAAAAATGGACTTTCTTCATAGATGCAAAAGATTTTATACATCCGTTTCTTATAAATCAATCTTAATAATTTTCCTTCATTTTAATTTTTTAGGGATTGAGGCCAAAGAGAAATCCAATTTACAGCCGATCAAAATCGCTTTCGGTTCTTGTATGGACCAAGATTTAGAAAAACAGATTTGGAAATCAGTGCTAAACACAAATCCGAATGTCTGGTTATGGTTAGGGGATAATATTTATAAAGATACCTATGATAAGCAGGAAAAGGAACTTGCGTATGCGAAACAAAAACAAGAGCCACTGTATAGCTTACTCAGGACAAAAACAAAGGTATTGGGAGTCTGGGATGACCACGACTTCGGGATCAATGACTCGGGTATGGAGTATCCAAAAAAAGAAATGTCTAGAGATCTTTTCTTTCAATTTTTAGATATCAATCCGAAAAACCATGCCTTACCTAAAGAAGGTATTTACCAAAAATGGATTCTTCAGGAAAGGAACCTAAAGGTGCGATTTTTTCTTCTGGATACTAGGACTTTTCGTACGGCACTTAAGAAAGGATATTGGGATTCTATCCAGAGAGAGGGATATATAGAAGATGACAGTCCAGAAACGGATATGTTAGGCAAGGAACAGTGGTCTTGGTTGGAAGCCAATATCAAACCCGAAGGAGAAGATTTAAACATCATTGTTTCAAGTATACAAGTGTTAAATGATACTCATCCTTTTGAGAAGTGGTCAAATTTTCCGAAGCAAAGAAAAAAATTATTAAACCTGATTGCAAAACACATCCCCAAAAACACCATCCTCCTTTCTGGGGATAGACACATCGCTGAAATTTTTGAGGAGAGGGGAGAGAAAGGTAATCTTTACATAGACTTCACATCTAGCTCTCTGAATAAGCCTATCAAAGGTCTCTACCAAGAAACCCAAGACGAAAGACGAAAAAGTAAAGTCATAAGCCAGGAAAACTTTGGTTTGATTGAAGTGAGAAAACAAAAACGAAAATTACACATCTCGTTAAAAATCATTGGACTTGAGGATGTTTTGGAGGAAAGGGCTTATCTGCGTTTGGTGGGAGATACTGGGATCGAACCAGCGACCTCTACCATGTCAAGGTAGCGCTCTAACCAGCTGAGCTAATCCCCCAAACGTAAAACCAGTTCACCAGAGAGGGTTTCTGAGTAAAGTCAGTTTTCCGGAATCATTGAATCCTCTGAAGTCAGAATAAAATAGATCTTCCAAGGATACTCGGTTCTGGACAGGTTTCCTTCCGATGAGCACGATCCGATTTTTGGATCGGGACAATCCCACATATAAAATCCGTCTTTCTTCTTCGAGGCTCTCTTTTATTTGGGACTGTGAAATTGTCCAACCGGTAGACAGATCTAACAGTACGGTTGAATACTCCAAACCTTTTGCTGCGTGGATAGTTGAGACTTGCTCGTCTCTTAGACCTGCTCGTTTCCACTCATGCTTTCGGTAGTTGGAACGAACGAGTAAAATTGAGTCCGTATCTTGAGTAAAATATGTTTGAACTCTTTCGAGAATACCTTGTGTAACCTTTGTGGTCTCCTGAGGAAATTCTATTCTCTCAAACAAAGCGCAGCCTTTGCGATGGGCAAAAACTTGTTTATCAATCTTGTCTTTATTCTTGCGGATAGCATGGGTTGAGAGGTTCACTATACCTGATAGGGAGCGATAGTTTGTGCTCAGTAAGAATTGAACCGCACCTGGGAAAAATTTGGGAAATTCAAGGAAGGGTTCTACACTTGCTCCTCGAAAACCATAAATTGCTTGCCAATCATCACCTACGACTGTTATATTCCTCGGTTGCATCATTTTCAGAATGTGTAACTGAGAAAAATCTGTATCTTGAAACTCATCAACAAATATATAGTTGTAACGGTTTTTGATTTCAGTAGTCCAATCTTCCTTGTTTTGGAGTCCCTCAAAAATAAATTGCGGGAGGTCATCAAATTCATATCGATAACTCTTTGTTTTCCACGTGCGAAGTTCTGATTGATAGGTAAAAAATATTTCTGGAAATTCAGTCCTTAACAAATATGCATTTCTCTGGAATAGTAAGGCGAAGGGGATCCCGCCAACTTGAAATTTGTAATTTGTAAGGAATTCTAATGTAAATTTTATCTTTTCTTCTTCTGCTAGGATAACAATGGAATGGCGCTTGAATAAAGGGTGATATAAATTTAGATTTCTATAACAGAAGGCATGGAATGTAGAGATGTGGTAGCAACTTGAAAGACCTAGACCTGCAATGCGATGGGAAAGTTCTTCTGTTGCCTTGTTTGTAAAAGTAATCAAAAGTGTTTTTTCAGGGAGAAAGCTGGGGTCCTTTTCTAAGTGAGTCAAAATGCCCATCAAAGTTGCAGTTTTTCCTGAACCAGCTGCAGCTATGATCTGTTTGATTGGTTCCTTGGATTCTATAATGCGCTGTTGTTCATCACTCCACACGGAAGGAATGGTCTATGAATAGGGGTCTTGGTTTCCGATTTAATTAAAAATCTGCCCTTACAATCAACCAATAGGTTCGAGTTTCATAAGAAGGTGTACCAGCCGCAAGTGAAACATCACCAGCGGCATTATTGATTGGATAGAGTTTTGTCTCATTTAGCAAATTGCGAACAGAAAAATTCAAACTAAATATCTCGTTGATTTGGTAATTTATTGCACCGTTTAACATATGCATGCCTGCAACTCTCGTCCCATTCGGTGCAAACCAATTGTAATTGTATAAATAATTAATCCCTATATTCAAATCTTTATGTGCTTGGATTTGTAGATGTAGGCGCGAGATATTTTCTGGGTAAGCGCGAAAATGAGGATTTCTTGTATCACTTGTTAAATATTGAGAGCGATGTAATTCTGTACTTGCTCCCAAAACTTTGACGAAAGCATGGCTGATTCCTAAGCTGAGTACTTTCCATTGATAATTTGCACTCACTTCTGTTCCGCCCTGCCTGAGTATTCCCGGAGTATTCCGAAAGAAAAAATACCCACCCCAATCGCCTGGCTCATCAGTGCCAATCCTTCCTACTTTGAAAGTATCTGGAGTCGGAAAAATTACACCTACATCGATGACATTTTGAATCATATTATAGAATAATACTGCATCGAAATTAAATTTATTGTTTGGTTTCCAACGGGAAGCTAATTCAAAACTTTGCATTTTTTCAGGCTTTGCTTGTGGGATATTCCTAAAGATTGTGTTTTGCCCATTTCCATCCACCGTTGGAATCTGTGCACTTTGTACTGAGCTAAAATTGTCACTTCTCAGGAGCCCGTCTTTTTGGTAACCTCCCGTATAGGAGACACCGACTGCTCCTCGGAATCCTTCCTGGTAAGATGCGCGAAAAGATAGTTGCGAGTTAGGTGAAAATAATGTTCCTAGTCTAGGTGAAACATTTTCACCCCAATATGGATGTTTATCATATCGCAATGCAGTGAACAAATCCCACTTCTGAGATATTTTATATGAATCTTCTAAAAAAATACTCCCAACTTGAATGGTATTGGTAAAAACAAATTTATTGGTCTCGTTTACCTGGAATGGTGATGCTATATTTCTAGCGGGGTTGAAAAAACTCGCTGCTTCCGCTCGGTTCACTATAAAGTTATTACCGTTATCATCCTTCTGACCAAGATCATATTTTCGAATTTCCACCCCAATGGCTAATTTATTATTTGATGATGTTTCCCAAGTAAGCGTACTAGATCCGCCATATCGATTTTCCCTTGTGCCTCCTAAAGTCACTCCTCTGTGGGATTGGAAACCAAAGTCATCTTGCGTGTAGTAAAATTTCGATAATATATTTATTTTTTCACTTAAAGGATATAAATAGGAGATAGATCCATGTCGGATCTGGTTGTTGACTTCATTGCGATCGCGATAAAAATTAAACAAATCTCGATTCTGATTTGTGAAAAAAGTATTTAGTTTTAAATTTTTGTATTCAATATTTCCTAGGATGACTTCATTTTTACTTCTTTCGAGCGCGTTACCGCTCGCCTGTGCTATGTTAGGGTAAAAGGATCCGCCAAATAGAGTATTTGTCCTTAGTACGGATTGTTCTCTTGGGTCTGTGATTTGTTCCAGACCAGAAATCTCAGCACCTTCGTAGGCTCTTTGCCTCGTCCAGCCTTCACTTCTTAACTTTTGCCCCTCATAATTCATTTTCGAAATATAAAAATAGGCTTTCATATCTTCAATCAAGGCTCCTCTTTGGCCTGATTGGATTTGGTAACTCCTAAAACCATCTTTCCCAGCACCGACGCTCACATTTGTTTGTGGGAAAGACATACCATCCTTGGTTACAATATTGATTACACCCAAAAGAGCACCTTGGCCTAAAGTGACCGAACCCGGTCCTCGGATTACTTCAATCCTTTGAATATAAGAAAGATTCATACTATTAATAATGGAATCAGGTGGACCAAATTGCCATTCGGTGTTTAGATTAAATCCGTTGATTAACAAAAGGACTTTAGAATTTGAATCGGGTGCTAATCCTCGAAACCCAGCAATGGTATCATCCTGGTCTTCTACCTTGAAAAAACCGGGAACATAAATCATTAATACATCATTCAGTGTTCTTCCTCCGGAGAGGAGAATCTGCTTTTCACTAATAATGGTAACAGATACTGGTTGTTTTTCTGCTTCGCGAAAGATATTTGATGCTACCGTTACGTTTTGTTCGGATAGAATCTGGAATACATCCTTTTTTGATTGTTCGAATTTTTCTTCTGATAAAGTAAAGTTTCTATGCTTTTTGATTTCGCTATTGAAAACGTATTCTTGCAAATTGTCTACTTTGACCTTTCTTTTTGTATTTGTTTTTATACGTATGATGATTTTTCGAATCCACTCTCGTTTTTGGCTCTGCCTATCATTCGTAAATTCTGAAGGATCGATCTTTACATTGGGAAATTCATCTAAAGGATTGACTTGGTTGTAGGCATCAATGAGTTCGTTTGTATCTGGCCTATAAATTTGAGAAAAGATACTCCAATTGGGTTTGGTTCTGACAAATCCATCAAGATAAAAGTCTGATTTTAGTTTGCGTGCTTCTTCGTGAGGTAAGTTACTCAACTCGACTTTAAATCCTTCTTTTTTTAAACCTTCTGCCAATAAGAGTCGAAATTCCTCTATCTCTGGATTGGATTCTTCTTTGTTTTCTAAGGACAGAAATTTTCCGACGGTCACAGTTTGGATATTTGCATCATCTGCGAGGAGATTCAAATTATAATGAAAGGCTATCATAACACAGAGTAGTTTTAGAAAAACATTCTTAAACATCTTACTGTTGCCTTCTTTCTAAAGCTTTCAGGGCATCTCGTTTTTTGATTGAGAGCCTTAAATATTCTTGTGCCGTCTTTTCACTCGGATCAATCAGCAATACTTTTTCGAATCGGTCGATTGCTTCCTCATATTCTCTTTCTTGGTAAAATTGAATTCCATTTTGTAATAAGTTAGGTATTTTTGAATACTCTGATTTGCGTAGGCTATCTAACTCATTTTTTGCAGTTTGATTTTGCGGATATGTTTGGATTGACTCAAGATAGGATTTAATCGCTTCAAAAGAATTTCCCTGAGTTTTTAGGCTATTGCCTCTGTTTCGTTCTTTTTCACTTTGAGCGATAGTTGCATTCAAATATCCATCTTTTGCAATCTCTAAGTTGGGGTTTATATCCAATGCTTTTTTATATTCCGCTCGTGATTGAGCAAAATTACCTATCGCAAAAAATTCCTTCGCTGATCTAATGATTTCTCTTACCTTTGATCCGGAAATTTTTTCTATTGTTAATTGTTGGTATTGTTTTGCCGATTGGTTGTTGGGATCACTTTTGAGTATAGAATCAAAGACAGACTTTGCTGACTTCCATCTTTCCTCATTCAGCAATTGTATTCCCAAGGAGTATAACTTCGCATTTTTAGCTCTCTCTAGGATAGGATTGGATAAAGGAATATTTGATGCTTTTGCATAACTTTCATTTAAGATAAAGTTAAATTGTTTTGGCAATTGGATGCCTTCAATTTCGCAACTAGATTGTTTTGAAAGTATCCTATTGACCATTTCACCGGTCTCAATGCCAATCGCTGTGTAATCAGGATTGATGCCAAATGTAGCCCCAGATTTAACTAAAGCAGGAAAAGAACTCATAAGAATAATCGAATTATCTAAACTATACTTTGAAATTATTCCAAAGTTTTCAGCATCGTACAGCGGATCAGCTGGGATAAAAATTGCGTCGGGTTTAACCTCCAATGACTTTAATTCTTTGGTTAAATTGGTCCTGGTTATTTTTTTTCGTTGGAAGATGAGTTTGTATTTAAGATCATAATGCTCTCCCTCCTCTGTGCTATAATTTCCCTCATCCGAAGAATAGAAGGCGTATACATTTTTTGAACTTACAGAAAATTCACGTAGAGTTTGAAAGAAGAATTCAATAGGAGTATGCATACTCATTCCACAGAGTTGAGAAGGATTGGAACTCAGCCCTTTGGGAAAATTAATCATAGAAAATACAATCGGGATTTTGAGACCAGCATCTAGCGCGTATTTTGTTGCTGTTTTACCAAGGGTAATCACAATTTGGATTCCCTTTTTTTCTAAATTTTGGAAGTAGCGTGATGGTTCTTCAAATTCATTTAGAATCAAATCGTAATAGTCTACTTTAATCTCTCTTTGTAAACTTGTTTGTAGACCAAATAAGGCCTGTTCATAGATGGAATTATCAGAAGAGATGATGACTTGGATTGTTGGAGTTGATTCCGCATAGATACTTGATAGGGAAAGCAAAAAAAGAATGAGCGTTTGTTTTAATTTCATTTCTTTTGCCTTTTTTTACTCGGTTCTTTGGTCTTCGTTTTTTTGTATTCTTTGATTTTCTCTACAAAACTTATATCCATTTTTATGGATGCATTCCAATATTCCTCAGCTTTTCTTCTCTCCTTAAGATTGAAGTATGTACAAGCAATTTTGAACTTTATATTCGCATCATCCGGATCTAAAAATTCTGCCCTTTCTAAATACTTCAAAGCAGCCGAATCATGCTGTAAGCTGATGAGTCGTTCCGCAATAAGCAGAGTTTCACTTTTCAGTTCTGTAGGACTTTTTCTTGATATTTCACCAAGTAAAAACTCTTTATCCAGGTATGAGACTGTCTTTGTCGTGATTTTTTGGAGTAGAGAATTTGCTCTCTCGTGATTTGGAACAAGTGACAGTACTCTTTCCAGGAGAGCTTTGGCTCGGCCCTCTATTCCCGATTGTAGATATACATCTGCTAGGTGGATTAAATTTAAAATGTGCTTAGGATCTCTTAGAAATAGTCGTTCGCCATAATCGGCTGCAAGTGATAGTTTTCCAAGTTGGTGTAATAGTTTGGATATCTCAAATAGAATTTCTTGGTCAGAAGGCTCTCGTTTTTCATACTCTAGATAGGCTTCTAAGGCATCTTGCCAGACATTCAACTTAGAATAAGCCTTACCGAGGATAAGAAAATAATCGGAAGGTAGACGATTCGGAAATTTTTTAATTTCTGAGAGTGCTTCCTCGGGTTTATTTTCAGCTACTAACTGTCTGATCTTTTGCCAATTTGATTCTGCTGGGATAGTTAAATGAGGATGGTCGAGAGCCCGTTTATCTTGGTAAGAAATAGATAAGAGTGATATGTCATCATAAAGTTTTCCTGATTCTTTAATCTCTTCTAAGATTTTAAAAAGGTCACCTTTCGATTGTTCCACACGCTTTAGAAATAGGTTTCCATCTTCATTGATAATCTCCATGTCACCTTCATATCCAATAATGACGTCATCTCTTCCATCTGAACCAGTGATGAGTATGTCACCATCATGCATTTGAAATGTGCGAATATAAAATCTACTTTCTTGCCCTGGCGTTCCTATTTTACTTATGGATACCTGCTCTTCCAAAAAACTTGCTTTGCCATCACGATAGAGCACTGTCCATGGATGCTCCGCGTTGATGTAATACATCATTCCATTTTCTGTATCTATGAGACCCATGCAAACAGAGATGTACATTGTTCCGTCAAATGATAAAAAGACATTTTGTAAATCTAGAAATCTTTCTTTAATCCATATCTCAGGAAATAGCTTTGACTGAGAAAATGTTCTAGAGCGTATAAGTCCAGCATTGAATACAACTCCTAAAGCAAGAGCACCACCTGCTCCTTGTATTGACTTTCCCATAGCATCTGCATTCAAAAACACAGTGTACTCTCTTTGGTTTAATTGGATAGTGTCTGTAATACAAATATCACCCCCAATTTGAGATTCCCAATTTCTGAAGGAAAATTTTTTCTTTTGTTCTGTGATGAAATGAGTGATTACATTTTTACTAAAATTATTGTTTGAAGATAGTGGCTCTAAAAGCAGAGATGTAAGGTAATAATCACCATCTTGGGCAATTTTAAGATTTTTGACCTCCGTCAAACTTTGGTTGAGTTCTTCAGTTCTCTCTTGCACCTTCTTCTCTAAATTTTGAGTAAAATCATAAATTTGTTCCCCCATTCTATTGAAGGCATGGGCAAGTTGCCCGATCTCATCCTTGCCGTAGAGTTGAATTCTATGCTCAAAGTCACCAGATCCAAATTTTTGCGCTCCTTGGTTCAGAACTTGAAGGGGATAAGAAAAGGAGATAGAAATAAAAAAGGCAATTCCGATTCCAAATCCAAATAGTAAAGTGGAGTATAATAAAATCGAATTTCTAAGATCTTTGATAGGCAAAAAGATTTCTTCTGCATCAAATTCGAAAACTGCAGTGCCGACTCGAATTTTTTTATTTTTGTATTTTATAAATATAGGATATGCAAATTCTAATATGGAAATATTGTTTAGTACTAATTCTCTAGAGGTTAATATATCAAGTTTGGAGTAGTAGGGTAGATTTTCCTCTATCTTTGCTTCTGGAATCGTTTTTAGATTTAATCTGGCTTTTACTTTACCATCTAGATCGATAATATAAGTATCTCTTAATGCTTTTATTTCCGATTCGCGAAGTTTTGTAAGTGCTGAAGTGGATGCCTCATAGGTATCTCCGACTAGGAGCTCATCATCTGCGATTTTTGCTATGTTATTGGCTATGTTTCGACAGACTTCATACGTTTTTTCTAATACGAGATTCTTATTTTGGAAGTAAACAATAGTAGATAATGGAATGACACAGAGAACCACAATTCCCGAGACGAGGAGTATCATCTTTGTCCGAAGTTTTGTATTTTCCAGTAGATGGAAATGGCCTGTCTTCACGATGCGAATCCGATGCAATATTCAATTGCTTCGAAAGACAATGTAAAGGAAAAAAGATAAACATCCTTTTTATTTTAGCACTTCATCTTAAAAATAGATTCGTGCCGAGTAGTTTTCTTGAGGCTGTCCGTATAACAACGACAAGACTTAATGACTTATAGTCGGTTCGGTCGTTGAGGCAAAAAGCTTAAGAAGAACCAGCCCCTAAACCAGAGCTGGTATGTGGACTAGAGGCGAAAGTTTGCCATTGGAAACTTTCCTGTAATCTCTGCAACCCCTGCTTTTACTTTATTCTTCCAACTTTCATCGCCAAAATGATCAAGGAAGTCACAAATCAAGTCACCGACTGCCTTCATTTCATCATCTTTCAATCCTCTCGTAGTCAGAGCAGGGGTTCCCAATCTGATTCCACTCGCCACCGCCGGCGGATTTTTATCAAAAGGAATTGCGTTCTTATTTACAGTGATTCCCACCGCATCTAATCCATCGGCAGCATCTCTACCCGTGAGACCTTTTACGGAAACATCTAAGAGCACTATGTGGTTGTCCGTTCCGCCCGAGACAACACGGTACCCCCTTTTTTGAAAGACCTCTGCCAGAATTTTTGCATTTTTCACAACTTGTTTGATATAGGTTTTAAACTCAGGTTGCAAAGCTTCACCAAACGCCACGGCCTTAGCCGCGATGACATGCATCAAGGGCCCTCCTTGGATGCCTGGGAAAACTTTTGAATTCAGACTCTTTTCATGTTCAGCCGAGGATAGGATCAAACCTCCTCTCGGTCCCCGCAATGTTTTGTGAGTGGTTGTGGTAACAAAGTCACAAACGCCTATAGGAGAAGGGTGTTCACCTGCCACCACCAAACCAGAGATATGTGCTATATCGGCCATCAGTTTGGCTCCTATAGAATCTGCAATCTCTTTAAACGTATTAAAATTGATGATTCTTGGATATGCTGAGGCACCGACAACTATAAGTTTTGGCTTATGCTCTTTTGCTAATTTGGCAACTTCGGAATAGTCTATCGTTTGGTCTTTTTCTGTTACACCATAGGGAATAGGTCGAAAGTACTTTCCACTGATATTCACAGCAGAACCATGTGTTAGGTGTCCTCCGTGGGCTAAATTCATTCCGAGGAATGCATCGCCAGGTTCTAGGGTGGCGAGAAATACCGCCATGTTTGCTTGAGCCCCACTATGTGGCTGAACGTTTGCATATTCTGCACCAAACATTTTTTTTGCACGGTCAATGGCCAACTGTTCCACCACATCGGCATTTTCGCAGCCATTGTAGTATCTTTTACCAGGATATCCTTCTGCATATTTATTGGTAAGGGTGCTGTGGTAAGCCTCAAGAACTGCTCGAGAGACAAAGTTTTCACTGGCAATCATTTCCAAGGACTTTTCCTGTCTTTCGTCCTCGTGTTTCAGGGCTTGGAATACTTCTGGGTCTTGGTTTTGTAGTTGGCTCATGTGGATATTTCTCTGTTCAATAAATATGTCAAAGATTCGTATTTTTTCTTACGAATAATTTCAGATTCTCGTAAGACCTGCTTACGAAAAGAAGAAAACCCTGGATGAAAGAAGGAAAATTCATCCTTCCACTTGGACTCCGCACCTTCCAAGTAGGTATGGAGTGCAAAGAAGAGTTCTTTTCCGAAAGCTTCTTCATCAAATCTTTCAGGTAGCGCGGTTAAAAAATCTTTGTGCGATCTACGTTTGCGATACTCAGGTTCTTCTGGTGGATGGGGCATTAGGTCCATCACGTCTTCAATCAGTTCCTCTTTGAGGATCAAGGTTCCGTGTTGGACGATACAATTTTTCTTTCGAAACTGTGCATTCCCTGAAATCTTTTTCAGCTTACTCTCCGTTTGCAAGACGATGTCTGATTTACCTTCCATGCTAGCAAATATATTTTGTTTTGCCAATGCCGTAGTTACCAATGACAGAAGGATCTGGTAAGACTCTTTCACCGCATAGAGTTCAGGTCTTTGGTTCAGATTCACATAAATGGAATAGTTTATATTTCCTTTCTGGTTCTGAAAAACAGTACCACCACCAGAAGCCCGTCTTGCTATGTAGGTCAGATTAGGAATCATATGTTTTGGAAGATTTGAAATTTTTGAGCGCCAATCCAAAAATCTTTGGATGACATCCTCTTTGATTGTTTGGTTGGGATTTTCCGATAAACCTAGAACAAGAGTGGATGGATTCCTCCAGACGCGTATACCTGCAGTGATGCCAAATTGATTGAGTTGAAGTGAGATAGCTTCTTCTACCGCTAAATTATAGTAAGGCGATCTTATATTCTGGGAATGGAAAAAGAATATGCGAGGATTCACTCGTTGAAGTACTTTTGCGAGGCTTCGTTTAAAAATTTCTTCTCTGCGCGGGAAAGCGAATTCATGCCATGCTGAGAGATCTTTTCTAATAGTTCATCCACGTGTTTCTTTGCATTTTCTCTTTTGTTCATTTCTTCTTGGTACCTTTGGAATCTTCGTTTTTGGAGGTAACGGGAGAGAGACCAGGTAGGTTGTTTGGACTGTGATTGCCAGGATCTATACACCTTCATTAGGAAAAACGCTCCCAGGATGCCACCTAAATGTGCCATGTGGGCAATCTGTCCGCCTTGAGAAAAAACAATCATCAACATCAAAATGAGTACAAAAAACTTTGTTTTAAGGGGGAACACCAACATAAACAACACTTCTCTATTTGGCCAAATGATGGCATACGCACACAAAAGTCCAAAGGTTGCTCCGCTTGCCCCAAGAACGATCCCTTGCGGGAATCCAAGATAGGCAGCGATTAAGGTCACTAGACCTCCCATACTCGCGCAAAACAGGTAAAATTTTAAGAAGGCTCTACTGCCAAATTGGTTTTCTAACTCGGAACCAAACATCCACAATGTAAGAAGATTCATCAAAAGGTGCATGATATCCCCGTGGAGGAAAGAATAGGTTACCAACTGCCAGAGATAGCCATGCAGAACATCCTGAGGATGGAGAGCAAATAGGGATTCTATCCATGGAGATTTGAATGCCAATCGAACTATCATTTGTAAGACAAAGATTGCCGCGTTCGCGATAAGCAGGATTCGTACCATAGAAGTCATTTCAGGGCCGAGTCTGAGTTGGTATCCGGAAGAGCGTGGGGGCATAAATTCAAAGTCGCAAATCTTGAGTGACAAGGAAAGTTCATTTCTAAGAATCGAGGAAGTGGTTGTACAGTTATTTGGAGTCCGAGGCTCAATCGCCGCTCCACTCCGAAATCAAGAATATAAAAAAAAGATCCTGGAAGCTTTGAGCCTCTACCAAGAGTCAGGGAAGGGCCAAAGCCCCGAACAATTTTGGAAGTCTCTACCTTACCACGTAAAATTTGTGACAGGAAGCGACACAACCTGTATCAAACTTACCGATCATCAGGGCAATCTCTACATCATAGATATGGGCACTGGCATCCGTAATGTAGGGGATGAATTGATCCAGGACTACCTAAAATCACCAGGGCCAAGGACAGTCCATATTTTTGTTACGCACACACATTGGGACCATATCCAGGGTCTTCCTTTCTTTAAACCGATTTACTTCCCTGATTTTACTTTAAAGTTTTATTCTCCTTATTCAGATTTGCAAGCTCGTTTGGAACGCCAGCAAAACCCGGAGTTTTTTCCGGTCACATTTTCATCTGTCGCCTGCCAAAAAGAGTTCAAATACTTCAGCCCAGGCGATGTCTTACGATTTGGCAGTGGCATAGAAGTGAAATGTTACCCTTTACGGCACCCAGGAGGTTCTTTTGCCTATCGGTTTGTCACTGCAGAAGGGAAGACATTTATCTTTGCGACTGATGCGGAGTTTACCGGCCAAGATATGGAGATAATCCATGACTCTATGGATTTTTTCCAAGGAGCAGATCTACTTATTTTAGATGCACAGTACACTTTGGATGAGTCCTTTTCCAAATTTGACTGGGGCCACACATCTTACACTATGGCTGTAAATTGTGCCACTTCTTGGAATGTAAAGAATCTTGTGCTCACGCACCACGAACCAACATACACTGATCAAAAAATCCATGAAATCTTTGAAGCGGCTGTAGACCATAAAGATCTTTTAGGTGCCAAAAACTTAAAGATCCATTTGGCTAGAGAAGGACTTCGCTTCCACCTTTAGATACCATATGAACCAGGAAAAAACTCTTAAAATTACTCTATCGATCTTTTTCGTTATCTCTCTCTTAGGTGGATTGTTCTTTGGGTACATCCTATCCGAAGTCAACCAAGGTAAAGAGCTCCAAAAATTGGCCTCCTACCAACCGACCACTCCTACAAAACTTTATGATGCCAATGGTGTACTCTTTGCGGAGTTGTATAGACACAAACAAGAACTACTAAAATACCAAGATATTCCTCCTCATGTTATCCATGCTTTTTTAAGCGTAGAGGATGATAATTTTTTCAACCACTTTGGTATCGATTTTTTAGCGATTGTAAGAGCGGCCATTAAAAATGTGTTAGCTGGACGGATTGTACAGGGTGGCTCCACTCTCACTCAGCAATTAGCAAAAACCATACTCCAAGAACGTAAAAAGACCTTCGCACGAAAGTTTTTGGAAGCTCTTTTGACTCTACAAATTGAACAGGAATATACAAAAGAAGAGATTTTAGAAATCTACTTTAACTTGATCTACCTCGGCCATGGTACGACAGGTTTATCTTCTGCTGCCAATGTCTATTTCCAAAAAGATGTACGAGACTTAGATGTGGCAGAAGCGGCTCTCCTTGCTAGACTCCCCAAGGCTCCAGTCACATATTCTCCCTTTAAAAACCCCATGGAAGCAAAGAATGCACATAAAATTGTTTTGGGCTTAATGGCTAAGAATGGTTTTATCCCGGAAGAAAATGTGCAAAAAATTCATGAGGAGTTTTGGCAGAAGTATTGGCCCATTGTTGTCACACAATCCCCCTCACGCTCCACTTGGGGTACAAAACTCAACCGAGCACCTCACTTTACCGAATACGTTCGCCAAATCCTTGAAAAACAAGTGGGAGAAGATGCTGTTTATACAGGCGGGCTCAAGGTATATACTACACTAGATGTTCGTAAGCAAGAAATTGCAGAAGAGGAATTACGTAAATCTCTTATCGAACAGGATCGATATGCGTTTGGTGCAAACTTTCGTTATGCGGGAAGGGCAGATCGATCATTAGTTTCATTGTACAATCTCTTGGGTTCTGTATTCCCAGTAGGTGTTCCTTTTATCACAAACTTAGATGATAGGCAGGTCTTTCGACTTCAACTGGAAAAGGAAATGGCGCCAGCCCTAGAACTTTTAACAGATTTTGTTCCCTCTGAAAATGAGAGTGCAGCGGTCAAAGAGTTTAGACGTTCCTCTCTTGTATTTTCTTCCAACTTACACGTAGAGGGCGCTATTATTACCATAGACCACCAAACGGGCTATATCCAAACGATGGTTGGTGGATCTAGGTTTACCCCCAAAAATCAGTTCAACCGTGCAATGTCTGCAAGGCGGCAAACTGGTTCTGCATTCAAGCCTATGGTCTATGCCGCCGCGATTCAAAACAGAGCCGTAGGATCTGGCACTGGGATTATGGATGCACCTCTGACTACTTTGACAGAAGAGGGAGAAGGATATTCGCCTCAGGATATCTCTGGTGACTTTCGTGGTATGGTCCCACTTTCACGGGCTTTATCTTTATCTTTGAATATCGTTTCTGTACAAGTTTTGATGAGAACTGGCACCGACTCAGTCATTGATTTTGCCTCCAAAGTTACTAAGGCGAATAAAGCTCGTTTCCCAACAGGTCCCGCCCTTGCCTTAGGAGTGGCAGAGCTTACTCCCTATGAAATGGCTGTTGCCTATTCCATCATGGCAAATCGAGGGAGAGATGTGATCCCGTTTGGCATTCGTTATGTGCTAGACCAAAGTGGTTCCATCCTCTACAACCGAGAGAAAGAAGTACAAGAAGAGTTAGCAGAAAAGGCGAAAAACGGAACAATACAAATCATCCCCGAGGCTACTGCTTATATCATCCGCCAAATGTTGATTGGAGTTGCCACCGGTGGTACGCCAACCGCTGCTTTACGAGATAGAGACAAAGGAAATTATAAAGGTATCTCTGGTGGAAAGACTGGCTCTACCTCATCTTATACCAATGTCTGGTACTGTGGTTTTGATCCGAAATTCACGACCGTTGTTTGGATGGGATTCGACAAGTCCTCTCTCTCCCTAGGGCAAGGAGTGACCGCTGCGGGTGTTGCAGCTCCTATTTTTGGTAAGCTATATTCCCGTTGGTACAATGGTGGTCCCTACCCAGAATTTCCGCAAGAAGAGGTCCCTAGCGATGTCGTCAAAGGTGCCACTTGCGCATTCAATGGGATGACTCCTTCTCCGACCTGTCCTTTGACTTCCAATCTCTTTCTAAAGCCCATCACAATCGCAGGCCGCAGCCTTTCTGTCCCTGGTGGGCGGCAATGTGACGGTGACCGGGACCACTTTCGCTCATTAGATCTCAAGGATTTCCTACAACGGGAGCTTGAAATCAGCGATGATGAGTTAAAATAAACTATACTTTGTAGCGTACTGCCTATACTTTAAGCAGATTCTAGTTTCGTGCTTAAAGTGTAAGCATGAAACCTGCTACCCTCTGCGGAGTACACCCTAATTAGCCAGCAATCCACATGGCACGCCACTTGCATATAAATCTACCAAAGGCCAGTCCTTCTCTGGCTCTTCGGAGGATTTATGAAAACAAAGCTAGCGTTCCTTGGTATTGCTCTCAGTTCCACATTGGTTGCTTCTGGTTTTTCTGAAACCTCTGAAGATATATCTTACCTTATTGATAGTTACGATAAATCGACTCTCACTGAGATTTCCAATGAACTAGTCAAAATGGCTTCTAATGAAGAGGCAATGGGTGAGTTTGAACTGGCAAGTGTGCACTACAAAAGAGCACTTAAGATCCGAGAGTCGATAGGATTAAGAAATCATAAAAGTTATGCCTCCATTCTTTATTTAAGCTCAGGAGCTGAGTTCCAAGCAGGAAAGAGTTGCGATGCCGCGTTCTCTGCAAAAGTTGCCAGCGAAGAGTTTGAAAAACATGGTCTTGTGAAATACCGAGATAAGGCGATGGAAGATTACCTTGCATACGGCAAAGTTTGTTCCTTGGTTGCTCTAAATTGAGTTTTGATTCTTTTCTAGAGATGGTTACCCTCTTTTGATTCTTTGTTTGAGTCAACCAACCTCTCGTATTCATATACGTGAGGTTGGAATTCTTTTTTTCCATACTTACTGCGAACAGCCATAAATACCTGGTCATCCCGATAGGCTCTGGGCAAATCCCAAACCATTCCAAATTCAAACTCTTTAAAATTTGATTCGTATTGAAGAGGGATCAGGGACCTCTCCTTTTCTGAATAATGGTAAAGTAATTTTGATCGGTAGGAATAAAATCTGCCTTGTTCCTTGGCGCAGAAGGTAATGGATTTCGGAGGTAAGTAGCCACGTCTTTTAGCACTTGTCAATTGGCAGGAATACTCTCTTCGTTCCTGGTATTCCAATAAAACCCAAGGTCCGTACATTTTGTACAAACCTATCCCTTCGGAAACAGTTATTTTTGTTTTATTTTTCTCTGATTTAAAACTTCTGTACATCTTTTTGAATGTGGAGGGGGTATTGAGTTCGATCCATTCTTCTTCAATGAGTTCTACATTAGGATTTCCCATAGGAGATTTCATTTGAAATGGTCGATTGAAAATGGCCAAAGGCAGATTGGGCATTTGAGAATTTGTATACTCTGATTCCGTGGGAAGCCTTCGTATCCATTCTAAACGATCTCTGCATTCCAAAGGAATGCAGAAAATGAGGAGAAGAAGACCTTGTTTAAAATTGGAAGTAGATAAAATCTTGCCCACCGTCGCCAAATATTCCCAACAACAAGAAGAGGATCACAGATAGGAATGGCAATAGATAGTTTTGGTAGGGTTTACACTTCTCATACATCCAATCGGAGTATTGCAACCAATTGAAAAACAATCCCAGAAGGATGAGCAAGGGAAGTTCATCGGAACGATCAAGAGTGTCTCCCGAGTCGCGAAATGTCAAAATGCCTTTGAATACGGCCCAGACTGTGGGCATAGCCTCATCACCGCGTGCAGCCGAGCGAAAGAAAATCCCAGAAAATGAAAATGTGAAGTAGACAAATAAAAACCGAATCCACCAAACACCAGGTAGGCTATCAGGAAGTATTTTTTTCTTGCCTCTGAATAGGTAAATCGATCTCTCTATCCAAAGAAAAGCGCCCAGATAAGCTCCCCAACCCACAAAAGCCCAATTGGCTCCATGCCAGAGCCCACCCAAACACATAGTGATGAACATATTTAAATTTGACCTAAAGACCGACCCTTGGTTCCCCCCAAGTGGTATGTACAAATAATCTCTTAGCCAGGAGGAAAGTGTGATATGCCAACGGCTCCAAAGATCTCTATAACTTTGTGCAAGGAAAGGGCCCTTAAAATTTTCAGGAATTTCGTAACCGAGTAAATTAGCAGATCCCCTTGCAATGTCCGTGTAGCCTGAAAAATCGCAATACACTTGTGTTGCGAAGGCCATAGTGGAAAAGAAAAGAGAGAAACTATCATATTTGTCCGGTTCTAGATAGATAGGAGCGATGATGGGAGCTATATTTTCAGCAATGACGACTTTTTTGAATAATCCACCTAGAATGAGGAAGAGACCTTTCTTCATTCTATCATCATCTATTTCAGGATGGTCGATTTGTGGGATAAAGTTATCCGACCGCATGATTGGTCCAGCGATCAATTGAGGGAAAAAGAGAATGAACAAAAAGTAATCTTGGAACTTAACTCTTTCCTTTAAAATACCTCTATCTATATCTATTTGGATCGCAATGATCTGGAAGGTATAAAAACTGATCGCAAGAGGTAAAAAGATATTCCAGGATTGTGCAAATGATTTTATAGATTCATCACCAAACAAAGAATACAATGTACCAGTTACAAAATAAAAATATTTAAAAAAACCTAGGTTGATTACGTTAAGGAGTACGATCCCAACAATCACCCAGCGGTTTGATTTTCCTAATTGTTTTCTCTTAAAAATCCATTCGCTAAAGCCGTAGTTGATTAAAATGACGGCTAAAAAATGGAATAGAAATGGAAAGCTAAAGTACGCATAAAATAAGATTGAAGATGTGATCAGTATCGATTTGCGAAACTTTTGCTCAACATTCCAATATAGAATGTATGTAAGTAGAAAAAGAATAAAATAAGGAATAGAGTTAAATAACATGCAGTCCTTTTAGTTTAAATATCCCAAAGGTAAAAGAATCGAGCGCTTGATTTTGGACTGATCCATCCCTCGATGCTCGTCAAAGTGCTTGGGTTGTTGTTGGGCTCGTTTGCCATATACACATTTTCTAAACGAGTCGATCCTCTTTGGTAGATGATGATCCTAGGGCTGTCTGTTCTGTCACCCTGGTATTTAGGGTGCAAAGTCATTTGGAGGACAAAGTCATCAAAGTATCCTATGGCATCAACCATACCTTCTTTTTTGGCTTGTTCTGCGGTAAAAATACGGCCATCACAAATCTCTTTCAAACGGGATTCAGGAACATTTGGTCTACCTTTCTTAACCACTTTGAAAAAACGATCGAAGAGGTTGTCCACAATCGATTGAAGGATACGTTTTTGTTCGGGGCTTGTTTCTATGAGGGGAGAACCAAGTGCCTTGTTTGGCCCAGATGTATAGGATTGGTCTTTGATTCCAAGTTTGTCCAAACCTTCTTTGACATTCACATTTTGCATGATAACACCCACAGAACCAGTGACTGTTGTCGGGTGTGCTCCTAGGAAGTCCGTCGCCATTGCAATGTAATAGGCCCCACTGGCAGCTGTATCCATAAAGATAGAAAAAACGGGAATGCCTGTCTTTTTACGGAATCTGTCAATCTCTTCATAGATGATGTCGCTTGCGGTAACCGTCCCACCAGGTGAGTTGATTTTTAAGATGATTCCTTTGATTTGTTTGTCCCGTTCCGCAAATTTGAGAGACTCTTTGACGGTGGCTACAAGAGATTCGCGCCCACCTCCGAAGAGAGTCGCTTCCCTGGACTCATCGCTGATCACCCCTTCGATTGGGATCAACAGGATCTTATCTTTTCCTTTGCCTGAAATGAGTTTTTCTTCAAAATTCGGCTTGGATGCTCCGAAGGCTCCCGGGCCGATGATGCAATTTTGCAGTTGAGAGGAGAGGAAAAGGAATGCGAGCGAGATTAAAAAGTGCTTCCGTAAAGACATAGAACCTTTTTAAGATTGGAAAGATTGGGTTCAATCATTTTTGGGGGTTTGGATTGTACGAACTAAAGCACGCAGGTGCCACCTTTACTTTACAATTAAAGAATGGTGGGCAGTGGATTGGATTGGAGCTTGTCTCTCCACTTGAAAATCGTCCCATCTCAGTCCTTTCCGGACACAAAGAAAATGATCCTTTCTTCGCTTCTGGCTCCTTTTTGATGTTTCCTTGGGTGAATCGATTGGATCCAAATCCTTGGGCCAGGGAACCATTTTTTCCCAGCACACAATGGTTAACTGACGGGAATGGTTTGTCATTGCATGGCTTGTACCATAGTTTGCCTCGTACTATTCTTTCAGAAACCGGTGATACAAATTCTCGTTCTTTGAGCCTGGGCTTTGAAATTCCTGAGGAATGGAAGGGAACTGCTTTGGGCAAACAAGTAGTTGTGGAAACCTACCACCTTAACCAACACGCTTTAGGCATAGAATATAGCATTCGGAATGATAGTGATTCTGAGTTTCTGTTTTCTTTAGGCATCCATCCTTACTTTTCTTTTGGACAAGACTCGACAGTTGACGACTTATATCTCTTTGGTTCTGGCTTCCAAGAAGTTAAGTTAGGTGATTATCTGATTCCGGAGCGGATTGTGCCTGAGCCGATTCGATTTGTGGGAGAAACAAAATTAGAAGGAAAAAATTTTGACCATCTCTATAAGTCGGTGAATCCACCACAAGACGAAGTTTACTTCGGATTTTTCTCTGTCAATCGCCGTGAACGGGTATTGGTGATTGGTGGGAAGTACTACCAAATCTACATTCCACCAGATCGAAAGTCTATTGCCATTGAACCAATGACAGCAACAGGAAACTTTTTACACTTTGAACGGGATGCCATCATTGCAATACAACCTGGTGAAGAGAAAAAAATTACATTTTTGATACGAATTGAAACTTTTTGAAAATCTTGCTTGCTCTCATTCGTCTAAACTGCGAGGTTCGCAACGAAATGACTGAAAAGATAATACAATCCTGCAAAAGTTTAAGCAAAAATCTTTTGGAGATCAAATACTTTGCAGAAAAGAAAAACACCAGCCGAACTTCTGTTTATCGAGCTTTGAGTGACAAGAAGTTAAATGAAGTGAAGATTGGGAAAAATTCTCGCTTCATTATCCTTGATGATGAAGCGAAGAAGTGGAAACCTGGTCGCCAGTAAGCAGGGCATTTACATCCGCTAGGCTTAGGTCTGGCAAATATCCAAAATCCAGGTGAAGTGTTTCAATCCTTTGTCTGTTTTGAGTGGATTCGATTTCGAAGATTTGATTTGGGATTTGTCTGCTGAATGGCAAATCATCCAAACCCTCCAAGCCCCAAAACGTTAGTAGATAGTTGTCGTTGTGATTTTGTAGGCTCCGTCCTAGAAAAACATAATGAGATCTACCGTAATTTCCATTGGAGAAGATTTCTTTTGCCCGAACATAGCAATCCGCCATACGCGGGTAAGGTGGCTTAAATTTCCTTACTCTCCAAAGAGATTGGATAGAACGTAGTTCATACACTCGGAAGAAACAATCTATCTTTCCGAGCGGTCTTTGTATGATCTGGGATCGCTTAGGTTGGGAAATGTCTAAGAAGTCCAGGCGAAGCTGGTAATAGGTGCTTTGGGCGATCCGCAGTGACCTTGGCCGGACTAGCCATGTCCATAGGCTCTGTTTCGGAAGGAGATCTTTCCCTTGGGAATCACTGTCCATGGGTAGTTTGGTTTGGAGAATCATATTGATTCTCTTCTCCCATTCCATTCGGCGCCAGAAGTTTCCCTTCGGCATATAGATGGCCAGGTCTAGGTTTGCCTTTCCCAAAGATTCCATTTGGGTTTTATATTCGAACCGAAGTCTTTGCGAAACTTTCTGCCTGATTTCGGGGAGAAGAATCTCTTCCAAAGTCTTTGTCAGCTCACTAGCTGGCATAAAGATCCTGTCTATTTTCCACCTAATCACTGTTTCTTTAAAAAAGATGGAAAAGAAATCTCTGTAGAATGAAGAAATGGACTTCGGCAAGAATTTCATCGCTGTTTGCACAAGAATCGGTCGATCTTTGGAACAGAATGACAGAAATTGCGTTTGAAAACAAAGATTTTTTATGGGGAAATGAAGCTGGGCCTGTCCGCATTCTTTCAGAATACCTTCACCCCAAGTCCGAGTTATTAAAAAAAGGCATCACAGATACTGTAGTTGTCTTTGGTTCTGCGCGGATCCCATCTCCAGAAGAGTTGAAAACCACAAAACATACCAATTTAGCATCCTTACATACGTACTACGAAGAAGCCAGAGAATTCAGTCGTTTGGTAACTGACTGGGGAAAGAGATTCCATGAAGAATTTCCAGGAAGGAGCTTACATATTTGTACGGGCGGTGGCCCAGGCATCATGGAGGCAGGAAATAGAGGTGCCATGGATGCCAATGGAAAATCAATTGCATTGAACATTGCGCTTCCCCATGAACAAAGTCCCAATCCTTATGCCAGCTTGGATCTGAGCTTTGAATTCCATTATTTTTTTATGCGGAAACTTTGGTTCATGAAATACTGTCGGGGAATGATTGCCTTTCCTGGTGGATTTGGCACCTTTGATGAGCTGTTTGAGACCCTCACTCTCGTACAAACGGGAAAAAAATCTCGTATCCCTATCATTCTCTATGGCTCAAGCTTTTGGAAAAAAGTACTGCATCTAGAAGCTTTGGCGGATTGGGGCTTGGTCTCGCCAGAGGACTTGGACCTCTTCCAAATGGTGGATAGCCCAGAGGAAGCCATCCAAGCGATGCAACAAAAGATACGTTTGGAATTGACCAAGAAGTTGGGTACAAAATCATAGCGGAAACAAAGGGAATTTTATGGCTAGAACATGTGTTGTGACAGGAAGAGGAACTACGGCTGGGAACAATGTATCCCACTCTCATAAAAAAAATCGTAGAATTTGGAAGGTCAATGTCGTTACCAAAAAAATCTTCCTGGAAGATGAGAACCGTTGGGTTCGAGTAAAGATCTCTACGCGGGCATTGAGAACTCTCAGAAAAAAAGGCCTAAAAGTAGCCATAAAAGACCATGGTGGTGACATTACAGCCATTGCTCCTAAGAAGTATGTGGGAGTAAAACCAACTAGCCCAAAGGCATAAGCTCTCGTCAGATTGGGCTTTTATGAAAAGGTCCAAAGCTAAGCCCGAAACTGCTCTACAAATCTATCGTAAGTTAGAAGAGCAGTTTGGGGAAGTCGAAACCCCCTTACATTTCACACAAGACCATGAACTCGCGATCGCTGTCATCCTCTCCGCCCAGTGTACGGATGAACGAGTGAACCAAGTCACTCCTAAATTATTCCAAACCTTCCCGAACCTAGAAGATTTTGCCAAAGCCAAAACCAAGGACATTGAAGCTTTGATCTTCTCAACTGGTTTCTACCACAATAAGGCAAAGCATATCAAAAACTTTGCCAAAATGCTCATTGAAGAATTTGGAGGGAAGATTCCGAATCGTTTGGAAGATGCGATCAAACTTCCAGGCTTTGGCCGAAAGACTGCCAATGTTGTTCTGAACGAATTGTACGGAGTAAACGAAGGATTTGTCGTGGACACACATGTGAAACGATTGACCAATCGACTCGGACTAACAAAAAACACGGATCCTGTGAAGATTGAGAAAGATATTATGAAATTACTTCCTCCTAATCTTTACCGAAACTTTTCTCTGTACCTGATATTTCTCGGTCGTAAGAATTGCCAAGCCCGCCGAACTGAATGTTCGACTTGCGTGTTGGCTGAACTTTGTCCGTCATATTCTCCGACTTAGCTGGCAAACTTGATTCTGTAACACTTGTATCGTAAGGAATCCAAGACCGATTTCTATCGGTAAGGTTGATTGAGACGATAGATTCGTGGATTGCGATCAGGTCTCGCTTTCGAAATGTTAGATCCAAAACACCAATTTTTCCAAAATCCATAGGACAATGGATGTGGTGAACATTTCCAAAAAATTGAAATCTAGCACCATGTTTTGCTTCGGTGATTAAAAAAACGGGCAAAGTGTTCGTTTTGTGTTCTGGAAGTTTTGCAGGAGGTAGTTTCGTTTCCCCTAAATCAAAATAAACAAGAGCGTCGAGGTCATCCCAAGGCAATTGAACCCAATCAGTTTTTTTCGCTTCTCCTAGACCTATCTTTACATGTCCTAACTGAAACAGGTTGCCTTTTTTCTCTTCGAATCCATCATAGGGAAAGTTTTTGAGATGAGGATCATTCGGAGACAGAAAGGGAAACAAAAAGTACACTCTGCCCATCTTTTTCTCAAATTCTTGTTTTTCTCTTTGGACATGATAGATTAGGGCTGCAAAGCCACCTCTTCCTTCCTTGTCCATGGCAGTGATTGCATTTTTTCCGCAATGGTAGTAAAAGCGGATGGGTCGGTCTTCAAAACTGGGATGACCGAGGAGAGTTTGCGAAAAAACTGCAAAAAAAGAGAGGATAATTCGGAGATGCATCTTCATTCTAGCAGGTTCCAATAAGAAGAACGGTAGATTTGAAAGATTCATGAACCAATTTTTACCTGCCTCTGTCTAAACCAGCAGAGGAAGTCCCCAGATGAAATTCATCCACAACCTCGTTTTATACGGAAAAATGATCAAATTCTCTCATACACTCTTTGCTCTACCCTTTGCCGCTATTTCTTTCGTACTTGCCTACTTAGAATCGCCGCTTGAAATGAATGAGCTTATGAGGATCGGTTTTCTCTGTCTGGTCTGTATGGTCAGTGCCAGGAGTGCCGCCATGGGATTCAATCGTTATGTGGATGCCGAAATCGATGAAAAAAATCCCAGAACAGAGAATAGAGAGATTCCCGCCGGGAGGATTTCAAAGATTTCTGCCTTGTTGTTCATAGGCTTGTCCTCTTTTATCTTCATCATTTCGAGTTTTTTTGTCAATAAGCTAGCATTCCTACTTTCATTTCCCGCACTCTTTGTCTTATTTCTCTACTCGCTCACAAAACGATTCACATTGTTTTGTCATATTGTTTTAGGTTTTGCTTTGGCCTTAGCGCCTCTTGGGGCATGGATCGCCATCACTGAGTCTATCTCCCTCATTCCCATTAGTTTTTCTTTGGGTCTACTCTTCCACATAGCGGCCTTTGATGTGTTGTATGCCATCCAAGACATGGACTTTGATCGAAAAGAAGATTTACATTCTATACCAGCAAAGTTAGGTGAAACACCATCACGTTTGGTTGCGATGGGTATGCATATAATTTCCATTCTTGTGTTTGGATTTGCTGGTTATGTTTCCGATTTAGGGATGTTGTACTTCCTACTCTTGGGTTTAATCGCACTTCTCATTTTTTATGAACACAAACTTTCCTGGGCGCATGAAACAAAGGAACTTCCCATCCAATTCTACCAGATCAACTCATACATTTCTGTAGTTCTTTTGTTCGCTATCGTAATGGACAAATGGTCCGAATTGATGGTCAAGATTGTATCGGGAATCTCATTCTAATGAGATTGGTTGTGGGACTTGCTGGTGCGAGTGGTAGTATCTATGCAGCGAGGTTTATCAGAGCGCTGTCCTATTTAGAAGGCGAAACCTTTCTGATTGTAAGTCCACCTTCACTTCGTATATTTTCAGAAGAATATGAAACTCAAGTCAAAACGCCAGAGGATATCTTAGCCTTTCTTAGAGAAAGGTATGGATTAGGTGATGTGCACTCCTTCAAAATCAGAAACTTTCATGACATCGGTGCCGACATCGCCAGTGGTTCCAATGCATGGGATGCGATGGTCGTTGTGCCTTGTAGTATGAAGTCTGTAGCCTCTATACATGCAGGGTTTACAGAAAACCTCATAGAAAGAGCAGCCGATGTAAGCCTAAAAGAAAGAAGACGCTTGGTTCTTGTTCCAAGAGAAACACCATACAACCGTATCCACCTCCGAAATATGTTGGCTCTGGATGAAGCTGGAGCCATCATCTTACCTGCATCACCTGGATTCTACCAGATGCCAAAAACTTTAGAAGACCTAGGAGATTTTATCGCCGGAAGGATCCTGGGTCTACTTGGCATAGAGCACCAACTTTTCCCTAAATGGGAGGGTTAAAGTTTCTAAAGTAAGCAAAAGGCTTTCCATTTTCACCTAAACATACGTAGGTGATCTCACTTTCAATCACCTCTGAAATTTTTTGAGTTTGTGGGTTATTGGTTACGGCTAAAGTTTTGCTAGTTACGGAAGATTTTCCATACTTCATGATTTTGCCATAGATTTGTATGATATCTCCGGCTCTCGCTGGTGATCTAAAAACAACATTGTCCATGGAAATTGTGACTATATTTGTATAGCGGATTTTTGTCATAACAAACATTGCCATCCCTTCATCGATCCAAGACAGCATCTTCCCACCGAAAAGATTGTTGTGGTAGTTGAGATCGTCTGGTTGCACCAAATGTTGGGTCACGAGTTCCATATCCGAAAGTTTGTTTCGTGTTGATTCTGACATAGATACATAAAATTTTCTTTTCGTTTTCTTCGATACAAAAAACCTTTGATAAAAGCTTTCGGAACATGTATTCATATTCACATCGGAATATCCTAGACACACTGCAATTTTCAAAGGAAGATCTTGATTTTCTTATCAAAAAATCAAAGAAGATGCATTCTTTGCAGGAGTCCGGGGATGCATTTGGTATTCTCAAAGGCAAACTTCTCGCATCGCTTTTTTTTGAAGCTAGCACTAGGACTAGGCTATCTTTTGAAACCGCCATGGAACGGTTAGGTGGCCGCCTCGTTTCTACGGTCGGGTTTCAATTTTCTTCCATTTCCAAAGGTGAGACATTATACGACACCATGAAGATGATCGAAGGCTATGCTGATATCGCTGTTATCCGCCACCCAGTGGAAGGAAGCTCTCGGATTGCTGCTGGTGCGGTCAGCATACCTGTGATCAACGCGGGTGATGGAGCAGGGCAACACCCAACACAGGCGCTCCTGGATTTATACACTATTATTTCTGAAAAAGGAACCCTAGACGGGCTGTCCATTGCCTTTATTGGTGATCTAAAATACGGAAGGACGATTCATTCACTCATCAATCTGTTACGTCATTATTCTGTGCATTTATACCTAATTTCGCCAGAAGAGTTGAGGCTCCCTGATACCTACAAAAAGTATTTAAGTGGCTTCCCTATGACCTGGGAGGAGACAACAGATATCAAAGCTGTTTGGGACTCAGATGTTGCATATGTTACACGCATACAAGAAGAAAGATTTGCTGACCATAGAGAGTATGAACGATTAAAAGATATTTATAAAGTAAACAAGGAGCTTGTATTAGCTTCTAAAAAACAAACTACGATTTTACATCCTCTCCCAAGGGTGAACGAACTTTCAACCGATGTGGATGATCTACCGAACGCAGCGTACTTTCGACAGGCAAAGTATGGTGTTGTCGTACGGATGGCTCTACTTTGTTTGAGTTTGGGAGTCGATTTCTAGATCTTTATGGGGAAAAAAATATGGACCCTAAGGGAAGCGAAAGAAGTTCTACCGACCATTATTGAAATCACTTCTGAATATTACGAAAAATGTTCTGTGCTGGCTAAAGAATTGAGAGCCTCTATTTATCCAGAGAATGTTATGGAAACAAAAGAAGCAGAGATTGCAGACTTGGTGCAATCCTGGTCGGGGCAGATGTTAGCATTGGGCTTAGACGTGAAAGGTCTCTGGTTGGTGGACTTTGATCATGGGAAGGGCTATTATTGTTGGACTTGGGGCGAAGATGATGTCATGTATGAACATGGATACAATGACGGCTTCCGCTCCAGAAAATTAATCGAAAAACCTAGTGAGGACTCAGATGACGGGAATCAATGAAAACTATTTAAAATTGAAAGCAGGGTATCTATTCCCTGAAATCGGACGACGTGTTAAAGCCTATGCGGAGAGCAATCCCCAAGCGAAGATCATCAGACTTGGCATTGGAGACGTAACTTTGCCTTTAGCACCTAGCATAGTAAATGCGATGGTGGAGGCCGCCAAAGAAATGGGCAATCCACAAGGATTCCACGGCTATGGCCCAGAGCAAGGTTACAGTTTTTTAATCCAAAAGATCATTGAACACGATTACACAAAACGAGGTGTAAAGATTGATGAAGACGAAGTTTTTGTTTCCGACGGATCAAAGTGTGATTGTGGCAATATCCAAGAAATTTTTGCCTTGGATGCAAAGATTGCGGTGGTAGATCCCGTCTATCCAGTGTATGTTGATACAAATGTGATGGCTGGGAGAACCGGTGAAGCAGATGCCAATGGTAGATACCAGAATATAGTATATATGCCCGCCACAGAAGCCAATCAATTTGAACCAGAGTTTCCAAAAGAAAAGGCAGACATCATCTATCTCTGCTATCCCAACAACCCCACTGGTATGGTTGCTTCCAAAGCCCGCCTAACAGAGTGGGTCGAGTTTGCCAAAAAAAATGGAAGTATCATTCTATTTGATTCTGCCTATGAATCCTTCATCCAAGACCCTAACATCCCAAAATCTATCTTTGAGATTCCTGGTGCTAAAGAAGTGGCTATGGAATTCCGCTCCTTTTCCAAAACAGCGGGGTTTACAGGAACACGTTGTGCCTATCTTGTCATCCCGAAAGAACTGAAAGGAAAGACGAAGGCTGGAGAATCTGTGAGTTTCAATTCTCTTTGGTCGAGACGCCATAGTACAAAATTCAATGGGGTCTCTTACATCACACAAAAGGGAGCTGAGGCAGTCTTTTCTCCCCAAGGCCAAATGGAAATCAAAGAGCAGATTGCCTACTATATGGAGAACGCACGTCTCATCCGAGAGGGATTGGGCAAAGCGGGGTATACTGTATTTGGAGGGACCAACGCTCCGTATATCTGGTTGAAGACAGCAAAGGGAATGAAGTCCTGGGAGTTTTTCGACCATCTGCTCCAATCCGCTCAGGTGGTGGGTACTCCAGGTTCGGGGTTCGGACCCGCCGGGGAAGGGTATTTCCGCCTTTCCGCCTTTGGAAAGCGAGAGGATGTGATTTCTGCCTTGGAACGCATACAAAAATTGTAAAAAGTAGGAAAGGTTTTCCCTAGCTCTCCGATATATATTCTAAGGTAGAGCTATGGGAAAATGGAAAATCATCCTCTTTGCGGCGCTTGCGAGTGTTCACATCTCACATTTGAGTGCCGTTTCCCCCGAACAAACGAATTTGGGGATTTTAATCTTTGAAAACAAAGAAAACATCAGTTTCATCAATGTTTGTTTGAGCAATCTGGCTCCTCCTCAAGAAGAGGCTCCATCTGCCCAACCAACAGCCACTCCTAGTGCCGATACAGGTAAAAAAAATCTAGACCACGATTACTTTAAGCTCTTAAAGGAAGCGAACCAATCCGACTTCTCAGGGAATATGTGGTATCTCCAAAGCAATTACACTTATGCTTTCCGTCAGTTGAGAAGAGCTCAAGGCGAATTGAAAAACATCTTTGAAGTTGTGATCCAAAAATACATTGAAGATGCTCGTTCCTTGCTAGAATCAGCGGCTCCTACCATCATTCGTTCCAATGATAGCCAATCAAAAGCATTGCTCAGATTGGGTTTCCGTGACCTAAGGTCAGCCGAAGATTTATATACAACTGGATTGAACTCCAGTCCTCACCAATATCGTTACAAATTGAAACTCTACCAAGAGGGGATATTGACTCTTAGACGTGCAAAACGATTTGCAATCCTTGCGATGATCTACAGTAAAACTCCGGATGAAGACAAACCTGAATACCAATACCGATCTAACGAAGATTTGAAAGAAGCTCGTGAAGAGGAAAAACAAAGAAACTATGAAAAAGTGAGGAACACCCTCATCAACTTCATAGAAAACAAACGTATGGAACGAACCGTACAGCCTCCGGGAAATCCAGACGCGAAACCACTGGATTTGTTAGAGCAACACGATGATAATTATGGATTTATCACAGCGAAACGTTTGGATCTATTGTTGGAAGCGAATGCTCTCATCAAAGAGACAGAAGGTGCTAAAAGAGAATCGGTCCCGCAAGTCCCCGTGATCGACGAACAAGGAAAAGTTTCGTATCCAGAAGCTCAGAAGAAATAAATGAAACCCATAGTGTATCTCCTAATTTTCTGCCTCTCTCTCTCGGTTTTGGCAAAGTCTACCATGTCTTACCGAGAAAGGAAAAAACATTTCGACCAAAGGATACAGCTCATCTTCGATGTGCGGGAAACCCTTTCCATTCCTGAAGAAGAAACAAAAAATCCTCTGCACCAAGTGAAGTTGAATGTAGAGGAGGCC